>NZ_JBQQXJ010000005.1:0-302919 GCF_052266595.1 Antarctobacter jejuensis | reverse complement strand
GGACCTCTTCCTGGTAGGCGACCATGTCCTCGAACAGCTTCATCTGCTCGACTTCCTGAAAGCCGCCCTGGCCGATGGTCTTGTTGGCGGCCTGCGGCGTGACCAGCAGCAGCGGCGTGTGGTTCCAATAGGCGGTTTTGACGGCGGTGACGAAGTTGGTGATGCCGGGGCCGTTCTGCGCGATCATCATCGACATCTTGCCGGTGGCGCGGGTGTAGCCATCCGACATCATGCCCGCGCTGCCCTCATGCGCGCAGTCCCAGAAGGTGATGCCCGCCTGGGGAAACAGGTCCGAGATCGGCATCATCGCCGAACCGATGATGCCAAAGGCATGCTCGATCCCGTGGCGCTGCAGAACCTTCACAAAGGCTTCTTCGGTCGTCATTTGCATGGGTTTTCTCCGTTCGCTTGGAAGTGTGTTTGATCCCACCTGCCGGGCAAGAGTAGGGCCAGTCCGGCAGGGGCCTTCAGTCCAGTTTACGCCGTTCAGGCCATTGCCGGTGCCTTGGCCTGTTTGCTGTCCTCGATCACCATGTCCGACAGCTTTTCCCCGATCATGATGGCGGGGGCGTTGGTGTTGCCCGAAACGATCTCTGGCATGATCGAGCAGTCCGCGATCCGCAAGCCCGCAACGCCGCGCACGCGCAGGCGCGCATCGACCACGTCGCTTTTGTCCGGTCCCATGCGGCAGGTGCCTGTCGGGTGATAGATCGAGGTCGAGTTGTTGCGCGCCCAGTCCAGTGTGCCCTCGTAATCGTCCATGTCGAGCGCGGCGGTGGGTCGGAATTCCTCGGAAATCTTGGAAGTCAGCGGCGCGTGACGGGCGATCCGCCGGGCGACGTTGACACCGGCCACTATGGTGCGGCGGTCGGTTTCGGTGGAGAGGTAATTGGGGATGATGCGCGGATGATCGGCGGCGCTGGCCGATTGCAGCCGGATTTCCCCCCGGCTTTCGGGGCGCAACTGGCAGACCGACATGGTGAAGGCGCTAAATGGGTGCACCCCTTCGCCGGGGCTGTCGGCGGACCAGGGCTGGACGTGGAACTGGATGTCGGGGGTCTCCACATGATCGCCCGTGCGCATGAACCCGGTGGCAAGGCTGGCGGCCATGGTCATGGGACCGGCGCGGAACATCGCGTATTTCAGGGCGATCCGGGCCTGATTGTACAGGCTGCGCACCTCGTCGTTCAGGGTGGGTTCATTGCATTTGAACACCAGCCGGGCCTGCAGGTGGTCCTGCATGTTGCGGCCCACGGCGGGGGCGTCGTGGCGCACCTCGATCCCGTGATCCCGCAGGTGTTCGGCCTCTCCGATACCCGACAGCATCAGGATCTGCGGCGAGCCGATGGCGCCGCCGGAGAGGATGACTTCTGCCCGGGCCCGGACTGTCTGCTCGTTTCCTGCCCGGTCGCGATAGACGACGCCGGTGGCCCGGCCATTTTCGATCAGCACGCGTTGGGTATGCGCCCCGGTGACGATGGTCAGGTTCTCGCGTTTGCGCGCGGGGTTGAGGAAGGCCACGGCTGAGGAACAGCGCCGCCCCTTGCGGGTGGTCAGCTGGAAGTATCCCACGCCTTCCTGCGTCGCGCCGTTGTAATCGGGGTTGAAGGCATAACCCGCCGCCTGCGCGGCAGCGACCCAGGCGTCGCAGATCGGGCGCTGGATGCGCATGTTCGACACCGATAGCCCGCCCTTGTCGCCGTGAAAGTCATCGGCGCCACGTTCGTTGGTTTCGGACCGCTTGAACAGTGGCAGCACCTCGTCCCAGCCCCAGCCCGGATTGCCCATCTGGCGCCAGCGGTCGTAATCCTGCGGCTGGCCGCGCACGTAGAGCAGCCCGTTCAGCGACGAGGATCCGCCCAGAACCTTGCCCCGGGGCCAGTCGAGGCGACGGCCGTTCAGGCCGGGATCGGGCTCTGTCTTGTAGCACCAGTCCACCGAAGGATTGTGCATCGTCTTGAAGTAACCGACCGGAATATGGATCCACGGGTTCCAGTCGCGGCCCCCCGCTTCGAGCAGGATGACGCGGTTCCGGGGATCGGCCGAGAGGCGATTCGCGATGACACAGCCCGCGGATCCTGCGCCGACGATCACGAAATCTGCCGATAAATCAGTCATTTCACGCTCCTCCCGATGAAGCCTTGGTCGCTTCGAAAATTTCTTCTTGCCAAAACATGCATAAATCCACCAATATTGAGACTGCAAGTATCAATTTTGCAAAAACAGGGAGGAAAACATGAAAGTCTCGAAAACGCTGAGCGGGATTTCCCGCCGGGATCTGTTTCGACTATCGGGTCAGTTCGGCCTGTCTTCTGTGGTGCTGGGCGCGGGAGCGCTGACCGGGGTTGCATCGCTTCCGTCGCTGGCGGCGGCTGCGGAATCCACCTACACCAAGCGGTTCGGCAAGGAGCCGAAGCACACGCTGAAACTGGGCGCGTCGGGCTTCAACGCGCGCAACCTGCTGATCGAACGCGCCGGCGTTCTGGAATTCGCTCGGGACCTGGAGGAGAGGACCGATGGCGAGATCCGCGTGGAATTCATCGGGGACAACCAGATCTGCGGTCAGTTGAACTGCGTCGAGAAGACCCAGATCGGCATCGTGGACATGTATGCTGCCTCGACCCAGAACTCGGCCGGGGGGGCGCCCTATCTGAACGTGCTGGACTATGCCTACATGTTCCCCAGCCGCGCGTCGCAGTACCATTTCCTCTACAGCCCTGAATCGCAGCGCATCCTGCGCGACCCGCTGGAAAAGCGACACGGGCTGAAATTCCTGTTTTCGCACTGCGAATTGCGCGGTCTGCAGATGGGCAAGTCGTTCGAGGACAAGCCCACGGTCACCAAGCTCGAAGAACTGTTCGGCACCAAGAACCGCGTCACCGGCACCCAGCTGGGCCGCATCGCGATGCAACTGTTGAACCTGAACCCGGTGCCCGTTGCATGGGAAGAAACGCTGGACGGGCTGAAGCAGGGCCTGATCGACGGCGCGGAGACATGGGCCTCGGCCGTGGCCTACGCCAACATGGCACCGGTGGTCAGCCAGTCGGTGGATCTGAAATTCTTCTGCGGCACAGAGCACACCTCGATGTCGGCCAAGGTCTTCGACTCGCTTGACGGTGCGCTGCAGGACGCCGTCATGGAATCCGCCTACCTCGCACAGGTCCATGTGCAGGCCGCGAACGAGGCCGCGCTGGTCAAGACCGTGGGCTTCAGCGATCCGCAGCTGCCCGATACGATCTTTGTCAAGGAAGGCGTCCGCCCGGCCTTCCTGCCCGACGACCAGATCAAGATGGCCGAGGAAATGAGCTCGCCCGAGTTCAACCCCGAGCCTTGGGCACAATGGCGCGAGCGCCTGAACAACTGGGCCGGTGGCATCGACACCTATCAGGAAATCTACGATGTCGCCCGCCAGATCCCCAAGGACACGCTGCCCGAAAACGTCGAGCCGCGCCGTTGGTGGCGGTCCGCCTGAGGCGGTGCCTTGTGGGCCGGAGATCTCCGGCCCACTCTGATCCCGCGCGCCGGAGGAGAGGCGCGCATTCCACATAACGACCCAAAAGGAGGAGTTTGGGTATGACCGGCTGGTTTCAGGGCACGGCAGAGATCCTGTCGGCGCTATCTTCGGGCGATTCATGGATGTTGAGCGAGGCCCTGCGCCAGCCCGCGATCTGGCCGATCGGGTTGATTGCGCTGCTGGTCTTTGGATTGGTCATGCAGGCCGTCTATCGTTTTCTGCCGTGGGTGGAACGCAATCTCGAATCCACTGTCATGGTCGTGTCCTACCTCGCCATCGGCGGCATCATCTTTGTCGAGGTCTTTCGCCGTTTTGTCCTGCAGGAGCAGGCGCCGTGGTCCACCACGCTGCCGCCTTTCCTTTTCCTCATCATGACGTGGTTCGGGTGCAGCTATAACGTCAAGCTGCGCACGCACCTGGCGTTTTCGGAATTCCGCACCGCCATGCCCCGCATCGGTCAGATCGCCTGCCTGTTGCTGGACGCCGTGCTGTGGGTCGGCTTTGCCTGGATCGTGACCGTCACCTCAACGCGTGTGGCGGTGAACTCTGCCGCGAATTTCCAGATCATGCTGGGCACGGACAATGTCATGCAATGGTGGTTCCTGCTGTCGGTGCCGGTGGCTTTTGTGCTGCTGGTCGCCCGGGTTCTGGAGAACCTGTTCAGCGATCTCGCCAATTATCGCGCGGGCCGCACCCTGATCGAACAAGCCGTAATCGGAGGCGACTGACCATGTCCGACGGAACCATCATCACGCTGCTTTCCATCGGCGTCACCTTTCTGTTCATGCTGGGCGTGCCGGTTTTTCTGGTCATCGGTTACTGGGTCGTGGGCATGTCGTTCGTGCTGGCTATGCCGCTGGACAACATCGGCGCGGCGCTGGCGGATGTCTTTACCGACGGTTTTGCCCTCTTGGCCATGCCGCTGTTCATCCTGACCGGCGACCTGATCAACCGGTCGGGCATCGCCCGGCGCCTGTCCGATTTCGCCTATGCCTGCCTTGGCTGGATCCGCGGCGGCCTTGCCATGGCCAGCCTTGGCGCCTGCGGGTTGTTCGCGGCGATCTCGGGCTCCAACTCTGCCACCACCGCCACCATCGGGTCGATGCTGCACCCGGAAATGGTCAAGGGTGGCTATGACGAACGTTTCTCGGCGGCCACCGCGGCAGCGGGTGGGACCGTCGGCATCATCATCCCGCCTTCCATCATCTTCATCGTCTACGGGTTCCTGATGAACCTCCCCATCTCGGACCTGTTCGTGGCCGGGATCATCCCCGGAACGATGATGGTCGGCGGGATGATGCTGGCCTGTTTCCTTGTCTGCTGGAAAAACGGCTGGGGCTACCTGATCGGCCTGTCGCCGTCGCGGATCATCAAGACGGCCATCGGCGCATGGCTTGGCTTCTTTGCCATCGGCCTTGTGCTCTGGGGCATCTATACGGGCAAGTTCTCTCCGACAGAGGCGGCGGGCGTGACCGTGGGCTTCTGCGTCATCGTGGGCTTTGTCTGCCTGCCGCTGCACCGCTGGGTGAACCATGGCCGCACCGAACGCCCGGACGTGTCCGAGCGCAGCTATTCCGAAATGCTGGTGGTGCGCGGTTTCAGCCCGCTGGAGCTGCCGTCGATCACCATGCGTTCGGCGCAGATCACCGGCATCCTTGCGCCGCTGATCGCCGTGTCGGTCGTGATGCAGCAGATCCTGTCGATCCTGGGGGCGCAACAGATCATCGGGGATTTCGTGACCTCGATGGGCGGCTACTATGCCATCCTGTTCACGGCCATGGCCATCGTCTTCGTGACCGGGATGGTGCTGGAAAGCCTGCCTGTCACGATCATCCTTGCCCCCATACTTGCGCCGATTGCGCATTCTATCGGGGTCGAGCCGGTGCAATTCGCGGTGATCTTCCTTGTAGGTGCCTCCATCGGGTTCATCACGCCGCCCTACGGTCTGAACCTCTATGTCGCATCGGGGGTGACCGGCGTTCCATACTTCCGCCTGCTGCGCTATACGGTGCCTTACCTTGCCGCACTGATCGCGGTCTGGATCATCGTGGCGCTTGTTCCGGTCCTGTCGACGGCGCTGCTGCCGAACAGATAAGGGTGCGCGCTGCATGGATGGCGACAAGACCGAAACGATCCCCACCAATCTCCGCCTTCTGGTGGTGATCGAGGAAATTGCCCGGGCGGGGGTGCCTGTCACCCCCACCCAGGTCAATGAGGTTCTCGGCCTGCCGAAACCCACCATCCACCGGCTGTTTTCCACGCTGGAAGAAGAGGGGTTCCTGCAACGGGACGTGGATGGGCGAAGCTATTCGCCCGGCCCTCGCCTGCGGACCCTGGCGGGTGGGGTGTTGTCGTCGTTGCGCATCCGGACTGCCCGGCAGGCGATCCTGAAAAAGCTGAGTGGCGAGATCGGCGAGACCTGCAACGTCGCCCTGCCTGACCGGGATGCGATGATCTACATTGAGCGGGTGGAGACGGAATGGCCGCTGCGCATCCAGTTGCCCACCGGCACGCGCGTGCCGTTCTACTGTACCGCCAGCGGCAAGATGTACCTCAGCACGCTGGCCGCCAACCACCTGCGCAGCTACCTGGATTCAATCGACCTGATCGCACGGACACCGCATACGATTGCCGACCGCGATGCGCTGGTCCGCGAGTTGAAGGAGATCCGCAGCAAGGGGTATTCGCTGGACCGTGAAGAATTCATGGAGGACATGGTTGCCCTTGCGGTGCCGATCGTCGACCAGAACGGGCGGCTGACCGCCACGCTGTCCTTTCACGCCCCGACGCAACGGTTTTCCGTCGAAGACCTGATGGACCACCTGGGCTCTTTGCGGGAAGCTGCGGCACAGATGTCAGCCCTGATCACCGACTGAACCGGGGGACCTGTTCGCGCAGTTTGGGTGTCGACAGGGGCATCAGGAAGCCGAAAGGCCTATGATGATCAAGCAGGGGGCGCTGCCCCCGTCTCCCTGCGGTCGACTCCCCCGAGGGTATTTGGAAGCCCAAAGAAGGGAGGGTGTCGCTCAGGCGATAAGGCGCGATCTTGTCCATCGCCGCCGTGTTGGGGCGGGTGCAGCGCAGGCGCGTCTGCCAGTTGCCCAAGGTCAGGTCAGGTCCGGTTCGAAGTTTAACGGGTGTAGGTAGGTGACACCTTAGCCGTCTGGCCGGGTGTCTGTTCACGGGCGCGGTGCTTGAACTGGCGGCAGCGGTTCCACGCGCGGCTGCGGGAGATTGCCGGTCGTCACCCGCCGCGTCAGCCTGTCGATCCGGAGGCGCGGGCAGACAAGTTGGTGTTGCTGGTGCATGGTGGAATCATCCTGTCGTAGACCGCCCAAGAATTAGCGGCGCTGCCCCGCCGGGATCGGTCTTTATGCGACGTTGGTGGCGGCGGAATTTGGTGACGCCGGGTAACTGTTGCGCAAACGGGTCTTTTGCCGCCAACCCACGGGGAATTGTTCATAACTCCTTGGCGAGGCGGCGCTAAACATCTAGGTATAGCGCAGTAAACAAGCGTCAGGTGTCCGATGGGCGAGCCCGACCTCGAGGCCGAGCCACATTTCAGTCAGCCGATCCGCCAGGTGCTTCTCATGCTGGCGGTTCTTGGCTTGTCCGGTTTTGGCGGCTTTCTTGCCTTGCCGCGGGTGCTGCCTGTCTTTCAGTCAAACCCCTACCTGAACGCCTTCATCGGTGCGGTTTTCGTCGTCGGTGTGCTGGCCTGTTTCTGGCAGGTGGCGCAGCTGATGGTGTCTGTGCGCTGGATCGAACGCTTTACCGCCAAGGGCGATCAGGGTGCGGGGGCCGCACCGCCGCAGCTGCTGGCGCCGCTGGCGACGCTGTTGCGGTCGCGGCGCGACAAACGGATGCAGATCAACACGACCTCGACCCGGTCGATCCTTGAATCCGTTGCGCAGCGGATCGACGAGGTGCGGGAAATCACTCGCTACATCGTCTCCCTGCTGATTTTCCTTGGCCTTCTGGGCACGTTCTACGGGTTGGCGACCACGGTGCCGGCACTGGTCGATACGATCCGCAGCCTGGCGCCGCAGGAAGGGGAAAGCGGCACCGCCGCCTTTGCGAGGCTGATGACGGGGCTGGAGGGACAGCTGGGCGGCATGGGCGTCGCCTTTGCCAGTTCGCTGCTGGGCCTGACCTGTTCGCTGATCGTGGGCCTTTTGGAACTGTTCGCGGGGCATGGTCAGAACCGGTTTTACCGTGAGCTGGAGGAATGGCTTTCCTCGATCACACGGCTGGGCTTTTCCCATGATGGGGATGGGCCGGATCTGGGGCCGGCGGGCCTTGTTCTGGACCAGATGGCGGAACAGATGGAGCGCCTGCAATACCTGTTCACGGAAGCCGAGCACAGCCGGGCAGAGGTCGACACACGGCTGGCGCAGCTGGCCGACAGTGTCGAGCGTCTGACCGAACGGATCGAGGCGACCTCGCCCTCGGCCACGTCCTTGGCGCGGATTGCCGAGGGACAGGAACAATTGGCGCAGGCGATCCGGGAGAAGGAATCGGACGAGGGGCTGGACGCCGAAAGCCGGATGCGCCTGCGGTCGATCGACGTGCAGATGCTGCGCATCCTCGAAGAGATCAGCGCCGGCCGGCAGGAAAGCATGGCCGAGTTGCGTACCGATCTGGCGGCCCTGTCCCGGTCTCTTGGCTCCACGCGTGGTTTACGGCCGCGCGAGGACCGCTGATCCATGGCCCTGTCGCGACGCACCGGCGCGCGGTTTCAGGCCAATATCTGGCCCGGTTTTGTGGATGCGATGACCGGCCTCTTGCTGGTTCTGACCTTTGTCCTGTCGATCTTCATGGTGATCCAGTTCGTCCTGCGTGAGCAGATCAGCGGGCAGGAGACGGAGCTGGACACGCTGAATGCCGAGCTGGGCAAGCTGGCGCGGGCGCTGGGGCTGGAACAGCAGCGGAGCAGCGCGCTGAACACCGAGGTCGGGCAGTTGAAGTCGACCCTGACGGACCGGGACCTGCGCCTTGCCGAACAGCAGAGCATCATCGACAGCCTGACGATCACACGGGACCGGCAGGCGGCGCAACTGGTCGCTGCGCAGGATCGCATTGCGTCGTTCGAGGAGCGGGTCGCCGCGCTGTTGCTGGAACGCGACGCGGCGCGCGACGAGGTGACCGATCTGACCGAGGCGCGGGAAGCCCTCGCTTCTGAACGGGACGCTCTTGCGTTGGAACGGGATGAACTGACCACCGCGCTGACCCGCGCCCGGACCGAAATCGACGATCAGGCGGAGGCGGCGCGGCTTGCCGCCGCCCGGCGGGAGGCAATGGAGGCGCTGATCGCCGACCTGCGCGCCCGGAATGCCGACCGCGATGCGCGCATCACCGCGCTGTCCGCAGATCTGGACGCTGCCGAAAAGGCCCTGACCGAAGAGGAACAGGCCAAGCTGGTCGAGGCAGAGGCCGCCGCGGCCCTGCGCAAGCGGTTGGAAGAGGCGGATGCCGAACTGACCGCCATGACGCTGGCCCTGGAACAGGAACGTGCCCGGGCCGAGGAGACGCTGACCCTGCTGGCCGCCGCGCGTGAGGCGGAAAAGGATCTGAACGCCAAGCTGGCGGCGGCCCTGCTGGCCGGGCAGCAGCAGGGCGAGGGGCTTCAGGCCCGTATCGATGCGCTTGAGGCGCAACTGGCGCAGGCCGTGGCAGAGGCGAACCGGCTGACGGCGCAGATGGCGGCGCTGGAGGATGACAGCGCGCTTGAGGCCAGCCGTCTGAAGGCCGAAATCGACGCGGCGGCGGAGCGCATCACGCGGCTGGAACAGGCACTGGCCAAGGCCGATGCGGATACGGACAGACTGACGACCGAACTGGCCGAGGCGCGGCAGGCCGAGGCAGGATTGAACAGTGAACTGGCCAGCGCGCTGGCAGATGGCGAGCGTGAGGCGGAGGCGCTGCAACGGCGGGTCGATGACGCCTTGGCCCGCATCGTGGATCTGGAGGCCAAGCTGGCCGATGCTCGCGCCGAAGGGGCCGTGGCGGATACTCGTCTGACGGCGCTGCGCGACGAGCTAACGCTGGCCAAGACTGCGGCGCGGGACGCCGAACAGGCCCGCGTCCGCGAAGAGGCGGCGCGCACGCTGGCGGAACGGGCGCTGCAGGATGCGCAGGCCGAGGCAGCGGCGCGCGCCTCGCGGCTGAGCGATCTGTCCGCCCAATTGGCGCAGGCGCTGGCCCGGCTGACCGAAGCAGAGGAACTGAAGACCGAGCTTGAGGCGCTGCGCGCCCGCAACGCGGCGCTGGTCAGCGATCTGTCCGTGGCGCGTGGGCAGGCGGACGACCGCTCTGCCGATCTGACCGAACTGCGCGCCGAACGCGACCGGCTGGACGTGGCGCTGGAACTGGCACGCGCCGAGATCGGTGAGGCGCGCGGTGATGTTGCCACGTTGGAAGGGCGGGTCGCGGCGCTGAACGCGCAACTGGACACTGCCCGCACCCGCGAGGCCGAGCGCACCGACCAGATCGAACTCATGCGCGGCCAGATGGCCCAGATCGAAGCGCAGCTGAGCGCCGCGCTCAAGGGGATCGAGGGGCGTGACGCGCGGATCGACGACTTGCAGGGTGAGAACGTGACCCTTTCGGCGCAAATTGCGCGGATGGGCGGCGAGGCGGCGCAACAGGGCGCGGCCGTCGATGCGTTGCGGGCCACGAATTCCCGGCTTGCGGCGGATCTGGAGGCAGCGCGCGCGCGTGCGCAGGACCGCGACCAGGAACTGGCTCGGCTGGAACAGACGCTGGCCCGGGCCGAAGCGCGGATCGAGGACCGCACCGCCGAGGCGGCGGAACTTGAAACGCTGCGCGGCGATCTTGCGCAACTGAGCGCGCGGCTGGATTCGGAAACTGCGCGGGCCGACCGCGGACTGGAAAAGATCATCGCGCTGGAAAGCGAGAATGCAGAACTCACCCAGCGCCTGTCCGTCGCGGATGGGCTGGGCGCCGAACGCAAGGCCGAGATCGACGCACTGCAGGCGCGGCTGAACCGGATTGCTGTGCAGGTTACCGCGCTGCAGGAGCAGGAGGCCACCAAGGATGCGGTGATTGCCGATCTGCGCCGCAGGCTGGCCGAGGCTGAGGCGCGCGCGGCCGAACAGACCGACGACACGCGTTCGCTGGAAGAAAAGCTTGCCGCCGCATTGGCGGCACGACTGGCGGCAGAGGTAAGTGTCGAGGACACGCGGGACAAGCTGGCCGCCGCCCTTGCCGCGCAGAAGGCCGCCGAGGCGCAGTTGACCGACCGTCTTGATGAGGTCGAGCAACGCCAGATCCTGCTGAACGAGGCGCGGGACAAGCTGGCCCAGACCGAAGAGCGCGCCACCAAGGCCGATCTGCAGGTCGAGGCGCTGAATCAGAACGTCGCCGCCCTGCGCAGCCAGCTGGCGGAATTGCAGGCGCTGCTGGACGACTCGCGGGCCAAGGACAAAGCGTCGGAGGTGCGGTTGCAGAACCTCGGATCCGAGCTGAACGCCGCCATCGCACGTGTCGCACAGGAAGAACGAAAACGCCGACTGGCCGAAGAGGAAAAGCGCAAGGCGGAAGAAGAGAAGCGCAGGCTGGAAGAAGAGCGCGCGGCGCGTCTGGAGGCGGAAAAGCTGGACCTGGAGAAATATCGCTCTGAGTTCTTTGGCCGTTTGCGCGACGTGATCGGCGACCGCGAGGGGATCACCATTTCCGGCGACCGGTTCGTGTTCTCGTCGGAGGTGCTGTTCGAAGTGGGCTCTGCCGATCTGTCGAACGCCGGGCGGCAGGAGATCGAGAAGGTGGCCGAGATCCTGCTGGATATCTCGCGCGACATTCCCGAGGAATTCGACTGGGTCATTCGTGTCGACGGGCATACCGACAACCAGCGGATTCGCCCCGGGGGCGCGTTTGCCGACAATTGGGAACTCAGTCAGGCGCGGGCGCTTTCCGTGGTGCGGGACATGATCGACAATTACGGCATTCCGCCCCGGCGTCTGTCGGCCAACGGGTTCGGGGAATTCCAGCCCGTCGACCCGAGCAACACGGCAGAGGCCCGCGCGCGCAACCGGCGGATCGAGTTGAAGCTGACAGAGCGGTAAAAGCGGGGTCTCAGTCCGCCACGGTCACATGGGCAAAGCGATGCGCGATCAGTGTGTCGCCCCTCAGGATCGTCGCATGGCCAAGATAGTCCCCCGCTGGCCAGCCCGTTTTGGGCGCGCGCCGCCCGGCAGAGGGCGTCAGGCGCGTCTTGTCCCCGTCGATCGTCATTTCATGGCGAAGGATGTCTGTACCCGCAGGTCCTTCGATGGAAAACAGGATCTTGTCCCCGGCCTGCAGGTGGCGGGCATTGACATAGAGCACGATGGGGGAGTCTGGCAGGACCGTCGCCTTGCGGGCGCTGCCGTCAAACACCGCCTTCATGTCAGGCACACCGTCCGAGAACCCGGCCGTCACGAAGAAGGTCGGCGTGTAAACCGGCGGATCGGCCCAGAGCGTCTTGTCCGTCACGCCGCATGTCTCACCCGGTTCGGGGCGAAAGGGGTCGACGACCTTGCCGTCCTTCTGCACCGTCAGGTGCAGGTGGGGATGGTTGGTCTGACCGGAGAGGCCGACAAGGCCCAGCACATCGCCGGTCTGGACGATATGCCCCTCTTCGACCGCGACAGAGCCCAAGCGCATATGGCAATAGAGCGTGCGCCAGCCTTCGCCATGGTCGAGCAGCACCGCGTTCCCGCAGGCGTTCTGCGAAGTCACACCGCGCATCGTCGGGTCGTCCGGCATCTCGTCCCGGGTCCGGACCACCACGCCCGGCGCGGCGGCGCGCACGGCGACGCCATTGCGAATGCTGTCGAAACTGAGCAGGGAAAAATCGACACCCCGGTGCCCGTCACGGGAGTTGTAGCCGCAGGCGAAATCCTGTTGCCGCCCCTGTTCAGGGTTGATGTCGACATAGTCGTCGATAAAGCAGGTCTTGCCCATTTCGCAGTCCAGCGGCAGGGCGAGACGCAAATCCTCCGCCCCGGCGTGCGGGGCGGAGGAGATAAGGGCCAGCGCGGCCAGAACGGCTGCGCGGGCGGGGATCATTCCGCCGTCAGAAGGGGCGGCTTTTTGGACCCGAGGCGCGGCTTTTCCGGCCCGTCCAGATCCAGCATCAGCTTGCCGTCACGGACAGAGACCTTGACGATGCCGCCCTTGGTCAGCTTGCCGAACAGCAGTTCTTCGGCCAGCGGCTTCTTGATGTGCTCCTGGATCACGCGGCCCAGCGGGCGCGCGCCCATCTTGTCATCATAGCCCTTGTCGGCCAGCCATTCTGCGGCAGGCTTGGTCAGTTCGATGGTCACGTTGCGATCCATCAACTGAGCTTCAAGCTGCAGCACGAATTTCTCGACCACCTGCAGGATGACCTCTTTCGGCAGCGGCTGGAAGCTGATCACGGCATCCAGACGGTTGCGGAATTCCGGCGTGAAGGTCCGCTCGATGGCGGCTGTATCCTCACCCTCGCGGCGGTCACGGCCAAAGCCGATGGCGGATTTGGACATTTCCTGTGCGCCCGCGTTCGAGGTCATGATCAGGATCACGTTGCGGAAGTCCACAGACCGGCCGTTGTGATCGGTCAGCGTGCCGTGGTCCATGACCTGCAGCAGGATGTTGAAGACATCCGGATGCGCCTTTTCGATCTCGTCCAGCAGCAGCACGCAGTGCGGATGCTGATCCACGCCGTCGGTCAGCTGCCCACCCTGGTCAAAGCCGACGTAGCCCGGAGGCGCGCCGATCAGGCGGCTGACCGCGTGTTTCTCCATGTACTCGGACATGTCGAAACGCAGCAGTTCCACACCCAGCGTGTCCGCCAGCTGCTTGGCCACCTCGGTCTTGCCGACACCGGTGGGACCGGCGAAGAGGTAGTTGCCGATGGGCTTTTCCGGCTCGCGCAGGCCCGCCCGGGCCAGCTTGATCGCCGAGGACAGGGCCGTGATGGCATCGTCCTGACCAAAGACCACCCGCTTGAGCGTGTTTTCGAGATCCTTGAGGACCTCCGCATCGTCCTTCGACACGTTTTTCGGGGGGATGCGCGCGATCTTTGCCACGACCTCCTCGATTTCCTTGGTGCCGATGGACTTGCGCCGCTTGCTGGCGGCAACAAGATGCTGGGCGGCCCCGGCCTCATCAATGACGTCGATGGCCTTGTCGGGCAGTTTGCGGTCGTTGATGTAACGGGCCGACAGTTCCACCGCGGTCTTGATAGCGTCGCCGGTGTATTTGACGCTGTGATGCTCCTCGAAATAGGGCTTGAGGCCCTTGAGGATCTTCACGGTGTCATCAACCGAAGGCTCATTGACGTCGATCTTCTGGAACCGGCGGGACAGGGCGCGGTCCTTTTCGAAGTGCTGGCGGAATTCCTTGTAGGTGGTGGAGCCCATGGTGCGCAGCTTGCCACCCTGAAGCGCCGGCTTCAGCAGGTTCGATGCATCCATCGCGCCGCCAGAAGTGGCACCCGCGCCGATCACGGTGTGGATCTCGTCGATGAAAAGGACACCATCGGGATGTTCTTCCAGTTCTTGGACCACGGCCTTCAGCCGCTCTTCGAAATCGCCGCGATAGCGGGTGCCGGCCAGCAGCGCGCCCATGTCCAAAGAATAGATCGTGGCATTGGCCAGAACCTCCGGCACTTCGCCCGAGACGATCTTGCGCGCCAGACCCTCTGCGATGGCGGTCTTGCCCACGCCGGGATCACCCACCAAGAGCGGGTTGTTCTTGCGGCGGCGGCACAGCACCTGAATGCAGCGTTCCACCTCGGCGTCGCGGCCGATCAGCGGATCAACGTCCCCGGCTTGCGCCTTGGCGTTCAGGTCCACGCAGTATTTGCCAAGCGCCGATTCCTTGTCCGATCCGGGCGCGGCAGTCTCTGCCTGCTGTGCCTCTTCCTCGGCGTCGGTTGCGCCCTGTACCGGGCGTGCCTCGCCGTAGGCGGGGTTCTTGGCCACGCCATGCGCGATGAAATTCACCGCATCGTAGCGCGTCATGTCCTGTTCCTGTAGGAAGTAGGCCGCGTTCGACTCACGTTCTGCAAAGATGGCGACCAGCACGTTGGCGCCGGTCACTTCGGTCCGGCCGGAGGACTGCACATGGATCGCGGCGCGCTGGATCACGCGCTGGAACGCGGCGGTTGGCACCGCTTCGGATCCTTCAATGTCCGTCACCAGGTTGGACAGATCGTCGTCAATGAATTCTACCAGGGTGGTGCGCAATTCCTCGGTGTCGACCGAGCATGCTTTCATCACGCGGGAGGCATCGGGTTCGTCGATCAGCGCAAGAAGAAGATGTTCGAGGGTGGCGAATTCGTGGCTGCGCGAGTTCGCGAGCGCCAGTGCCGCATGAATTGCCTGCTCAAGGGTGTTCGAGAATGAAGGCACGGTTGTGCTCCTCTTGTCTGCGCCGGTCCATTGAGGATCAGCATTGCCTCATAGTATTAAAGTTTGGTCGATTGCGGCCACTCTTCAAGTTTTTTCTCCAGATACCTGCATCACTTTTCATCAGTTGCGCGAAACTTGCCGCGAGCGTGATCAGAAGCGGTCCTTGCGGGCGCGTACCTCGGCGAACACTTCGGCATCGCTGGCGCCGGGTAGTCCGACGGCTGTTTTTACGCTGTCTTCGGAAGCGCGGAGAAAGGGGTTTGTTGCGAGTTCGAGCGATAAAGGAACCTGCGCGGTCGGGCGCCCCTCTGCCCGGGCCGCGTCGATCTCTCGTGCTCGCGATATAAGGTCGGCGTTGTCCGGTTCAATGGTCAGGGCGAAGGCGGCGTTGGCCTTTGTGTATTCATGGCCCGAGTAAACCATGGTGTCCGGGGGCAGCGCAGCAAGGCGCGACAGGCTTTCCCACATCATCTGGGGCGTGCCTTCGAAGATGCGCCCGCACCCCAGCGCCATAAGGCTGTCGGCGGTAAAGACCGCGCCGGCCTTTGGATAGTAAAAGGCGATATGGCCCAGCGTATGGCCGGGCACGGCAAGCACCTCGCACAGGCCGTCATCAGTGCCCCCGGAAAAGCCCGGTGTCAGGGCCATGTCGAGCTTGGGCAGTTTGCCTTCTTCTGCTTTCGGCCCCATCACCGGGCAGCCGTATCTGGCGCGCAGTTCTTCGACCGCGCCGGTATGGTCGTGGTGGTGATGGGTCAGCATGATGACGCCAAGGGACCAGCCGCGCTCTTCCAGCGCGGCGATGATCGGCGCGGCCTCCGGGGCGTCGATCAGGGCCGTGCCGTCGGGACCGTGCACCAGATAGGCGTAATTGTCCGTCAGGCAGGGCACGGTCACGATGTCGAGGGGCATGGTCTTTCCTTCGCGGCTTTGACAGGATGCATCTGGAACCAGACTGACGCATCACCCGAGGGGTATCAATGCATCTGGATGTGCAGGTGTTGCGTGATTTCTACTATCGCAGTGCGCTAGGGCGCGCGGCGCAGAAGATCCTGCGCGATCAGGTTCTGCGCTTCTGGCCCGAAGCGCAAGGGCTGACCGTTGCGGGCTATGGCTTTACCGTGCCGCTTTTGCGTCCCTATTTGAAGGAATCGCGCCGGGTCGTGGCGCTGATGCCCGCGCCGCAAGGGGTGATGAGTTGGCCCGCCGGGCAATCCAATGTCTCTGTGTTGTGCGAAGAAACGCTGTGGCCGCTGGAAACCGGACATGTGGACCGGCTGGTGATGATGCACGGGTTGGAAACCTCGGAGCGGCCCGGCGATCTGCTGGACGAGGCATACCGGGTGCTGGGGCCGGGTGGAAAGGCGCTGTTCATACTGCCGAACCGGGCGGGGATCTGGGCGCGGGCGGATCACACGCCTTTTGGTTATGGTCGCCCCTACACCATCGGCCAGCTGGAGACGCAATTGAAGCGGCATGATTTCGTCCCGGACGCGCATGTCTCCGTCCTGTATCAGCCACCCTCGACCCGCCGGTTCTGGATGAAGACCGGCCCCGTCTGGGAGAAGATGGGGCGCGCGATTCCGGTGACAGCGGGCGGCGTGATGATCGTGGAGGCGTCCAAGCGGCACCCGCCGTCGCGGCGCAGGGTGGGTGAGGCCGCCAAGGTTCTGAACCCGCTGGAGGTGCTGAGCCCGGCGGGCAAGGCAAAACCGGTCTGAACACAGTCCTGACGCTGCGACCCGTTTTTTGCGCCATCGGGTGAAACGTTGGACGCCGTTGCAGCGGCGCATGCAATGCGTTCAGAGGCGGGGAATCTGCCCGGGAATCGTGCAAATGCAGAAAAAAACGTGGCCCAGACACATCTTGGCGGGGCACGAAAGGTCGCACCATGAGTCGTTGTTGGCGCAACTGCTTGAAAACAAAGGGATTGATGCCACAGGTTATATTTCCTTAGTATGTTGCGAGGTGAGGTAGGCTCTGCTACATCCGGCGCGATTTGATCGCCTTGAGACAATTCAAGGTGAGGAAACGCCGACTGGTGCCGCCCCTGCTGTGGGGCGCGTGCCTTGTTGGCATACTATCGGAAGGGTGGACGTGTCTGACTCAGCATCGATTTCCTCCGGCATCGCGGAACGCTATGCCACCGCTGTCTTCGAGATCGTGAAGGACGCCGGCGAGCTCCCCACTCTCGAAGCCAATCTAGATGATCTCTCCGCTGCGCTTGATGACAGCGCCGACCTGCGTGAGCTGCTGGTTAATCCGGTCTACTCGCGCGAGGCGCAGGGCGCGGCAGTTGGCTCGATCGCCGACAAGATGGGCCTCATGCCCGCGGTGAAGAACGTGCTGAGCCTGATGGCTTCCAAGCGCCGTCTCTTTGTCGTGCCGCAGATGGTGGCCCGCCTGCGCGACATGATCGCCACCGAAAAGGGCGAAGTGACCGCAGAGGTGGTTTCCGCCACCGCCCTGACCGACGCTCAGGCCGCCCAGCTGGCGGACACCCTGAAGGCCAAGGTCGGCAAAGATGTGAAGATCAGTGCGACCGTCGATGAAAGCCTCATCGGCGGTCTTGTCGTCAAAATGGGCTCGAAGATGATCGACACCTCGATCCGCGCCAAGCTCAATTCCCTCCAGAATGCAATGAAAGAGGTCGGATAAATGGGTATCCAAGCAGCAGAGATTTCTGCGATCCTGAAGGACCAGATCAAGAACTTCGGTCAGGACGCCGAAGTTGCAGAGATCGGTCGCGTGCTCTCGGTTGGCGACGGTATCGCCCGCGTCTATGGCCTCGACAACATCCAGGCGGGTGAAATGGTCGAGTTCCCCGGCGGCATCATGGGCATGGCGCTGAACCTCGAATCCGACAACGTCGGTATCGTGATCTTCGGCTCCGACCGGGACATCAAGGAAGGCGACACCGTCAAGCGCACGAACTCGATCGTGTCCGTGCCCGCAGGCAATGAACTGCTTGGCCGCGTCGTGGACGGCCTTGGCAACCCGCTGGACGGCAAGGGTCCGATCAACGCGTCGGAAACCCGCGTCGCGGACGTCAAGGCGCCGGGCATCATCCCGCGTAAATCGGTTCACGAACCCATGGCAACCGGCCTCAAGGCTGTCGACGCCATGATCCCGATCGGCCGTGGTCAGCGCGAACTGATCATCGGCGACCGCCAGACCGGCAAAACCGCCGTCGCGCTCGACGCCATCCTGAACCAGAAGTCGTACAACGACGCGGCCAAGGACGACTCGGAAAAGCTGTACTGCGTCTACGTCGCCATCGGTCAGAAGCGCTCGACCGTTGCGCAGCTGGTGAAAAAGCTCGAAGAGACCGGCGCCATCGATTACTCGATCGTCGTGGCCGCCACCGCGTCCGACCCGGCGCCGATGCAGTTCCTGGCGCCCTACGCCGCGACCGCGATGGCCGAATTCTTCCGCGACAACGGCAAGCACGCGCTGATCATCTACGATGACCTGTCCAAGCAGGCCGTGTCCTACCGCCAGATGTCCCTGCTGCTGCGCCGCCCGCCGGGCCGCGAAGCTTACCCGGGCGACGTTTTCTACCTCCACTCGCGCCTGCTGGAGCGTTCGGCCAAGCTGAACGAAGACAACGGTGCCGGTTCGCTGACCGCTCTGCCGATCATCGAAACCCAGGGTGGTGACGTTTCGGCCTTTATCCCGACCAACGTGATCTCGATCACCGACGGCCAGATCTTCCTGGAAACCGAACTGTTCTACCAGGGCATCCGCCCGGCCGTGAACACCGGTCTGTCGGTTTCGCGCGTGGGTTCGTCCGCTCAGACCAACTCGATGAAGTCTGTCGCCGGCCCGATCAAACTGTCGCTTGCCCAGTACCGCGAGATGGCCGCCTTCGCCCAGTTCGGTTCCGACCTCGACGCCGCAACCCAGCAGCTGCTGAACCGTGGTGCGCGCCTGACCGAGCTGATGAAGCAGCCGCAGTACTCGCCGCTGACCAACGCCGAGATCGTCGTTGTGATCTGCGCCGGTACGCTGGGCTACCTCGACAAGGTCAAGGTCTCCGACGTTGGTCGCTTTGAAAAGGGCCTGCTGGCACACGTTCGCGGCAAGCACCAGGATCTGCTGGATTGGATCACCAACGAAGATCCCAAGATCAAGGGTGACAACGAAGCCAAGATCAAAGCGGTTCTCGACGAATACGCCGCCGACTTCTCGTAAGGGGATCATCAGATGCCCAACCTGAAGGACCTAAAAAACAGGATCGCGTCGGTCAAGTCGACCCGCAAGATCACCAAGGCCATGCAGATGGTGGCCGCCGCAAAACTGCGGCGGGCACAGGAAGCGGCCGAGGCGGCCCGCCCTTACGCGGAACGCTTCAATGGTGTGATGGCGTCGCTTGCCGCCTCGGTCGGTGACAGTGACTCGGCCCCCCGCCTTCTGGCGGGGACCGGCAAGTCGGACGTGCATCTGCTGGTCGTCATGACCTCGGAGCGTGGTCTTTGCGGCGGCTTCAACACGAACATCGTGAAGCTGGCCAAAACCCACGCGGACAAGCTGATTGCCGAAGGCAAGACAGTGAAGATCCTGACCGTCGGCAAGAAGGGCCGCGAGCAGCTCAAGCGTGATTACGGCAGCCTCAACGTGGGTCACATTGACCTGTCCGAAGTCAAGCGCATCGGCTACGGCAACGCTCAGGATATCGCGCGCGATGTCCTTGGCCGGTTCGACGCGGGCGAATTCGACGTGGCGACGATCTTCTACGCGAAGTTCCAGTCCGTCATCGCCCAGGTGCCGACCGCACAGCAGATCATTCCCGCCGCCTATGAAAGCGCGGGTTCCGCAGACGCGGGCGAAAGCACGCTCTACGATTACGAACCCGACGAAGAGGCGATCCTAGCGGACCTGCTTCCGCGCGGCGTGTCCACGCAGATCTTTGCGGCTCTGCTGGAAAACGGTGCATCGGAACAGGGCGCGCGGATGTCCGCAATGGACAACGCGACGCGCAACGCCGGCGAGATGATCGACAAGCTGACCATCGAGTACAACCGTTCGCGTCAGGCCGTCATCACCAACGAACTGATCGAAATTATCTCGGGCGCCGAGGCGCTCTAAAGACACCCGGAGACGAAACATGGCAAACGCACAAGGCAAGATCACCCAGGTGATTGGCGCCGTGGTCGACGTTCAGTTCGACGACCACCTGCCGGCAATTCTGAACGCCCTGACCACCGACAACAACGGCAAGAAGCTGGTGTTGGAAGTTGCTCAGCACCTCGGCGAAAACACCGTCCGTACCATCGCGATGGACGCGACCGAAGGTCTGGTTCGCGGCCAGCGTGTCACCGACACCGACGCGCCGATCTCGGTTCCCGTGGGCAACGCAACGCTGGGCCGCATCCTGAACGTCATCGGCGAGCCGGTGGACGAAGGCGCGCCGATCAATGCCGACGAATACCGCCCGATCCACGCTGATGCCCCGGCCTTCCAGGATCAGGCGACGGAATCGGAAATCCTCGTCACCGGCATCAAGGTCATCGACCTGCTGGCCCCCTATTCCAAGGGCGGCAAGATCGGCCTGTTCGGCGGCGCCGGTGTGGGCAAGACCGTTCTCATCATGGAACTGATCAACAACATCGCAAAGGTGCACTCGGGTTACTCCGTGTTCGCCGGTGTTGGCGAACGGACCCGTGAGGGCAACGACCTCTACCACGAGATGATCGAATCCAACGTCATCAAGCCCGACAACCTCGAAGAGTCGCAGGTTGCTCTGGTTTACGGCCAGATGAACGAGCCTCCGGGTGCGCGTGCTCGTGTTGCTCTGACCGGCCTGACGCTGGCAGAACAGTTCCGCGACCAGTCCGGAACCGACGTTCTGTTCTTCGTGGACAACATCTTCCGCTTCACGCAGGCGGGCTCCGAGGTTTCGGCTCTGCTCGGCCGTATTCCTTCGGCGGTGGGCTACCAGCCGACGCTGGCCACCGACATGGGCGCGATGCAGGAACGCATCACTTCGACGAAGTCCGGTTCGATCACCTCGATCCAGGCCGTCTACGTTCCCGCGGACGACCTGACCGACCCTGCACCTGCAACCACCTTTGCGCACCTCGACGCGACCACGGTTCTCAACCGTGCGATCTCGGAACTCGGCATCTACCCCGCCGTGGACCCGCTCGACTCCAACTCGCGCCTGATGGACCCGCAGATCGTTGGTGAAGAGCACTACCAGGTGGCGCGTGACGTGCAGGGTATCCTGCAGCGTTACAAGTCGCTTCAGGACATCATCGCCATCCTCGGGATGGACGAACTGTCCGAAGAGGACAAGCTGACCGTGGCCCGTGCCCGTAAGATCCAGCGCTTCCTGTCGCAGCCCTTCGACGTGGCAAAAGTGTTCACCGGCTCTGACGGTGTGCAGGTTCCGCTCGAAGACACGATCTCGTCGTTCAAGGCGGTTGTGGCCGGCGAATACGACCACCTGCCCGAGGCAGCCTTCTACATGGTTGGCGGCATCGACGAGGTGCTCGCAAAGGCCGAGAAGCTGGCCGCCGAGGCTGCCTGATCCAATCCACCGCTCGGGGGCGCCTGCCGCGCCCCCGGCCTGAACGGAGGACAACATGGCAGAAACGATGCAATTCGACCTGGTCTCGCCCGAGCGCCTGCTGCTGTCGACCGAGGCAACTTCGGTTCAGATCCCCGGCGCCGATGGTGACCTGACTGCAATGCCGAACCACGCGCCGCTGATCACCACGCTGCGTCCCGGCATCCTGACGGTCGAAACCGCCAAGGGCACCGAACAGTTTGTCGTGACCGGCGGCTTTGCCGAGATTGGCGAAACCCTGTCGGTTCTGGCGGAAAAGGCGCTGCCGCGTGCGGACATGGATCAGGCGACCTACGAGTCGCTGGTCGATGAGGCGCACCGGGCCTACCAGCAGACCAAGGACACCGCCGAAGACCCCGGTCTGGTGGATGACGCGGTCAAGATGCTGCAGGACATGGTGGCCGTCGGCACCCATATCGGTCTGGACCCGAAACAGCCCTCGCTCTGAGCGGCTGAACATCTTATCTAGAAAAGGCCTCGCCATCCCGGCGGGGCCTTTTTCCGTTTCGCAGCATCTGAACAGATCGATTGTCAGGAGCCGATTTCATGGATCGCAAGCGCGGCGCTCTCTGGTTCATCCTTGCGACCATCCTGCTGGATGCCATCGGCATCGGGCTGATCTTTCCGATCATGCCCGACCTGATGGAACGGGTGGGGGCTGGGGACACCGCCACCGGGGCGTTCTGGGGTGGCGTGCTGATGGCGGCCTATGCCGGTGCGCAATTCGTGTTCTCGCCGGCTGTTGGCGGTATCTCGGACGCTTTGGGCCGGAAAAAGGTGCTGCTGGTCACGCTGGCTGCGTTGTCGGTGGACTATATCATCATGGCGCTGGCGGGGACATTCTGGCTGCTGCTGATCGGTCGTCTGCTGGCCGGGATCGCGGGCGCCACCTATATCACCGCAACCGCCTATCTGGCTGACATTTCGGCACCCAAGGACCGCGCTGCCAACTTTGGCCTGATTGGCGCGGCCTTTGGCGTGGGCTTCATCATTGGACCGGCGATAGGGGGGCTGTTGGCCGGGGTGCATGTCACGGCTCCCTTCTGGGCGGCCGCACTTCTTGCGGCGGCGAATTTCCTCTTTGGGCTGTTTGTCCTACCCGAAAGCCTGCCACCCGAAAAACGTCGCCCCTTCGACCGGCAGGATCTCAATCCCTTCGGCTCTATCCTCAAGGCGGCGCGCCTGCCGGGGCTTGTGCTACCGCTGATCGGGCTGTTCCTGTTCGAATTCGCCAACATGGTTTACCCGGTGCTTTGGGCCTATTGGACCAAGGAATCCTTTGGCTGGTCCGCCTCTCTGATCGGCCTGTCGCTGGCGGCCTATGGCGTGGGGGTCGTCATCACGCAGGGCGGGTTGATGCGAATTCTGATCCCGCGCATCGGCGAATGGCGGACGCTGATGCTGGCCGTCAGCGCGGGAGTCATCGCCTCTGTCGCCTATGGGTTTGCCCCGGCGGCTTGGCTGGTCTGGCTATTCCTGCCCTTTGCCTGCCTGTCCGACATGGCACCACCCAATGCGACAGGCATCGCTTCCAATCTGGTCGACGAAGACCGCCAAGGCCTGCTGCAAGGCGTTATCGCCAGTCTCAGCGCCATTGCTGCTGTCACGGCGCCCTTGATTGTCACGCCGTTGTTCCGCGTCTTTGCCGCACCCGATGCCGCGCTTTACCTGCCCGGTGCCCCGTTTCTGCTGACCGCGCTCTTGCTGCTGATCAGCGCGGCGGTTTTCTGGCCGATGCGGCCGCGACGCAGCGCCGTACAGTGACAGTCCGACCTGAAATATTGACGGATCGGTTGAAAATCTGGCCTGTGCCTGCCTGCGAAAGCTTTCTAAATGGGCCACGGCCTGAGCGCCCATCTGCGCGAATTCATTATCCTTCTTGTGGTCATCGACCAGAATTGCACCCTTCCGGCCTAATTCTTCGCCACGGCGGCGGTGGATGGGGGCTGGGCGGTCTTTGGATCGCGGGCATGCTGTCGACCTCGGCATTGCCCGTGTAAGCAAAGTCTTCACAAATTTGCCGGAATGAAAAACTATCCACATTGATATGAGACGAGGCAGATTATGAAAAAATATGTGGGCAGCCTGATCGGGATTGATCAGGGCAACGAAGAGGTGTTTTCGGATTTCGCCAGCGGCGGTGAAATGTGGACCGGCGACGGCAGCCGTGAACGCCGCAAGCCCGTGAAGTTCTCTGAACCGTTCCGCAGCGAACCGACGGTCCAGGTGTCCCTGTCGCTCTGGGACATGGACAACCGCGCCAACGTGCGCGCCGATATCGCGGCGGAGAACGTGACGATCAAGGGGTTCGACCTGGTGTTCCGCACATGGGGCGACACCCGTGTGGCCCGCGTGCGCATGAACTGGATCGCCATGGGCGAGGTGGCCAGCGACGACGACTGGGAACTGTACTGAAGTTGTGGCAGCGGCGGGGTAAACCCCGCCCTACGCTTGCAGCGCTTGAGGCCCTTGGCTCAGAGAATGCCTTCGTAGATCGGGCCCAGCGTCTCGGTCTCGAACAGGGACGACACAGAGGTGCCGTTCCAGATGTTCAGGATCGCCTGCGCAAACATCGGCGCGGTGGGCAGGACGCGGATATTGGGCGCTTTGGCGACCGGGCCGGTGGGCTGGATCGAATCCGTCAGCACCAGCGATTTCATCACCGAATTGGTCACCCGTTCCACCGCGGGCCCGGACATGACACCGTGGCTGATGTAGGCATGCACCTCCGTCGCGCCGTGTTCCATCAGTACCTCGGCGGCCTTGCACAGCGTTCCGGCGGTGTCGCACATGTCGTCGACGATGATGCAGCGCTTGCCTTCGACGCTGCCGATCACCGTCATTTCGGCGACCTCACCGGGTTTTTCACGCCGCTTGTCCACGATCGACAGCGGGGCATTGATCCGCTTTGCCAATTCGCGGGCCCGCGCCACGCCGCCAACGTCGGGCGAGATCACCATGACGTCGTCCAGCGTGTCGAACTGTTTCATGATATCCAGCGCAAAGATCGGCGAGGCATAGAGGTTGTCGACCGGAATGTCGAAAAAACCCTGAATCTGCGCCGCGTGCAGGTCCATCGTCAGAACGCGCTCGATACCCGCCTCGGCAACCATGTTGGCGACCAGCTTCGCGGTGATAGGCGTGCGCGCCTTGGTGCGGCGGTCCTGCCGGGCATAGCCGAAGTAGGGGATCACGGCGGTGATGCGGGCCGCCGACGACCGGCGCAGCGCGTCGGCCATGATCAGCAATTCCATCAGGTTGTCATTGGCCGGGTTCGACGTGCTTTGCAGGATGAACATATCCTCGCCGCGCACGTTTTCGAAAACCTCGACAAAGATTTCCTGATCGTTGAACCGTTCGACACGGGCGTCGACCAGTTTGACACTCATGCCCCGGTACAGAGACATGCGGCGCGCGACGGACTCGGCCAGCGGCTTGTTCGAGTTGCCGGCGATGATCTTGGGTTCGATGATATGGGGCATGGTGGCGCGTCCTGGGCATATGTCGGATTCGTGACGTTGCGGTCCGGTTAGCATGCGCCTAACGTCTGCGCCAGCACAGGACCCAGAAGGCGACACCATGGCCCATATCGATTACTTCTTTTCCACAATCTCCCCCTTCACCTATTTTGCCGGAACCCGGTTGGAGGAGATCGCCGCGAAACATGGCGCGACCATTGCGTACAAGCCTCTGGACATCATGACTCTTTTCGCCCGCACCGGCGGCACGCCCCCGGGACAGCGGCACCCAAACCGGCAGGCCTATCGCCTGCAGGAGATGGAGCGCGCGTCGAAGAAGACGGGCCTGCCCGCAAACCTGAAACCGGCGCATTTTCCGACCAATCCAGCGCCGTCCTCCTATGCCATCATAGCGGCGCAAAAGACGGGCGGCGGCGACGTCGGCAAACTGGTGCATGGGCTGCTGGCGGCCTGCTGGGCCGGTGAAAAGGACATCGCAGAGGATGGGGTCATCAAGGCCTGCCTGTCCGACGCGGGATTCGATCCGTCGCTGGCGGACAGCGGGCTTCTGGCCGGGGCGGAAATCTATCCCGCGAACCTCGAAGAGGCGATCGAGAAAGGCGTCTTTGGCGCGCCCAGCTATGTGGTCGACAGCGGACAGGTCTTTTGGGGCAATGACCGGTTGGAGGATCTGGACGCGCATCTGGCAGGCACTCTCTGATGCGCGACGCGGGCGCAGGGGACGCGTTGCACTGGCGCAGCTGGGGCGATGGCCCGGCGCAGGTTCTCGCGCTGCATTGCGGGCTGGGGCAGGGCGGCATGTGGAGGTCCGTCGCACTGGATCTGGCGGGGCAGTGCGCCCTGCGCGCGCCGGACCTGCCCGGCCATGGCAAAAGCCCCCCGTTCCCCGAAGACGAGGACGTCCATGACGCGGCCTGTGCCGTGTTGCGGCCCCAGATCGCCAAAGGCACACATCTGGCGGGCCACAGCTTTGGCGCGACACTGGCGCTTCGGCTTGCGTTGGAGGCACCGGACAAGGTTGCGTCACTGACTCTGATCGAGCCGGTGTTCTTTGCCGCCGCCCCGGACAGCCCGGTGAAACGCGATCACAAGGCCGCCGAGGACGTGTTTTATAAGGAATGCGACAGGGACAACCTGTTGCTTGCGGCGCGGCTGTTCAACAGGCTCTGGGGCGGCGGCGTGTCCTGGGACAGCTTTCCAGAACGCGTGCAGGAAGGCATGGGGCGGCAGATGCCCTTCGTGCGGGCAACCGAACCTGCGCTGTGGCACGACCGGGCGGGCATGCTGGCCACCGGCGGGCTTGAGCGGCTGACCATGCCCGTCACCTTGATCCGTGGGTCGGACACGGTGCCAATCATCGAAGACGTGCATCGCGGCCTGATGGCGCGTCTGCCGCAGGCCCGTGAAAAGGTGGTGCAGGACGCGGGGCACATGGTCCTGCACAGTCACCCCAGCATTATTGCCGGGGCGATCAGCGACACGATTGCCGCGATCTGACGCCTATTTCTTGCCGATCTTCGGTTCCGTCCCGGCGCGCAGCCGGGCGATGTTGGCCGAATGCCGCCACCAGACCAGCGCCGCCAGCAATACGCCCGCCAGCACAAGGTCCGTCCGTCCCAGAACCAGCATCCAGACCGGGGCAGATGCAGAGGCAACCAGCGCCCCGACCGAGGATACCCGCGACACAAAGGCCCCTGCCAGCCAGCTGAGGCAGCATAGCAGGCCCACCGGCCAGACCAGCGCCAGCATCAGGCCAAGGAAGGTCGCCACCCCCTTGCCGCCTTTGAAGCCCAGCCAGACCGGAAAGCAATGGCCGAAAAAGGCCGCGACGCCCGCCGCCTGAACCGCGATGCCATCGGCCCCCATGGCCCGTGCAATCAGCACTGCCGCAGCGCCCTTGCCACCGTCCAGCAGCAGGGTCGCCAGCGCGGCCCCCTTGTTGCCGGTGCGCAGCACGTTCGTGGCACCGATATTGCCCGAACCGATCTTGCGCAGATCGCCCAGCCCCATCGCCTTTGAAATCAGCACGCCGAACGGCACCGATCCCAGCAGATAGCCCAGAATTGCCCAGATCACCCAATCCATAACTCAGCCCTCGAATACACGGCGACCACCGACCCAGGTGCCCAGCACCCGGCCCTGCAGGCGCGCATTGTCAAAAGGCGTGTTCTTGGATTTCGACCGCAGCTTGAACCGGTCGAGGATCAGCGGCTTGTCCGCGTCGAACAGCACCAGATCTGCAGGCGCGCCCTTGGCCAGTCGTCCGCAGGCCAGACCCAGCCGCCGCGCCGGGTTCAGCGACAGCGCGCGGAACAGGGTCGGCAATTCCATCTCTCCAGCGTGGTACAGGCGGAGCAGCACTGGCAGCATGGTTTCCAGTCCGACCGCGCCGCTGGCGGCCTCTTCAAAGGGCAGGCGCTTGGATTCTTCGTCCTGCGGGGTGTGAAAGCTGCCGATGATGTCGATCAGCCCCGTGCGCACCGCCTCGACCACCGCCTGCCGGTCTTCTTCGGACCGCAGCGGCGGCTTGACCTTGAAGAAGGTGCGATAGTCGGCCACGTCCAGCTCATTCAGGGTCAGGTGATGCATCGAGGTGCCCGCCGTGACGTCAAAGCAATTGGCCTTGGCCCGTTCCAGCGCGGGCAACGCGCGGGCGGCGGTGATCTGGTCCGCGTGGTAGCGCACGCCCGTCATCTCGACCATGCCGATATCCCGGTCCAGCCCCATGCGTTCTGCCATCGGGCTGACCGCAGGCAGGCCGCGCAGGGACGCGAACTTGCCCGAGGTGGCCGCGGCCCCCTTGGACAGGCCCGGATCCTGCGGGTGCCCCATGACCAGCGCGCCAAGGCTGCGGGCATAGGTCAGCGCGCGGGACAGCACCTTGGTATCCGTCACCACGTTGTCGCAATCGGTAAAGGCGACCGCCCCGGCATCCATCAGAAAGCCGATTTCCGTCATTTCGCGGCCTTCGCGGCCCTTGGTCAGCGCCGCCATCGGCAAGACGTTGATGGGCGCCTCTTCCTGCGCGCGGCGGCGGATGAACTCCAGCGACTCGGGAGTGTCGATGCAGGGCTGCGTGTCGGGACGGGTGACGATGGTTGTCACGCCGCCCGCGGCGGCGGCCTGCCCGGCAGAGCCATAGCTTTCCTTGTGCCGCTCACCCGGTTCGCCGACCTTGACGCCGATGTCCACGATGCCGGGCGCCAAGAAGCAGTTGCCCGCGTCAATCCGATCAGGCGATATGTTCCGGCTGCGAAGCGCGGCTTCCATGTCGGCGTCTTGCGCAAAGACCTCGGTGATCTTTCCGTCCTCGATCAAAAGCGCGCCAGTGGTGACGGCATCGCCTTCGGGGTCGATCAGGCGGGCGTTGTGGATAAGTGTCGCTGTCATTCTTTCCCTCGCGGGCGGGCGGCGTCGATGCGGGCGATGGTGGCCTGCGGGTCCGCCTGAAACTTGATGAGATGTTTGTCGCCGGTGTTGGTGATGACCTGCACGGCGGTGCCGACGGTGCGCAGCTTGTCGATCTGGTTCAGCGGAACGCGACGGTCATGGGGGCCTTCCAACTCCTGATCCGTCAGGTGCCAGAGGTGGCCCAGTTCTTCGTCCATCAGGTACCAGCCCCGGATCGCCACGGCCGCCAGACCGCCGACGGCGCCGGTCCAGACATGCGGGTTGCCGACGGCCCAGAGGATCGCCATGCCCGCCGCCATGGCGACGGCCGCCATGACCCAATGGCTGCGGATATAGGTGGCGCGGTCAGGCGTGAACGCCGTCATGATGCGCCCCGCTGGATACGTCGCATCAGGCCATAGACCCGGCGCGCGTCCTCTATGTCCCGGAACCCGATACGGGTTTCATGACTGCCGTTCTTGCTACGCCGCAACTCGGAGGCAAAGATCACCGACCCGGGCTGACGGTCTTCGAAGGTCAGGCTGTTGTCGGCGTCGATCGGAAAGCTTTTCAGTTGCCTGCCGCGCAGGGGCACGTCCGTGGCGATAAAGGCGCGTCTGTCGGTCAGCGTGTACCATGTGTGGCGGCGCAGGTAGGGGCGGCCAAGAACGGGCCACAGGATGATCCCCAGCCCGACACAGAAATGGATCAAGCCGAACAGCCAGAAAATCCCCCCTGCCTGTGAGGCCGTGACCATCCAGAAAAGCGCAAAACCGGCAAAGAAGATGCCAAAGACCATCAGGATGATATCGCCCGTGCCAATGCGGACGGCGGCGCCGGGGCGCCCCTGCCAGAGAATGCGCTCACCGGGGTCAAGCAGCCCCTCCCATCCGGGCGGCGGGGCGGTCCCGCTCTCTGGCTGGCCCGTCTCCATCCTCAGCCCCGGATCAGCGAGACAAGCAGGAAGAGGGCGAGGATCGCAATCACCGAAAGGATGACCACAAGCGTGCGCGACACTCCTTTGCCCGTTTTCTCAGCGCCCTTGCCGCTCGCGGCAAGACCGCGAGCCGAATCAGATGTCACCTTGGCGCCGCGTGGCTTGGGGCTGACACCGCCGAAGCTGCCGATCAGGCGCAGCGGGGTCGCCACGGTCAGTATCTGGCTGGTGCCGCCAAAGGCCTGTGCCGGCAGGATGACGACATGCCCCTTCAGGGCATCGAGGCGCGCCGCCTCTGCGCCAAGGGTCTTGGCCGAAACATCATAGGCCTGGGCCAGATATTGCGACAGGGACATGGCCCCAAGGTCCTTGATCGCCACCACGTCGACGAAATCGCCGCGCAGCTTGGATGCGCCAAGACCGTATTTCAGCGGCCATTCCCCGGTGCCGGCCATGCGGGTAAAGCGGTCCACCGCTTCGGGCGGCAGGTCCAGATGCAGCACATGCAGCGTTCGGTTGTCGGATCCGTTGATTTCAACCTGCGTCATGCGATCACCTCCGAGGGGCGGGCGCGCAGGTTGCGCGACAGCAGGTCCATGGCCGCCATCCGCACGGCGACACCCATTTCCACCTGATCCTGAATGACAGACCGGTTGATGTCATCCGCCAGCGTGCCGTCGATCTCGACCCCGCGATTCATCGGGCCGGGGTGCATGACGATGGCGTCTACCTTGGCGTAAGAGAGTTTCTCGGCGTCCAGCCCGTAGCGGTGATAATACTCCCGCTCCGAGGGGATGAAACCGCCGTCCATGCGTTCTTTTTGCAGGCGGAGCATCATCACGACGTCCACGTCCTTCAGCCCCTCGCGCATGTCCTCGAACACCTCGACCCCAAAGTCCCCGATGCCGGAGGGCATCAAAGTGGACGGGCCGATCAGGCGAATGCGGTTTTCCATCTTGTGCAGCAAGAGCAGGTTCGACCGCGCCACGCGGCTGTGCGCGATGTCGCCGCATATGGCGATCGACAGCCGGTGCAGGCGCCCCTTTTTGCGGCGGATGGTCAGCGCGTCCAGCAGGGCCTGCGTCGGGTGTTCATGCCGCCCGTCCCCCGCGTTCAGCACCGCGCAGTTCACTTTTTGCGCCAGCAGGTCCACTGCGCCGGACTGCGGATGCCGCACGACCAGCAGATCGGGGTGCATGGCGTTCAGGGTCATCGCGGTGTCGACCAGAGTTTCGCCCTTCTTGATGGATGAGGCCTGCATCGACATGTTCATCACATCCGCACCCAACCTTTTGCCTGCCAGTTCGAAACTGGCCTGCGTGCGGGTGGAATTTTCGAAGAACATGTTGATCTGGGTAAGACCTTCCAACGCCTTTGCGGACTTGTCCCGCCGACGATTGAAGTTGGCGTATTGGTCCGAGAGGTCGAGAATCGTCGTGATCTCGTCCGGACGCAGGGGTTCAATCCCCAGAAGGTGGCGGTGGTCGAAGCGCATGGGTTTCCTTTGGCGGCGTTGATCCTTCTTAGGTTTGAGGAGGCGGAGGGGCAAGTACTCCCACGTCGCGGGGGATGGCACGATTGATACGTGTATTTCCAGCACGGTGACGCCGGGGGAGATTTTCATTGCCGCGCACCGGGAGTAGGGTGGCGCACATGGATCAGGGACTCGACTGGTATGCCGCTCGCGCGGCGCTGGAATGGCAGCTGGAAATGGGCGTGGACGAGGCGATGCTCGACGCGCCTGTGGATCGTTTTGCCCATGAGGAAGCGCTGAAGGCGCAGCATGCGGAGCGGGCGGCGGCCCCGGCAAAGGCGGCGGCGCCTGTCCGCGCGCCAGAGGTCGACCCGGTGGCAGAGGCAAAGATGATGGCGGGCGGGGCCGGCGATCTGGGCGCGCTGCGGGCGGCGATGGACGGGTTTGACCATTGCGCACTGAAACGCGGGGCGCGGAACCTTGTCTTTGCCGATGGGGTGGCGGGTGCCCGCGTCATGCTGGTGGGCGAGGCACCGGGCCGGGACGAGGATCTGCAGGGCAAACCCTTTGTCGGGCGCGCCGGTCAGTTGCTGGACAAGATGCTGGCGGCGGTGGGCCTCAGCCGGGCGGAGACGGTCTATATCACCAACGTCCTGCCGTGGCGGCCGCCGCAGAACCGCGATCCCAAACCCGAGGAAATCGCCATGCTGATGCCTTTCCTCGAACGGCACATCGCGCTGGCCGATCCCGATCTGCTTGTTGTCATGGGCAACACCTCGGCGCAGGCGCTGTTGGGAAAACGCGGGATCACCCGGCTGCGCGGCCACTGGACAGAGGCGCAGGGCCGTCCGGCCCTGCCCATGCTGCATCCGGCCTACCTGTTGCGCAATCCACAGGCCAAGCGTGAGGCATGGGCCGACTGGCTGTCTCTCAACGCCAAACTGAAAGCTCTGTCATGATCATCGATCCCCTCCTCCTGCTGGCCTTCATTCCCGCCGGTCTGGCGCTGAACGTGACGCCGGGGCCCGACATGATGTTCTGCATGGCGCAAGGGTTGCGCGGTGGCGCGCGCTGTGGCTGGGCCGCCTCCAGCGGCGTGGCGCTGGGCGGAATGGTGCATGTCCTGCTGGCGGGGCTGGGTCTTGGTGCGCTGGTGACGGCGTTGCCGGGGGCGTTTGACGTGATCCGCTGGGGCGGGGCGGCCTATCTGGCGTGGATCGCATGGAAGACGCTGCGCACGCCCATCGCGGGCAGCGACGCGCCTGCGCTGTTGCCTGCGCGGGCGCTGCGACAGGGGTTCGTCGTCAATATCACCAATCCGAAGTTCATCCTGTTCGTGCTGGCATTCGTGCCGCAGTTCATCGACCCCGTCCTGCCGGTGCTGCCGCAGTTCCTGATCTATGGTCTGCTCATGTCCACCGGCGGTTTGATCGTGAACGGACTGGTCGGACAGTTCGCGGGTCAGATGCGGCGGCACCTGCACGGCGGCACGACCACCGAACGCACCCTGCGCTATGCCTGCGCCACGCTGTTCGGCGGGTTGGCGCTGCGGCTGGCGGTCTGAAGCGACCGATGAGGATCCTTGCCTTTTCCGACCTGCACCTCTCCCGCAGCCGCGCCCGCGCGCTGGTCGAGGCGAGCGGCGAGGCGGATCTGGTGATTGGCGCCGGGGATTTCTGCAACGTCCGCGAGGGGCTGGACCAGGCGCTGGCCTTGCTGGAGGGGATGCAGGCGCCGATGCTGGTGGTGCCGGGGAATTGTGAAACCGCCGAGGAATTGCGCGCCGCCGCCCTGCCGGGCACCACGGTGCTGCACGGTGAGGCGACAGAGGTGGCAGGGCTGACTTTCTTTGGCCTTGGTGGCGGCATTCCCATCACGCCCTTCGGATCATGGTCCTTCGACCTGACAGAGGGCGAGGCGACCGCGATGCTGGACCGCTGCAAGCAGGCGGACGTGCTGATCACCCATTCCCCGCCCAAGGGCATCGCCGATGTCACCTCGACCGGGCTGTCGGTCGGCTCGACTGCGATCCGCGACGCGACACAGCGCCTGTCGCCACGGCTTGCCGTTTGCGGGCATGTGCATGATTGCTGGGGGCAGGAGGGCCGGATCGGGACAACCCGGGTGGTCAATCTTGGCCCCGCACCAAACTGGTTCAATCTGTGAGGGCTGACATGAGCCGTATCGACGAAAGCAAAGAGTTCATCCCGGTCCGGATCGCCGTTCTGACCGTCTCCGACACCCGCGGGATGGAGGATGACCGGTCCGGCGATACGCTGGTCCAGCGGCTGTCTGATGCGGGCCATATCCTTGCAGATCGCAAAATCGTGAAGGATGAGCGGACATTGATCGCCGACCAGTTGCGCAACTGGGTGGCAAACCCGGAGGTGGACGTGATCATCTCGACCGGCGGCACCGGGTTGACGGGCCGCGATGTCACGGTCGAGGCGCACCGCGATGTCTACGAAAAGGAGATCGATGCCTTCGGCACCGTCTTCACCATGATTTCGTTCCAGAAAATCGGTACAAGCGCCGTGCAGAGCCGCGCCACGGGGGGCGTTGCGGGCGGCACCTATCTGTTCGCGCTGCCCGGATCGACCGGCGCATGCAAGGACGCATGGGATGAAATTTTGCGCTGGCAGCTGGATTTCCGCCATCGCCCCTGCAATTTCGTCGAAATTTTTCCAAGACTCGACGAACATTTGCGACGGAAATGATCCGGACCTGCGTATAAGCCTCAAGGCTTGGAATAAACCTCGGCACCTCTATCTCCAAAAGGGTGCTCCGCGGAGATTGAAATATGCGCTTTCTACGCAAGAGCCTGACCGGGCTCTTTCTGCTGTCGGTCACTCTTGGTCTGTTGGCCTACGCCGGAATCATGGTGCGGGACGCCGTGCGCGCGCAGATGGCGCGCGACGCCTTCGTGCCACAGGCGCGGGAACGCGTCTTTGCCGTCAACGTGGTGCCGGTTGCCTTTGAAACGGTGACACCGGTGCTAAGCGCTTTTGGCGAGGTCCAAAGCCGCCGCACGCTGGAACTGCGGGCGACGGCCTCTGGCGCGGTTGTTGAACTGGACCCCGGATTTGTCGAAGGAGGTCAGGTGACGGGGGGGCAATTCCTGGCGCGGATCGACCCGGCGGATGCGCAGGCGGCATTGGACCGCTCCGAAAGCGATCTGCTGGACGCTCAGGCCGAACAGCGCGAAGCGACCCGCGCGCTGGTGATCGCCAAGGACGAGCTGATCGCCGCAGAGCAACAGGTGGTCCTGCGCGAAACCGCCCTGCGCCGTCAGCGCGACCTGCTGGAACGCAACGTCGGCACGGCGGCGGCGGTCGAAAGCGCGGAACTGGCCCTGTCGAGTGAGCGGCAATCGGTGCTGACCCGCAGGCAGGCCGTGGCGACGGCAGAGGCGCGCATCGATCAGGCCGCCACCCGCCTGCGCCGGGCCGAAATCGCCCGGGATGAGGCCGAACGCCAACTTGCGGACACAGAAATCCGTGCGGAATTTGCGGGGACCCTGTCGGATGTGACGGTTGTGGCGGGCGGTCTTGTCTCTGCCAATGAACAGCTTGCGCAACTGGTTGACCCACAGGCGCTGGAGGTGGCGTTTCGCGTCTCGACCCAGCAATACGCCCGGTTGCTGGACAGCGATGGCAACCTCGTGCAGGCGCCCGTGACCGTCACGCTGGACATCTTTGGCACCAATATCAGCGCCAAGGGGCGCATTTCGCGCGACAGCGCCGCCGTGGGCGAGGGCCAGACCGGGCGTCAGCTGTTCGCCACGCTGGACGCGCCGCGCGGCTTCAAGCCCGGCGATTTCGTTACCGTCAGCATTGAAGAGGCACCGCTGGACCGCGTTGCCCGCCTGCCGGCCACAGCCGTCAACGCCGCGAATGAGGTTCTGGTCGTCGGCACCGAAAGCCGGTTGGAAACCGTCACGGTCGAGTTGATGCGCCGGCAGGGCGATGACGTGCTGATCCGCGCGCGCGGGCTTGCCGATCGTCTGGTCGTCGCACAGCGCACCCCGCTGTTGGGCGCGGGCATCCGGGTCAAGCCGCTGCAGGGCGGGGCGGAACCCGAACCCCCCGCCATGGTCGAACTGACAGAGGAACGCCGCGCCAAGCTGGTCGCCTTCGTGCAGGCCAACACCCGGATGCCGGAGGCGGCCAAGACCCGCATCCTTGCGCAGCTTGAACAAAAGGAGGTGCCCGCCGAAGTGGTCGAGCGCCTCGAATCCCGGATAGGGGGCTGATCCATGCGCGCGCTTCCCAATTCCGCCGGCAGTATCTTCGGGTACTTCACCCGCCACCCCACGGTGGCCAACCTGCTGTTGGTGATCCTTTTGGCGGCCGGGGCCTTTGCCATCCCCAACATGCGCGCGCAGTTCTTTCCCGATGTGATCGTCGATGAAATCGACGTCAGCGTCACATGGGAGGGCGCAGGGGCCGAAGACGTGGATGCCGCCATCGTACAGGTTCTGGAACCGGCACTGTTGGCGGTCGACGGGGTGATCGGATCCTCCGCCGTGTCGCGCGAAGGGCGCGCCGCCATCGAACTGGAGTTCGAGCCGGGCTGGGACATCGCGCGCGCTGCCGACGACGTGCAGCAGGCCGTGGATGCGGTCAACACGCTGCCCGAAGACGCAGAGGAACCTTCGGTCCGGCGCGGCGGCTGGCGGGACCGTGTGACGGACCTTGTGGTGACGGGCCCGGTGGGGGTCGACCAACTGGCGCGGTTTTCCGATGAACTGGTGGTGCGGCTGTTCGCCGAGGGGGTGACGCAGACCACAATCCGGGGCCTTGCCGCCCCGCGCACGGTGATCGAGGTGCCCTCGCAGAATCTGATCGCGCACGGCATCACCATGCGCCAGATCGCCGAGGCCATCGGCGCCGAGGTGCAGGCCGATCCGGCAGGCGACGTGGCAGGCGCGGGCGCGCGCGTGCGCACCGGGATCGAGAAACGCAGCGCCGATGCCATCGCGGCCATCGTCCTGCGCTCCAACCCCGATGGATCGAACCTGACGGTGGGCGATGTGGCCCGCCTGCGGGTCGAAGGCATCGACCGCGAGCGCAGCTATTTCGTGGGCGAAGATCCCGCCATTTCGATCCGGGTGGACCGCTCTGCCGGGGGCGATGCCATCGCCATTCAGGACACCGTGGAAAAGGTGGCGCAGGAACTGACCGCCTCGCTGCCCAATGGCGTCAGCATCGACCTGATCCGCACCCGGTCAGAGGCGATCACCGGCCGCCTGAACATCCTGATGGACAACGCGCTGACCGGACTGGCGCTGGTTGTGACGCTTCTGTTCCTTTTTCTGAACACCCGCACGGCCTTCTGGGTGGCGGCGGGCATCCCGACCGCGCTGATGGCGGCAATTGCGCTGATGTATGTGGGCGGGCTGACCATCAACATGATCTCGCTCTTTGCGCTGATCATCACGCTGGGCATCGTGGTGGACGACGCCATCGTCGTGGGCGAACACGCCGATCACCTTGCGCGCCGCCGCGGCATGGGGGCGTTTGATGCTGCCGAAACCTCTGCCCGGCGCATGGCCCTGCCGGTCTTTTCGGCCACCATCACCACCGTCATCGCCTTTTTCGGTCTCGTCGCCGTCGGCGGGCGGTTTGGTGAGTTGATCGCCGACATCCCCTTTACCGTGATCGCGGTGCTGCTGGCCTCGCTGGTGGAATGTTTCCTGATCCTGCCGAACCACATGGCCCACGCCGCGAAACACGCGGAAAAGAATTATTGGTACGACATGCCCTCCCGCGTGGTGAACCGTGGGTTCCGCTGGGTGCGCGACCGCCTGTTCCGGCCCTTCCTGCGGTTCGTGATCTGGGCGCGCTACGCTGTGATCGCCAGTGTCCTGCTGGTGCTGGCCACGCAGATCACTCTGTTCATCAACGGCGACGTCACGTGGCGCTTCTTCAACTCGCCCGAACAGGGCTCGGTCACCGGCAACTTCGCCATGGCGCCCGGGGCGACCAAGGCCGACACGCTGGAACAGATGCGCCTTTTCCAGCAGACGACAGAGGAACTGGGCCGCGAATACGAGGAGCGTTATGGCCTCAACCCGCTGGATTACGTTCTGGCCGAAATCGGCGGCAACGCGGGCCGCTCGCTGCCCGGGGCCGACACCAAGGACCCCGAACAACTGGGCGCCATTTCCATCGAGCTGATCGAGGCCGACCTGCGCCCCTATTCCTCTTTCGCCTTCGTTGGAGAATTGCAGGAACGCATCGTGCGTCACCCGCTGGTCGAGGAAATCTCTTTCCGGGGCTGGCGGGGCGGGCCGGGCGGCGATTCGCTGGACGTGCAATTCTATGGCGCGGATTCCGAAACGCTGAAGGCCGCCGCCGAGGATCTGAAAACCGCCGTCCTGCGCTACCCAGAGGTCTCGGCGGTCGAGGACAACATGTCTTATGACAAGGACGAGCTGATCCTCGAACTGACGCCGCAAGGCCTGGCGCTGGGCTTTGACATCGACGGGCTGGGCCGCACCCTGCGCGATCGTCTTGGCGGGATCGAGGCCGCGACCTATCCCGACGGCCCGCGCTCTGCCGAAATCCGTGTGGTCCTGCCCGACAGCGAACTCACCGCCGATTTCCTAGACCGGATGCAACTCCGCACCCCTTCGGGCAATTACATGGCGCTGGCCGATATCGTGCGGGTCGAACGGCGCAGCGGCTTTTCCACCGTGCGGCGCGAAAACGGTCTGCGGCTGGTCTCTGTCACCGGCGACATCTCAGAGGACGACCCGGCCCGCGCCGAGGAAATCGTGACAGCGCTGAAGGAGGAAATCCTGCCGCAGATCGCCGAAACCCGGCAGGTGGAATTCCGCCTTGCCGGGTTGGCCGAGCAGGAAAACGAATTCCTTGCCGATGCCCGCAACGGCCTGATCATGGTGCTGCTGGGGATCTACCTCGTGCTGGCCTGGGTCTTTGCCAGCTGGACCCGGCCGCTGGTGGTCATGGCCATCGTGCCTTTTGGCCTGATCGGGACCATTTGGGGCCACTACATCTGGGATGTGCCACTCAGCATGTTCACCGTGGTCGGCCTGTTGGGCATGACCGGCATCATCATCAACGATTCCATCGTGCTGGTGACACAGATCGACGAATACGCGTCGGAACGCGGTCTGATCCCCTCGATTATCGACGGCGCCGCCGATCGCCTGAGGGCAGTCTTTCTGACCACGGCGACCACCGTTCTGGGCCTCGCACCGCTGCTGTATGAGACCTCCGCCGATGCGCAATTCCTGAAGCCGACCGTGATCACGCTGGTCTACGGTCTCGGCTTTGGGGTGGTGCTGGTGCTGCTGGTGGTGCCCTCGCTGGTGGCGATCCAGCATGACATCGGCGGGCAAATCGCGGCGCTGAAACGTGGTCTGCGGTTCCGCGGTCGTGGCCCGCGCTGGGTGCTGATCGCGGCTTCGACGGCGATGCTGGGCGGGTTGGCGATGACGCTGGGCTATACCGCGCTGACCGGGGACCTTCTACCGGTACTGGCGCAGGCGCTGCCCGCCTTCGCGGGACTAAGCCCGGCCTTCGCCGCGCTGCTGCTGTTCCTGATGCTGGCCTTCGTGCTGCCGCTGGCGGTCTTCGTCGTCTCCGCCGTGACCCTGGCCCTGCGGCGTCCCGTGCGGCCGCGCCACCTGGACGCCTGACCGAGGTGCTGTCGTAGGACCCAGAGCGCCCGCGCTGCTTCTTTTGGTTTGAAAATACCTCGGGGGAGACGCCCGAAGGGCGGCGGGGGCAGAGCCCCTCACTTTGGCCGCCACTCAGACCCACAACGATACAGCACGACAGACCCGCCGCTATCCAACGGCCCGCGGATCGAACCTGCCTACAGTCAGCTGGTACAGCCCGTCAGTTCCACCGGCATCCGACCGCCCAGAATCGTGATCCGCAGCGTGGAGCGGTCCAGCGCAAAGGTCCCGCCCGACGAATGCCGGATCAGCGTGGAGGACACCAACTGTCCCCCCTGCCAAGAGGTCTCGGGGTCAGCGACCCAGAGATTCGGGTCAGAGGTTTCGATCACCGTCTCCTCGCGCCCGGTGCCGCGCGGCATGTCGATGGACACGCGAAGGTCCATGCCCTTGGCCGCCGGCGCAATCCGGCAGGAGACGGCAGAAACCCCGGCATCCCCTGCGCCAAAGGGCAGGTCCGCCAGGGCGGCAGCGATGGCCGGATCGGGTTTTTTCTGATCGGCGGGCAGCTGAGCGGAAACACGCACCCTGTGCGGCATGCAGACGTCCTTGCAGATGCCGATCTCGATCACACCGCCCAGCCGGGCATCCCGTGTGCCGTTTTTCAGCGTCACGCGCAGCGGCAGGATCACCTCGTTCTTGTAGACGATCGACCGCATGCCTTCCTGCCATGACACCTCGGGCGCGGGCCAGTGCACGCCCACGGCGCGGGTGTTCTGCGCACCGCGCCAGTCGAACTGCGGCGGGATGCCCGCGTCACCGGGCGTGCGCCAGTAGGTCTTCCACCCGGGCGCAAGGCGCATGCGCAGCGCGGCCATGTGATCGCCATTGGGCAGCCGCCATCCGGGCAGCAAATCCGCCTGGATCACGTCGTCGAAATCGCCCGCCGTGGCCGAAAGCGGCGCAAGGGCAAGCAGGGTTATCAGCAGGAGTCTCTTCATGAGGAATTCTCTTGCCGTGTCCGGACTGAAATGAAAAGTCACGTTCCGGCGAAGGATCCCGTGAGGTGACGGCTTTGTGAGCCCCGCGCGAGCCCTTGCCAGCCCCGTCCCGAGGGGCCATGTTACGAAAACGCAACTTGAAAAGGGCGGCACATGGCGGGCGCGAGCCTCACCTCTCCCACCAATCTCACCGGGCACCTTCTGATCGCCATGCCGGGCATGGGGGATCCGCGGTTCGAGCACAGCGTCGTTTTCATCTGCGACCATTCCGACGAAGGCGCGATGGGGCTGATCATCAACAAGCCCAGCGACGATGTGGACATGCCCACGCTGCTGGCGCAGCTGAACATCGATTCCGCCTCGGACCTGTCCGGGCGCGCGGTGCATTTCGGCGGGCCGGTGGAAATGGGGCGCGGCTTCGTGCTGCATACACCCGAATACAGGTCGATCGTGACCACCTTGGAAGTGCGCGGCGACATTCACATGACCGCAACGCTGGACATCCTCGAAGACCTGGCCAAGGGCGAGGGACCGGCGAAATGGATGATGATGCTGGGGTATGCCGGTTGGGCGGCGGGCCAGCTGGAAAGCGAGATCGCCGACAACGGCTGGCTGGTCTGCGATGCCACGCCGGATCTGATCTTTGACCTGGCCGACATGGACAAGTGGGAGGCGGCGCTGGGCACCCTTGGCGTGGCGGCAATGGCGCTCAGTTCGGCCGGCGGGCGCGCCTGAGGTCAGGTCTGACGATTCGGTTTTTCGCCCCGCTTGCGCGGGTCGACCGGCGCGCGCCCTGCGGGCGCGCGGTTGCCGCTTCAAGATCCACCAGTGAACAGGCCCGGGCCCGTCCGCCAGATCCATCGCTCGCTGATTTGCTGCCTGAAACAGACCGTTGCCCGACGCAAGGGCAAGCCGCGCGTGCCGCGCGGGGCTGCGCCCCCTTGTATCGGGCGACGCTCCGCTTCTTTTCGGCATCAAGCGAGAGATGGCTCCGGCGAACAGGCCCTTTCGGGGCAGGCGTCAACGGTCGGCGGCGGCGCGGCTGAGGCGGTCGTTCAGGGCGACGCCGAGGCCGATGTGCGGGATCGGCGAGACCGCGATCTGGCTGGCGCCCGTTGCATCCAGCCGGTGCAGATATTCAAAGAGGTTGGCGGCGGCCTCTGTCAGGTCTTCGGCCGGGGAGAGATTGAGGTCGCAGTCCACCGGACCAAAGCCAAGCCGCGCCTCGCCCGGTTCGAATTCGACCGCGTTCAGGCGCACCGTCGCGCGCGGCGCGTAGTGGGAACGGATCTGCCCCGGTGCGGTGATGCCGTCCGTGTCGCGGCGCAGGGCGACGCGGGTGTTCAGAACCTCCTCCAACTGTTCCAGCGTCACGCCGCCGGGGCGCAGCAGCGTCGGCGTACCGGTCAGGCCGAGGATCGTCGACTCCAGCCCCACATCGCAGGCGCCGCCGTCCACCACCGCCTCGACCCGGTCGCCGAGGCCGTCCAGCACATGGGCGGCGCGCGTCGGGCTGATCTGGCCGGAGCGGTTGGCCGAGGGGGCCGCCACCGGGCCGCCGAAGATCCGCAGCAATTCCCGTGCCACCGGGGCCGCGGGCATCCGCACCGCGAGGCTGTCGAGCCCCGCCGTCACCAGTTTGGAGATGCCTGCGCCGGGCCTGATCGGCAGCACCAGCGTCAGGGGGCCGGGCCAGAAGGCCTGCGCCAGCGCCTCGGCGGCCTCGTTCCAGACCACCAGCGCCTTGACCGCGTCCAGATCGGCCAGATGCACGATCAGCGGATTGAACTCCGGTCGTCCCTTGGCCTCGTAGATGCGCGCCACCGCGTGGTCCTGCCGCGCATCCGCGCCCAGCCCGTAGACCGTTTCGGTTGGGAAGGCGACCAGACCGCCAGCCGCCAGCAGCCCGGCGGCGCGTGTCAGATCCTCTGTACTGGCGCTCAGCCTCTCTGCGGGCATCGCGGCGCTCCTCTCGTGACGCGGCGTTTGGGTTGATGCGATTGCGCGTCGGGTTACCCTGCGAAGCGCATGAGCGGCGTGCTACTAGAGCCGCAGCAGCTTGCCAAGCCGGAGGAGAACCATATGCCATTTCGTACGCCGATTGATGCCTACATGACGCTTTTGAACGACGTGGTCGGCTATGGCGATGTCGCCGCAACCGACCTTTTTGCCGAGGCCACGCCCGAAACCGTCGCCGCCGTCTTGGGAGAGGCGGCCAAGCTGTGTGATGAGGTGCTGGCCCCGCTGCAACGGGTGGGGGATCTTGACCCGGCGCGGCTGGAGAACGGCAAACTGCGCACATCGAAGGGTTTTGGCGAGGCGTACAAGGCGCTGGCAGAGGGCGGCTGGATCGCCACGTCGGCGCCGGAAGCCTATGGCGGCATGGGCCTGCCGCTGACCGTCACCACGGTCATCAACGACATGCAGAGCGCGGCCTGCCTGTCGCTGCAGTTGAACCCGCTGATGTCGCAGGGCCAGATCGACGCGCTGGAACACCACGCCAGCGATGAGATCCGCGATCTCTACCTGCCCAAGCTGATTTCCGGCGAATGGGCGGGCACCATGAACCTGACCGAACCGCAGGCCGGATCGGATGTGGGCGCGCTGACCTCCAAGGCGGAACCCAATGGCGATGGCACCTATGCCGTCACCGGGCAAAAGATCTATATCTCCTGGGGCGACAACGATTTTACCGAAAACGTCTGCCACCTTGTCCTTGCGCGTCTGCCGGATGGCGTGCCGGGCACCAAGGGGATCAGCCTGTTCCTTGTTCCGAAACTGATTCCCGATGCAGAGGGCAAGCCCGGCGTGGCCAATTCGCTGAAGGTGGTCAGCCTAGAGCACAAGATGGGGCTGCACGGCTCTCCGACCTGCGTGATGCAGTATGACGGCGCCACCGGCTGGCTGGTGGGTGAGCCACATGACGGGATGCGCGCCATGTTCACCATGATGAACAACGCCCGCCTTGGCGTGGGTGTGCAGGGGATCGGCGTCGCCGAAGGCGCCTATCAGCACGCGCTGGCCTATGCGCAGGAGCGCACGCAGGGCCGCAGCCCTGAGGGCACCATCATCGGCCATGCGGATGTGCGCCGGATGCTGGCCACGATGAAGGCGGATGTCTTTGCCGCCCGCGCCATCGCCCTGTCGCTGGCCGTCGCCATCGACATGAGCAAGGCCACCGGAGAGGCCGACTGGAAGAACCGCGCGGCCCTGCTGACCCCGATCTGCAAGGCCTTCGGCACCGAAACCGGCATCACTGTCGCCAATCTGGGCATCCAGGTGCATGGCGGCATGGGCTTCATCGAGGAAACCGGCGCCGCGCAATACCTGCGCGACGTGCGGGTGACGGCGATCTACGAAGGCACCAACGGCATTCAGGCCATGGACCTTGTGGGGCGCAAGATGATGGACGGCGGCGAGGCGATCTTTGCCCTGCTGGATGAGATCGAGGCCGGGGCAGAAACCGCGCGCGGCAGCCTGCCCGATCTGGCTGAACCGGTCTGGCAGGCGGCAGAGACCCTGCGTGAAACGGCAGAGGCGCTGGTGGCGCGCGACATGGCCGACCGGTTTGGTGGTGCGGTGCCCTTCCTGATGGGTTTTGCACGCGTTTTGGGCGGTCATTTCCACCTGCGCGCCGCGATGGCCAACCCCGACAGTGCCGATGCGCGGCTGGCGGCCTTCTACATCCAGCGGATGTTGCCGGAGCACGTTGGCCTGCTGGCCGAGGCACGGGCGGATCTGCGGTCACTGGCGGACATTCGGACAGAGGACCTCGTGGCGTGATGGACGGCGGTTTGCAGGGCATTCGCTACCCTTGGGAAGTGCCGCCCGCGCCGGGGACGGCGGTCGAAATCGCCGAGGGCGTGCTGTGGATGCGCCTGCCGCTGCCGATGAAGCTGGACCACGTCAATGTCTACGCGCTGGATGAGGGCGATGGCTGGACGCTGGTCGACACCGGCTTTGCGTCAAAAAAATCGCGCGCCATCTGGCGGGACCTGATGGCGGGACCGCTGCAGGGCAAGCCAATCGCCCGCGTGATCGTCACGCATCATCATCCGGATCACATGGGGCTGGCGGGCTGGTTTCAAAAGGACCACGGCGCGCAATTGCTGACCACGCGCACGGCGTGGCTGTTTGCGCGCATGTTGCAACTGGACGCACAGGACCGCCCGACCGAAGAAACGCTGGCCTATTGGCGCGCGGCGGGCATGGCCCCCGAGATCCTGCAGGAGCGGATGCAGGAACGCCCCTTCAACTTTGCCGATGTCGTGGCGCCGATGCCGCTGGGCTACACCCGGATCAAACAGGGCGACGTCCTGCGCGCCGGTGGCCGCAACTGGGAGGTCCATATCGGCAACGGACACGCGCCCGAACACGCCACCCTGTGGTCGCGTGACGATGATCTTGTGCTGGCGGGGGACCAGATCCTGCCCTCGATCAGTTCCAACCTCGGCGTCTACGCGACAGAGCCAGAGGCCGACCCTGTCGCCGACTGGCTGGAAAGCTGCGAGCGGCTGGCGCTGCTGGCGCGGCCCGGGCATCTGGTCTTGGGCGGGCACAAGCTGCCCTTTACCGGGCTGGGCACGCGCATGTCGCAACTGATCGAGAATCACCACGGCGCCCTGAACCGCCTGCACGCCCATCTGACCACGCCCGCAACGGCGGGCGACTGTTTCCCGCCGCTGTTCAAGCGGCGCATCGGATCTGGCGAATACGGTCTGGCACTGGTCGAGGCGATGGCCCATTGCCTGCACCTCTGGCACACCGGGCGCGCCACCCGCGAAAAACGCGCCGATGGCGCCTGGCTGTTTCAGGCGGTCTGAGCCGCGCCCCGCTCACGTCTGCGTGGGGCGCGACATACTTGCCACCCCGCAGCCCGTGACAGGGGCGCGGAATTGCGCTAACCCAAGGCTGAACGCATTCAACGAACATGCCACAGGACAAGAACATGGCTGAACACAAGCACGGCAGCATGGACATCACCACGCAGGAGAAGACCTTCGAGGGCTTCATCAATTTCACGATCCGCTCGGTGATCGTGATCCTGTGCATCGTGATCTTCATGGCGATCTTCACCACCTGATCGCCCTCGGGGCGGCGTACTCCGGGCAGGGGACAGCTGTATGGACAGACGTTTCGTTTTGACGGGGCTCGGCGCCTCGGCATTGTTGGCCGGTTGCGGCAATGTCTCCGGTCCGGATGCCACGCCGGAGGCAGCAGCGCGCGCCGCCTATCGGCATGACGGCCCGCCGGAGATTGTCCTTTACACGATGATCAACAACCGCTCGGGATCGGGGGCGCATTCCTCGATGCTGATCAACGCGCCGTCGCAGCGGGTGATCTTTGATCCGGCTGGCTCGGTACGCTTTACCGGCGTGCCGGAAATCGGCGACGTGCTTTACGGTATCACGCCGACCGCGCGCACCTTCTTCGAAAGCGCGCACGCCCGCAGCACCTATCGCATGCGTGTCCTCAGCAAGCCGGTTTCCGGGCCGGTTGCCGAACGGGCTCTGCAACTGGCGCAGCAGCGCGGCGCGGTCAGCGCGGCGCTTTGTTCCAACGCGGTCTCCGACCTGTTGAGCAAATTGCCCGGGTTCGAGTCGATGCGCGGCATCTGGCGTCCCAACGGGCTGGCAGAGGCCTTTGCCAAGCTGCCCAATGTCACCGAACGCGTGCTGCGCGAAAACGATTCGGACGACAAGAACGCCGCCATTGCCCAGCTGGAGGCGCAGCAGCGCCAGCAGCAGCGCGCCGGGCAATAAACCCCGCTCGCGCTTAGAACTGCAGCCAGGCGCCCGCCAGCATGACGGCGGCGCCTGCGCCCATCGCGCCGTAGAGGCTCTTCCAGACATAGCCGACCGTCAGTGCCGCTGCCGCCGCGATCAGGCGCAGGGGATCTGTCTCGCCATTCGTGGCGCTGGGCCAGACCACCAGCGGCGCGACCAGCGCGGGCATCACCGCCACCGCCGTATAGCGCAGGTGGCGCAACAGCCAGTCCGGCATGGCGCGGTCCCCGACCAGCCCCAAAAAGACGAACCGCAGCCCGAAAGAGCCCAGCCCCAGCACAATGATCACGATCCACAGGTCCGTCATGCGCCCGGCCTCCGGTCTGCGGGCAGGTCGCCCCGGCGTTCCACCTCTGCGCCTGTCATCATGCCCGCCAAGGCACCTACGATCAGGCCTAGGTTATAGGGCAGCCAGGCAAAGCTCAGCGCCATGACGGCCGCCACCAGCGCCGCCGCCCGGTGCGCCCCGGTCCGCAGACCGGGCGCAAACAGCGCGATAAAGGCAATGGGCAGCGCGAAATCCAGACCCAGTTCCGGCGGCACCGCCTCTCCGGCCAGCGCGCCGACAACGGTGAACAGATACCAGAACGGGCAGATCGGCGTCATGACCCCCATGAAATAGGCGAATTTCTGGGACAGCGTCATCTCTGGCCGCTGTTCATATTCGACGATCGAGGCGGCAAAGGTCTGGTCGACGAGGAAGTAGGCCACCAGCACGCGCTTCCATATCGGCAGGTGCCCAAGGTGCGGCGTGATAGAGGCCGAATACATCGCCATCCGCAGGTTCACCGCCAGCGCAGAGATCACCACAACCAGCGTCGGCGCGCCGTCCTGCATCAGTTGCACGGCGGTAAACTGCGCCGCGCCCGCAATGACCACCACGGAAAAACTGACGATTTCGAACAGGTTGAGCCCGGCATCCGCGGCCACCACGCCGAACAACATGGCAAAGGGCGCCACCACAAAGAGAAAGGGCAGGGCGGTCCGTACCCCCCGCCAATAGCTTGACATCGTGTCTGTGTGGTTCATCACTACACCTTCAATTCACCCCACGCCGTAGCCAAGCGGGACGCCCGATGCAATCGCCCACGGACAATCCGATCAGTGACTTCGCGTCTGACTATCTCATCGCGCCGGACCCCGCGTCGGCCCGCCTGACGCGCGCCGTCACCGGCACCGACCAGACCGGCGCCGAGGTGGAAATCCGCGTGGTCGAGGAACGCCCCCTGACGATCTTCCTCAACCGGCAGGAAATCGTGACGGCCATGACCATCGGCGATTACCCCGAATATCTGGCGATCGGCTTTCTGCGCAATCAGGGCATGCTGGAGGACGGCGAACAGATCACCGGCGTCGATTACGACGAAGAGCTTGAAACTGTCGTGGTCCGCACCGCCTCGCAGACCACCTACGAGGAAAAGATGCAGAAGAAGACGCGCACCTCGGGCTGCGCCGTGGGCACCGTCTTTGGCGACATGATGGAGGGGCTGGAACAGGTCAGCCTGCCCGCGACAGAGGTGCGCACCTCATGGCTGTATGCGCTGGCGCACAAGATCAACCGCACCCCCTCGCTGTACCTAGAGGCCGGGGCCATTCACGGCACCGTCCTGTGTCAGGGCGACCGCCCGCTGGTCTACATGGAGGACGTGGGCCGCCACAACGCGGTGGACAAGATCGCCGGCTGGATGTTCCGCGAAGGCGTGCCCGCCCATGACAAGATCCTCTACACCACCGGGCGGCTGACCTCGGAAATGGTGATCAAGACGGCGCTGATGGGCATTCCGGTGTTGGCCTCGCGCTCGGGCTTTACCGCATGGGGCGTGGAAATCGCCCGTCAGGTGGGGCTGACCTGCATCGGGCGGATGCGCGGACAGCGCTTTACTTGCCTGTCCGGCGCCGAACGGCTGGTGCGCGATGTCGACCCCTCCGCCGTGCCTGATGAGGACCGCAAGTCCCGACGTAAGGGGGGGCAATGAGGTTTTATCCGGTGTTGGTGGAAGCAAGTTCGTCGCTCCTTTCAGGTGATCGGCGACTGAACTCGGCTGGGTCGACATGACCGCTCACGCATTTCTTTATTGGCCGAACGACGAAGAGATCGTCAAAGGCTGGCGGTTGGTCGATCGCGGTCCTGGCGGCAAATGGCTATGGGCTCGCTATGCGTATAACGTTTTGGTCGTTTTGAGTTTCACTGTCCTGCTGACCACTTTGGCGCTTTGGGGATTGCGGGCCGGTGGTGTGTCGAATCCCACACTGGAGCGGTGGCTACCTTTTTTGGCGCTTTTCGCGGGATTCGTCATGATGCGGTTCGGTGTGATCATCGATGAACGGCTACGAGCATCCGGCCCACATGACTGGGAGGATACACGCGCAACAGCGATTCTATCAGAGAACGGTTTGGCCTTCCAAAGTCGTTACTCCCTTCGCGAAGTGGGATGGCGGCTGGTAGACGAAATAGTGACCCAAGGAGACATCACAGTGTTGCGCATAGCCGATGAAGCACTCGTGCTGCCGCACAGGCAATTGTCGCTGGCAGGCGATTTGCAGGATGTCCTTGGCGACATCGATGTTTGGTGGCGAACCGCGCTTCGGCAAGATGAGGGTGAGACGTGACTCCACCCCATGGCGTGATCCTCGCGGGCGGTCTGGCCACGCGCATGGGCGGCGGCGACAAGGCGCTGTTGTCACTTGGCGGGCAGACCCTGCTGAGCCACGTGATCGACCGGCTGTCGCCGCAGGTCGAAGCTTTGGCGCTGAACGCCAATGGCGATCCGGCGCGCTTTGCCGGCTACGGCCTGCCGGTGGTGCCCGACAGCCTGCCCGATTTTCCCGGCCCGCTGGCCGGGGTGCTGGCCGGGCTGGACTGGGCGGCGGAACAGGGCGCCGACACGCTGGTCAGCGTCGCCGCTGACACGCCCTTCTTTCCCTGCGATCTGGTCCCGCGCCTGCTGATGGCGTCCGAAGGGCAGACCCATCCGCTGGTCCTTGCCGCCACCAAGGGCGATGCGCAGACCCGCAGCATATCCCGCTCCGGCCTGATCCGGCACCCCACCTTCGGCCTCTGGCCGGTGGCCCTGCGCGATGATCTGCGCGCCGCCCTTCAGGATGGTCTGAAAAAGGTCGTGCTCTGGACCGATCCGCATGGCGGGCGCGAGGCGCTGTTCCCAAGCACGCCCTTCGATCCCTTTTTCAACGTGAACACGCCGGAAGATCTGGCGCAGGCGGAGGCGCTGCTATGAGGCTCTATGGTGTGACAGGCTGGAAAAACGCCGGCAAGACCGGGCTGATGGAACGGCTGGTGACAGAGATCACGGGCCGGGGCCTGACCGTCAGCACCGTCAAACACGCGCATCACACCTTCGACGTCGATCACCCCGGCAAGGACAGCTATCGCCACCGCCACGCCGGCGCGTCAGAGGTCATCCTGTCCTCGCGCAAGCGCGTGGCGCATATGGTCGAACTGCGCGGGGCCGAGGAACCGACGTTGGACTCGCTGCTGGCGCGGCTTTCGCCCGTCGATCTGGTGCTGGTCGAAGGCTACAAACGCGACCGCCACCCCAAGGTAGAGGCGCATCGCGCCGAGACCGGCAATCCCCTGATTGCCCCCGATGATCCGACAATCCGCGCCGTCGCCTCGGACAGCCCGCTGACGCTGGACCGCCCGGTGTTCGACCTGAACGACACGCAAGCCATCGCCGATTTCATCCTCGCGGAGGTCGGGCTGGCAAAGGCGGCGGAATGAGCGCGTTTGACCGCTTCGTCATGGTCGACTGGTCGGGCGGGAACGATACCGGCCCGCGCCCGCGCAAGGACGCGATCTGGATCGGCGAGGCGGGGCAGGACCCCGAATACCACCGCAACCGCGCGCAGGCCGAAGACCGCCTGACATCCCTGATCCGGGCGGCCTTGTCGGGCGGGCATCGCCTGCTGATCGGCTTTGATTTCCCCTTTGCCTACCCGCGCGGGTTCACCGCGGATGTGCTTGGCTGCGCGGATCCGCTGGCCTTCTGGGCGCATCTCGAAACACTGGTCGAGGACAGCCCAAAGTCGAACAACCGTTTCGATATCGGCGCCGGGTTCAATCGGCGCTACGGCGGGACAGGGCCGTTCTGGGGCAACGGGCTGCGCCGCGACATTCCCGGCCTGCCACGGACCAAGACCGGTTACACGAACCCATTTCCGGACCGGCGCGCCTGTGAAAGCCATGCCAAGGGCACCTTCACCTGTTGGCAGATGGCCGGGGCGGGGGCCGTGGGATCGCAGGTCATCATGGGGCTGCCCGTGCTGGAACGCCTGCGGCAACGGTTTGCCGGTCAGGTCGCCGTCTGGCCGTTCGAGGGGCTGGACCGCCCGGTTGCGCTTGTCGAAATCTGGCCCGGCCTGATCAATGACGCGGTGCGCGCGGCCACGGGGCCGGACAACATCCGCGATGCTGTTCAGGTCTCGCTGTTGGCCCGGGCACTCAGCCGCCTCGCGCCGGATCGGTTGGCGGACATGCTGGCCGTCGATGCCCCGCACGAGGGCTGGATACTGGGCCTGGGACATGAAAAGGAGCTGCTGGACGCATGCCGCTGAAACCGCCGCCCCTGCGCAACGACTGCTTCGCCCTGCCGCCCGGCGTGAACTGGACCCCGGTGGATGAGGCGCTGTCGCTGCTGCGCAACCGCCTGACCCCGGTCACAGCGCAGGAAAGCCTGCCTCTGATGCAGGCCGCGGGCCGGGTGCTCGCGCAGGACCTGACGGCGCGGCGGTCCAATCCGCCGCTGCCCAACACCGCCGTGGACGGCTATGGCTTTGCCGCCGAAGCGGTGGCAGGCCAGTCCGAGATCACCCTGCCGCTGGTCGAGGGCCGCGCCGCCGCCGGTCTGGCCTACGACGGCACGGTTCCCACGGGCCACGCCATCCGCATCCTGACCGGCGCAAGCCTGCCCACGGGCGTCAATACCGTGGTTCTGGATGAGGACTGCACCACCAGCGCCACCCATGTCGCCTTTCGCGGCCCCGTCAAACCGGGGCAAAACACCCGCCGTGCGGGCGAGGACGTGACCGCAGGCGCGGTGATCCTGCCCCGGGGCCGCGTGCTGACCCCCGCCGATCTGGCCCTTGCCGCCGCCACCGGCCTGTCCGATCTGCCGGTCCGCGCGCCCTTGCGCGTCGGCGTCCTGTCGACGGGCGATGAGGTCGTCCCGGTGGGGACAGAGGCCGACCCGGGCCAGATCTACGACGCCAATCGCCCGATGCTGCTCAGCCTGATCGCCCGCTTCGGCCACGCGCCGGTGGACCTTGGGCAAGTCCCGGACGATCGCGACGCCCTGCGCGCCCGCCTCGACAGTGCCGAGGCGGATGTGATCCTGACCTCGGGCGGGGCCTCTGCCGGGGATGAGGATCACGTCTCGGCGCTTTTGAAAGAAACCGGCGCGCTGACCGCATGGCGCATCGCTCTGAAACCGGGCCGCCCGCTGGCGCTGGGCCTGTGGCAGGGCAAGCCGGTCTTCGGCCTGCCGGGCAACCCGGTCGCCGCCATGGTCTGCACCCTGATTTTTGCCCGTCCCGCCCTGCGCCTGCTGGCCGGGGCCGATTGGGACGCACCGCAGGGGTTCACCGTGCCCGCCGCGTTTTCGAAGAACAAGAAACCGGGCCGCCGCGAATACCTGCGCGCCCGTATTCGCGATGGCCGCGCCGAGGTCTTCAAATCCGAAGGCTCTGGCCGCATCTCGGGTCTCAGCTGGGCCGAAGGTCTGGTGGAACTGCCCGATCACGCTCATCAGGTGGAACCGGGAACCCCGGTCCGCTACATCCCCTTCGGCAGTTTCGGGTCCTGACGACGGCTTGGGGTCAAGTCTGCGCCGTCAGTCGAAGGTGCCTGCCACCCGGCCCAGCAGCATGAAGGCGCGCGCCGTGCGGGTCGAGGCGAGGGCGGAAATTTCCTCGTCCGATGCCTCGGGTTCGAAGCCGGAAAAGCTGGTGTCGAAGCGGCGCAGGAAATGGTGCGCGGCGTCGCGGAAAATCGGGTCCTGTTTCATCCGTCCCGCCGCCAGCGCCAGCGACGAGCGGTCGCGCACACCGCCCAACGGGGCGATGGCGCGTCCGCGTTCGCCCTTGGCAAAGGCGCGCCAGACCTCGGGGCGCGCCATGTCGGGGCGCAGGTCGTCCATGTAGATGCCGTCCTGGCTCATCAGGGTCAGCACGTCCTGCGCCGCCTGGATCAGCTTGGCCGCGCCGCGGTCCTTCAGCGCCCGGCGCAGGGCGGCAAAGCCCTCGGTGTCCTCGGCGGTTTCCGGGAAGTGCAGGGCGCGGATGTAGTCGGCGTTCGACAGGCTGGGTTGCAGCGCCTCGGCGGGCGTACCAAGCGCCAGCGCGGGCTGATGTTCGCCCTCTGCCGCCTCTGGCGCGGGCATGCCGTGGGGGCCGCCCGCCTGCCGGATCCCGCCCAGCATGGCCAGCGTCGCCTCCAGGTTCTTTTGCGCGCTGGCGATGTCGTCCAGACGCTTGACCAGTTGCGGGTGCGGCGGCTGTCCCTTGCCGCTTTGCGCCTGCGCCACATAGGCCTGCCGGATCGCGTCGATGGCCGCCTGCAGTCGCGCGCTTTCGGCCTTCATCACCCGGGCCGCGCGCAGCGACAGCGCAGCCACCCAGATCAGCGCCACCGGCAGCACGATGACCATGAAGCCCAGCAGGAACTGCAGGCCCTGCGCCGCCTCGGCTCCACCGCCAAGGAAATACAGGCCAGAAACGACCACCCAGATCACCGAAGCCACCGCGGCGGTGATTTCGATGCCGGTCAGCCCTTCGCTCCGGTCATGCGGGTACAGGCCGGGCAGGGTGGGTCTGGCGTCCTTTGGGTCGGTCATGGCGGACCTCGGCCTTACTTGTAGGCGATGCTCAGGATCTCGTAGGACTTGCTGCCGCCGGGGGTGTTCACCTCGACGCTGTCGCCTTCCTCCTTGCCGATCAGGGCGCGGGCAATGGGCGATTTGATGTTCAGCAGGCCTTTTTCGACGCTGGCCTCGTGTTCACCCACGATCTGCCATGTCTTTTCCTCGTCGGTGTCCTCATCGACCAGCTTGACCGTGGCGCCGAACTTGATCGCGCCGGACAGGGTCTTAGGGTCGATCACCTCGGCAAGGCCGATCACGCTTTCCAGCTCCTTGATCCGGCCTTCGATAAAGCCCTGTTTCTCCCGGGCAGAGTGATACTCGGCGTTTTCCTTCAGGTCGCCCAGTTCACGCGCCTCTGCGATCGCCTTGATGATGGTCGGGCGCTCAACGGACTTGAGGTGCTTCAGTTCGGTTTCGAGCGCGGTGTAACCCGCGCGGGTCATCAGGATCTTGTCCATTCTTGGATCGTCTTTGCCTTGGGAACGGGTCTGGTGGAGTGTCGTCGCGTGGCTTGTCGATGTAAAGCCAAGCGGCGCCTCCTACCAGCGGGTTTTTACCGGTTGCCGCGATGTTTGACATATCATCTTGTGGGCGGCATCCTTTCTGGATCAACGAAACAGGATATTTTTGTCATGCGTTCATTTATTACTTGTGTTCTGGGGCTCGCCGCCGCGACCCTGCTGACCCCCGCCGTTCAGGCCCAGTCGATCGAAACGATCAGCGTCTCCGCCGATGGCAAGACGGTGCTTGTGGGTGGTTCCAACCGGACCGTCTATACCGTCGATGCCGACACGCTGGAGGTGACGGACCGCCGCTATGTCTCCGAACTGGTGCGCCAGATCGTTCACGGCGCCAATGGCGAACTGGTGTATTTTCGCGACGATGCGGACAACCTGAACGCCTACAAGACCGCCGACATGAGCTTTGCATGGTCCGCGCGCGACGTGGATGAAATGGTCTATGACGCCCAGTCCGACACGCTTGCCGTGCTGGATGAACATTACAAGGACGATTCCGTCCGCCTGCTCTCCGCCGCCAATGGCGAGCAGACCCAGCGCATCGTCATGGGCAAGCTGAAGTCCGACATGATCGCGCTGGCCCCCGGCGCGGGCAAGGCGCTGATCCTGACCGGCTACACCAAGTCCGATCTAGAGGAAAAACAGGAACAACCCGCCGACCTGACCAAGCTGCAGGAGGCGGATTTCAAGCAGAAGACCGATGGCTACATCTCGAACGTGGTGACCGTCGATTTCGGGGCGGGGACGTTTGAAACCGCGGAAACCCCGTACCGGGTGTCCTACCCCAAGGCGGTGCGCATGTCCGGTGACCAGATGATGATCCTGCGCACGAACCGGGATTCGATGACGCTGGGGGCCGATGGGTCCGGCGCGCTGATCGATCTGGGCGAGGATTACTTCAACTTCTCCGGCATCGATGCCAAGGGCGAGACCTATATCCTGACCAACGGCGTGGAAATCCGCTTTGTCCCCGTTGCCGGGGGCGCGGCGCAGGGGCTGCTCTCGGCCGAACGCCTGCGCGGCGGCCCGGCGGAATGGGTGACGGCCATGGGGGAGGCGCCGGATGGCACGCTCTATTTCGGCACCAATGCCTACCGTCTGCTGCGAGTCAACGCCGCGCGCGGCAAGATCGACGTGCTGCCGGTCTACTGACCGTCAGCCAAGCCGGGATGTGTAAGCAAAGGGGCGGTCCTGACCGCCCCTTTGCTCATCATGGTGCAGGCCAAGGAGTCCGGGGCTTAGTGCGGAATGTCGGTTTGGAGCACTTTTTGACAATTGCTGCAGGTTACGCGAACGTCTGTTCTCGAAGTTCGAAGTAATGGACGGCAACAAACCCAGCCTCTCAAACTGTGTTCTTGATATCGCAAGGTGTGACTAATGAAATTCAAAGACAGGAACTTGCGAGACTTGGCTGAAACAGTAATCGGCGATGCCCCGCATTTTCCATATCGCTCTAGCAGCTACATCACGCGCTTCTTCGAGGAATGCGATATGGACTACGCACACGATGGCTCAACACGCTGGGCGTGGACTGTTGGCGTACTTGCCGAACTCTTGGCCGAACCGTCATCGGGGCCATACGTTCTTCCGGAACGATTTGTGCATGTTTTTCGAGTTCTTATGCACAAGGCAGACGCCGAGGAAGATGACCCTGATCGCAGCCTTGCGCTCGAACACATCAACAAGCCCTTCTTCCGTGAAGGTTTCGAAGCCTACTACGGAGAAGACGACCTCCTATACATCAGACATATCGGAACAAAAACAATCTCCCAGGCAGCTAACCCTCATCGACCGTTTACACCCAAGGAATTGGAGCGTCGAAACAGCCTGAGCGGTTATCTCAATCAATGCTCTGAAGACGAGCTAATCGAGGAGGTGCTACTGCCGCTGTTTCGGCAGCTAGGTTTTCATCGCATTCAAGCAGCGGGGCATAAAGATAAAGCACTAGAATACGGCAAAGACATTTGGATGCGTTACGTCTTGCCGACGCAACATGTGCTCTACTTTGGAATCCAAGCAAAGAAAGGGAAGCTCGACGCAGCAGGTATGAGCAAAGGAAGCAACAAGAACATATCTGAAATATATCAACAGGTTCTCATGATGCTGGGGCACGAAATCTTTGATCCTGAGACAAGTAAGAAAGCGCTTGTAGATCACGCCTTCATCGTTGCAGGAGGTGAAATCACTAAGCAGGCCAAAAACTGGATAGGTGAAAAGCTGGATGCAACCAAGCGAAGTCAGATCATGTTTATGGACAGAGATGATATTCTCAATTTGTTTACCGTAACCAATCAAGCGTTACCGTCGGGCGCGCTTCCAGACGCTACAAGATCGCGTAGTCTAGACGACGAAATCCCCTTTTAGAGTCCTCGGTTCATTTTCTTGAAGCGGTCATTGGTGTACTAGCAGCGAATGCACACTTCGTCCGCGCAGCAGGCATCAAGCTTGATAGGCAACCCAAGACTTCTGCGGGAGTTTTTGATCGATATGGCTCTGCACTTACAACGAGGGTCGCCAAAGCTGCACCAGGAAGAAAAGAAGCTGGTGTCCCGGCCACCCTATCGCCGGTTTCAGAGCAACGGTTCACACAACCGAACGTGCCCGGACCTTGGGTCTTGCTTCCGGAAAGGCATTCGATGAAAACACTCTCGACCGCCCCCGTTCTGACGACAGAGCGGCTGATCTTGCGGGGACCCGAGCGGGATGATCTGCCCGCGTTCACCCGTTTCATGACCAGCGCCCCCTCGATGGCAGCGCAGGGAGAGACGGTCACAGCCGAACAGGCCTGGTACGGGTTCCTGACCGGCATCGGCCACTGGCAATGGCACGGCTTCGGCTTCTTCACGGTTGTCCTGCAGCAGACGGGGCAGCCCGTCGGTCGCGTGGGTCTGATCAAGCATTCGGGCTGGCCCGATATTGAACTGGCATGGCATCTGTTCGAAGGCGCCGAGGGGAAAGGCTATGCCACCGAAGCGGCCACGGCCGTAAAAAGATGGGCCGCACAGGATCTGGGGTTGGATCGGCTGCACAGCTACATCGATACCAAGAATACGCGCTCACAGGCCGTGGCGAGGCGGCTGGGCGCCATCACGGACGGGACAAGGGCCCCGCATGAACCAGAGGCAGAGGTCTGGGTTTATGCAATGGAAAGCCCTTGAGCGAAGCGATCAACCGATATTGCGGGTGCGCTCGGCGCGAAACCTCTGCAAAACCGCGCGTGTGTAGGGGCGTATGTCCTCCCCCTGTTTGATACTCACGCTCTGCGCATCGGCCTTGATGCGGATCGGACCGGGGTCACCAGGGAACGTGAAATCCAAGCTTGGCACCCGCGTGTCGATTGCCGTGACAAGCCCGCGTTCCAGCATTCGAAACGCTGCAGGATCGTCGGACCACAACCCCAGCGCTTCGGGGATGTGCAGGTTGCGCATCACTTGCGCCACTTCGGGCGACACGTCCGCCTTCCCCACACGCCGCCCGGCACGTGGGGCCAGCAGCGTCCGGGCGCGCTGCTTTGCCCGGTTGATCGATACAACCCCCATCTGCGACCCAAGAGTCCAAAGGGTTGCCATCGCCTGCCGCCAATACGAATTCGCCAGAGCGTGCATGGAAACAGTACCCTTGTCTTTCACCAGAAACAGTTTGCCCAACTCGGTGTCCATCACGTGCCGCTGGCGTTCCAGAGTGTTGGCCGGATCGCTCCATGTGGTGCCCTTTGCAAAGGGCATTGTGCCATCGGTCGGCACCTGACCCAGCGCCCGGGCCAGCGCCAGCTTGTTATCGCTGGGGATCAGCCGGTTCAGGCGGTCCAGTACACGCGCGCCGCGTTCCGCGGCCGTGAAAGGACTTTGGGCGATCATCTCTTGCCGCCGTGGGGCCAAGGAATCGCGCGGCACCAGTTCAAGGTCCGGATGCTGCCGTAGCCACAGCCATGCCAAGGTATAATACCGGTCGCGGTCATACAGATCCGGCCCAAGTGCCCGCGTGGTCCTGTGGATCAGTTCGGCGACCCATTGCTCGCGGGTCATCTTGTCGAACTGCTTGTTCAGCCCGATGCTCAGGTGTTCGCGCTCACGGACCATGGCCCTGTCCCGGGTCTCGGACGGCGTCGCGCCATAAAGGGTGGTCATCCGCCGTTCGATCAGCGGATCCAAAAGGGTGCTGGCCTGAATGACCGCGATTTCCGGGGGGATGGGTCCGGCCATTTCATAAGCGGCTTCGGCGAATTGGCGGATCGTCGCGTCGGCACCGTCCGGCAGAAACAGCCGCTGTTCAAGGTCTTGGCGCAGAGAAGCGGGCTGTTGCGCCAGCAGAGCGCGCAACTCGTCATCCGACATCCGCAGACCAGCAAACTTCTCGTCCAGAGCGTTCAGCGCATCGGCCCGCACGTCAAAGCCGGTCTGGCGGGCGGCCTCTTCGGGATTGGCGCGGCACCAATCGGCACAGGCACCAATGGTCTCGGCCAGTTCGGGCAGGTCCAGCCGCAGCGCCGCGCGCCCCGCGCGCTCCAGATTGGTCATCAGATGCTCATGTGAATTGTGCACGAACTGGCTGTGTCCGCCGTTGTTCACCTGGCCGACATAGTGATCGAGGCAATAAAAATCGGCGAAATCGTCGCGTAGCGTATCAGCGGTATAGCCGCCGCCGAACAGCGCATTCACATGTTCGACAAGCGCCTGCGCCGGACCGGTTATGGACTGGTTGAATACGCCGTCAGCCAAAAGCAGCGGCAACATGGGGTCATTGGGCTGGTAAATGCGGGACATGAGGCACCATTTCACGAATAACGCCCCGGACATGCCGAAAACGCCCATCGGGTGCAACTGTCCGGGCCCTTGGTCGCATTCGGCGGTTGTAACGCCGTGTCGCAATTGACCCATGCTGCGCCGCCGCGTTACACCGTCCCGAAAGAAAATTTCACAGCCGCCTGGGAGGGTGCCGGAATGTCCGACGTGCAGCGCGAAGCCATGGAATACGACGTCGTCATCGTTGGGGGAGGGCCCGCAGGCCTGTCCGCCGCGATCCGCCTGAAACAACTGGACGACAGCCTTGATGTCGTGCTGCTGGAAAAGGGATCGGAAATCGGCGCGCATATCCTGTCGGGCGCGGTGCTGGATCCCTGCGGGCTGGACGCGCTGATCCCCGACTGGAAGGAAAAAGGCGCGCCGCTGAATGTTCCCGTGCGCGACGACAACTTCTACATGCTGGGCGAGGCGGGCCAGATCCGCATCCCCAACTGGCCGATGCCCGGGCTGATGAACAACCACGGCAATTACATCGTCTCCATGGGCAATGTCTGCCGCTGGATGGCCGAACAGGCCGAGGCGCTGGGCGTCGAGATCTTCCCCGGCATGGCCTGCTCGGAACTGGTCTACGGCGACAACGGCGAAGTCAAAGGCGTCGTCGCGGGCGAATTCGGCAAGAACCCCGACGGCACCCCCGGACCCGCCTATGAGCCGGGCATGGAACTGCACGGCAAATACGTCTTCATCGCCGAGGGCGTGCGCGGCTCGCTCGCCAAGGAAGTGATGGCCAAGTACGACCTCTCCGCGGGCAAGGACCCGCAGAAATTCGGCCTTGGCATGAAGGAGATCTGGGAGATCGACCCGGCCAAGCACAAGGAAGGCTCCGTCACCCACACCATGGGCTGGCCGCTGGGCTCCAACGCGGGCGGCGGGTCGTTCATCTACCACATCGAGAACAACCAGGTTTACGTCGGCTTTGTCGTCCACCTGAACTACGAGAACCCGCACCTCTATCCCTACATGGAATTCCAGCGGTTCAAGCATCACCCGATGGTGGCCGAACTGCTGAAAGGCGGCAAGCGCGTGGCCTACGGCGCCCGCGCCATCAGCGAAGGCGGCTATCAGTCCATGCCCAAGATGGTGGCCCCCGGTGTCGCCTTGCTGGGCTGCTCGGTCGGCATGGTCAACGTGCCGCGCATCAAGGGCAACCACAACGCCATGCTGTCCGGCAAGGCCGCGGCAGAGGCCGCCTATGCCGCGCTGCAGGCGGGCCGCTCGGCGGATGAACTGGGCGACTACGAAACAGAGGTGCGGACCGGCGCCATCGGCAAGGATCTCTTCAAGGTCCGCAATGTCAAACCGCTCTGGTCCCGCTACGGCCTGACGGCCAGCCTCGCGCTGGGCGGCATGGACATGTGGACCAACTCGCTGTTCGGCGGCTCCCTCTTCGGCACACTCAGCCACGGCAAATCCGACGCCGAGGCAACCCGCAGCGCGCAGGTCTTTGAGCCCATCGACTACCCCAAACCCGATGGCAAACTCAGCTTTGACCGCCTGACGAACGTTTCCTTCAGCTTTACCAACCACGAGGAAAGCCAACCGGCCCACCTCAAGCTGAAAGACCCCAACGTGCCGACCGCGATCAACCTGCCGAAATACGACGAACCGGCACAGCGCTACTGCCCGGCCGGCGTCTACGAGGTGGTCCAGGACGACAGCGGCCCGCGCTTCGTGATCAACTTCCAGAACTGCGTCCACTGCAAGACCTGCGACATCAAGGATCCCAGCCAGAACATCAACTGGACGGTGCCGCAGGGCGGCGACGGGCCGAACTATCCGAACATGTAAAAGGCACTCGCGCCGAAGTGATGGCCCCCAAGGGGCCGTCACCCCGGTGCGCCCGATTGCCTTGCCTGTCCAAGCGCACTAGGCTTTCCCTCAAAGACCAACAGGGAGATCGGCAGTTTGACAGCTTGGACACAGACCCTCCGCGCGGGCCTACTGGCCGCGGCGCTCGCCGTGCCGACACTGACCTCGGCTCAGGGCTTCGCGGGCGACTATCTCGCGGCGCGGCAGGCCAGCTTTTTGGGCGATTACAAGAACGCCGCACGGTTCTATGCCCGCGCCCTTGCCCGTGACCCGGGCCGCCCGGAACTACTTGAACGCGCGGTGCTCGCCACGATTTCGCTGGGCGATATCGACGGCGCCTCGACCTATGCGGACCGTCTGGGTCAGCAGGGCGTGGCCAGCCAGATCGGCCAGCTTGCGCTGATCGCCCGCGACGCGCGCGGAGAGGCCTATCAGGCCATCATCGCCGCCGTGGACGCCAAGCAGGGCATCGGCCCGCTGGCCGATGGCCTGATCAAGGCCTGGGCACAACTGGGCACCGGCGACATGACCGCCGCTGTCACAACCTTTGACGAGGTCGCCACCATCCGCGGCCTTGGGCCTTTTGCTGCCTATCACAAGGCATTTGCCCTCGCCTCGGTCGGCGACTTCGAAACCGCCGCCGGAATTCTGGCCAGCCGCGATGCCGCAGGCCTTTCCGCCACCCGGCGCGGTGTCATGGCGCATGCGGAAATGCTCAGCCAGCTGGACCGCAACAAGGACGCGATCGAACTGCTCGAACGGTCCTTTGGCCGCTCGCTCGATCCCGGCCTGACCCGGATGCTGGAACGCCTTGAGGCGGGGGAAACTCTGGATTTCACCCATGTCGCCTCGCCGCGCGATGGTCTGGCAGAGGTGTTCTATACCGTCGCGGGCGCGCTTTCGAATGAGAACAGCGACGACCTGACCCTGCTTTATTCGCGCGTGGCCGAATACCTGCGCCCCGATCACATCGACGCCATCCTGCTGTCGGCGGATGTGCTCAATGATCTTGGCCAGCACGAACTGGCCAAGGAAACCTATGGCCGTGTCGCGGCGGACGATCCCGCCTTTCACGCCGCCGAACTGGGCCGTGCCGAATCCCTGCGCGCCGGGGAAAAGATGGAAGAGGCCATCGCCGTGCTGGAGGCCCTGACCAAGACCCACGGCGATCTGCCGGTGGTCTGGTCGACCCTGGGTGACTACCTGCGCGCCGAGGAACGCCATGCCGAGGCGGTCGAGGCCTATAGCGCCGCTGTCGGCCTCTACGATGATCTTTCGGAACGGCAGTGGTTCCTGTTCTACGCCCGCGCCATCGCCTACGAACGGCAGGATATGTGGGATCAGGCAGAGGCCGATTTCCGCAAGGCGCTGGAGCTGAACCCGGAACAGCCGCAGGTGCTCAACTATTTGGGCTATTCGCTGGTCGAACAGAAGGTCAAGCTGGACGAGGCGCTGGACATGATCGAACGCGCGGTAGAGGCGCGCCCGAACTCCGGTTACATCGTCGACAGCCTTGGCTGGGTTCTCTACCGGCTGGGCCGCTTCGAAGAGGCGGTGCCGCACATGGAACGCGCCGCTGAACTCATGCCCATCGACCCCATCGTGAACGACCACCTCGGGGACGTCTACTGGATGGTCGGGCGTGAGCGTGAGGCCGAATTCATGTGGAAACGCGCGCTGTCTTTCGTCGATTGGGAGGACGCCGCCGAAGAGGCCGACCCCGAGCGCATCAAGCGCAAGATCGACGTCGGGCTGCATCAGGTTCTGAAGGAAGAAGGCGCCGCAGCGCCGCAGGTCGCGGATGACAACACCGGCGATTGAGGGTTTCGCTCCGGCCAAGATCAACCTTGCCCTGCATGTGACCGGTCAGCGCCCGGACGGCTATCACCTGCTCGACTCGCTGGTGATGTTCGCCGATGTGGGCGACCGGCTCAGCGTGGCACGCGCGGCGCAGATGTCGTTGCGTGTGACCGGGCCAAGGGCGGCAGGCGTGCCCGAAGACGCGCGCAACCTCTGCTGGAAGGCGGCAGAGGCGTTTGGCGCGCCGGTGGCGATCACTTTGGACAAACATCTGCCCGCCGCTGCCGGGATCGGCGGCGGGTCGTCTGACGCGGCAGTGGTCCTGCGCGCGATGGAGGCGGTGTTTGACCGCCCCTTCACCGGCGATGCCGCGAAACTGGGGGCGGATGTGCCGGTCTGCATGTTGGCAGGGGCGGCGCGGATGCAGGGCGTCGGGGATGAGCTGCAGCCGCTGACGCTGCCCCCCCTGCACGCGGTTCTGGTCAATCCGGGCGTCGAGGTGCCGACACCGTCGGTTTTTCACGCGCTTGCGCAAAAGGACAACCCGCCGATGTCGCCCTTGCCCGATGGCTGCGACGCGCCCTCGGCCCTGCGCTGGCTGGCGCAGCAGCGCAATGACCTTCAGGCTCCCGCGATTGCGGTGCAGCCGGTGATTGCCGACGTGTTGGAGGGGCTTTCAGCGCTCGACGGCGCGCGGCTTGCGCGCATGTCCGGCTCCGGCGCCACCTGTTTTGCCTTGTTCGATGATGGGGTTTCCGCCCAGCGGGGCGCTCAGGCTCTCGCGGCCTCTCATCCCGCTTGGTGGGTCCGCGCCTGCACCCTGCGCTGAGTGCCAAAGCGGCCCTAGCGGCAGGGTCAAATCCTAAGGATTCGTAAAATCGCGCCTGTAACCCATTGATCTGGCATTCCCCCTAAGCTGTCCACGCGTGGACAACCATTTTCAGGGGATCAGCTGACCCGGCTCACCACGTAGTCATTCAGGTCGATCAATAGGTCCCGCATCTCCGATGCAGGCAGCCCTTCCATCGCCGTCTTCGCCCGCGCGGCCCAGGCCAGCGCCTCGTCCCGGGTCGCCTCCAGCGCGCCATGCTTGTTGAGCAAGCTGATCGCCTCCTCAAGGTCGCCCTCGCGCTGGTCACCCTTTTCGATGACCCGCTTCCAGAACGCCTTTTCCCCCTCATCAGCGGCGGCAAAGGCCTTGATCAGCGGCAGGGTCAGCTTCCGCTCGCGGAAGTCATCGCCCACGTTCTTGCCCGTCGCGTCCGATCCCCAATAATCCAGCAGGTCGTCCACGATCTGAAAGGCGATCCCCAGCGCGTCGCCGTAATCGAACAGCGCCTGAACCTCCTCCTCCGGCCGGCCCGCAATCACGCCGCCCACCTCTGTCGCGGCGGAAAACAGCGCCGCCGTCTTGCCCCGCACCACCTGCAGATAGATTGCCTCAGAGGTCGTCAGATCCTGCGCCGCTGTCAGCTGCAGCACCTCACCCTCGGCAATGGTCGCCGCCGCATCGCTGAGGATGCGCAGCACCCGCAGGTTGCCCGTCTCTGTCATCAACTGGAACGACCGCGCAAAGAGGTAGTCACCGACCAGAACGCTCGACTTGTTGTCCCACAACAGGTTCGCCGTGGGCCTCCCGCGCCGCTTCTTGCTTTCATCGACCACGTCGTCATGGAGCAGGGTCGCGGTGTGGATGAACTCCACCGTCGCCGCCAAATGAATGTGGTAGGGGCCGTCATATCCGCACAGCCGGGCCGAAGCGAGCGTCAGCAAGGGCCGCAGCCGCTTGCCCCCGGCCTCGACCAGATGGGCGGTCACCTCGGGGATGCGCGGCGCATGCTCTGATGCCATCCGCTCACGGATGAGCGCGTTGACCTGATCCAGATCCCCCGCCAGCAGGGCGGCGAGACGTTCGTGCGGCTTTTGCATGCCTTCGTCCAAGCTCATCAAACTCCCGTGCAAGGCTCGACAAACCGTGCGCCTTGTCCTTACATCCCCGACATGGAAGAGCTCTTGCGCACAAACGACATCACGCTGATCCCGCTGGTCCAAACCCTCCTGAACGAGGAGGGTATAGACAGCTTTGAATTGGACGTAAACATGAGCGTCCTCGAAGGATCCATAGGCATTCTGCCGCGCCGCCTGATGGTGCGCACCGATGAGCTGGACTACGCCCGGCGCGTGCTGCGCGAGGCCGGTGTGAACTTTGAGGGCTGAGCCCTTCGCCCCCGAAGCGCTGAGCGAAGACGCCATGCTGGGCGGGCGCGTGCGGCTGCTGCAACCGCGCGAGGGGTACAGGGCCGGGACGGACCCGGTCGTTCTGGCCGCCTCCATCGCAGCGCGTCCGGGGCAGAGCGTCCTTGAACTGGGCTGCGGCGCGGGGCCGGGTCTGTGCTGTCTTGGTGTCCGGGTCGAAGGCCTGCGCCTGACCGGGCTGGAATTGCAGCCGGGCTACGCCGATCTTGCCCGCAGGAATCTGTCTCGCAACGGGTTGGACGGCGAGATCCTGACCGGCGACCTGTCTGATCCCCCACCGGCACTGAAGGCACAGAGTTTCGATCACGTTTTTGCCAATCCGCCCTATTTCGAGACCGGCAAGCGGATAGGTGCCGATGAGGCAGAACGCGAAATCGCCCGCGCCGGTGAAACCGCCCTGACTGACTGGGTCACATGTGCCGCCAAACGGCTGAAACCGCGCGGCTACGCCACGTTCATCCAGCGCGCAGAACGTCTGCCCGACCTGCTGATCGCGATGCAGGGGCGGCTGGGGGCGCTGGAATTGTTGCCTTTGCTGCCAAGGGCCGGGCGCGCGCCGCGTCTGATCCTTGTCCGGGGGCGCAAGGACGGGCGCGCGGCGTTCCGCTTTCACGCCGGAGTGGTGATTCACGAGGGCGACAGCCATGTCGAACCCGGCGGCCGATATACACCGCGTCTGGAGGCGGTGATGACCCGGGGCGCGGCGCTGGAATTTCCGGCAAGCGCGCACTGACGCATCTGAACGTTACATTCTTATGAAGCCATTGTGCACCTGCAGCGTGACTTGCTGAAAAATCTGTGCTGCAGTGGGGCTCTCATCAACCGAATGGAGGATCCCATGAGCTTGAGTTCGCACTTGCAGGAACTGAAAAAGAAGCATCGTGCACTGTCGGAGGCAGTGGAAGAAGCACAGCGCGCCCCGGGCGTGGATGACCTGCGCATCGCGGACCTGAAAAAGCAGAAGCTGAGGATCAAGGAAGAAATCACGCGATTGGCGCCAGAAGCCGTCGTCTAATCGATACTGGACCTGTCCTGACGGTCGCGGCGCTGAGGCTCTGCGGGATTGTTTCAGGGCAGGTCTTCGACGGATACCAGCGTCTTGCCCTCCAGCCCGGTGGGCAATGCCCTGATTTCCCGAAAAAGCCACTCACGAAACGCCGCGATCTGCGGGCGAGTCTCTGTGCCCTGCACGCAGATGAACCGGAACCGAGCCCGAGAGGTCAGCGCGATGTCAAACGGCGCAGCCAACTGGCCGGAGGCCAGCAAACGCTGTGCGAGCGATGTCCGTGACAACACGATGCCGCTGCCTGCAAGCGTCGCGTCCAGCGCGTGATCGGCTTGTGAAAAACGCGCGGCGGGGGTGGGGGTGAAATCAATCCCGCAGGCGCGGAACCAGACCGGCCAGTCTGCAGGCGGATCCATGAAGTCCAGAGATGCATCATGCAACAGCGGCGCGTCCATCAGGCTATGCGGCGTGGGAAAGCGTTTGACCAGATCGGGCCGCATCATCGGGGTGATGCCTTCGTCTATCAGATGCTCGCTGAACAGGCCCTGATCCTCGCCAAAGCCATAGCGGATGGCGACGTCGATTTCATCGCGGTCGAAATCCATCATGCGCAGACCGGCGATGAACCGCAGTTCGATTTCCGGATGGGCCTGGGCAAAGCCGTAAAGACGCGGGGCAAGGCTTTTGGCGGTAAAGGCAGGGCCGGCGGTCACCGAAAGCGCGCGGGTGTCCTGCAGGCGTTGCGTTGCGCGCCATGCGGCGATCAGCCGTTCGAACCCCTCGGTCGTGCCGGGGGCAAGGATGCGCCCGGCCTCTGTCAGTTCCACGGCACGGTTCAGGCGACGAAACAGTGGCGCGCCCAGATGCTCCTCAAGGTTCTTGATCTGAAAGGAGAGGGCCGCGGGCGTGACGTGCAATTCATCCGCCGCCCGGGCAAAGGACATGTGACGGGCGGCCGCCTCAAAGGCGCGCAGCGCGGTCAGGGGCGGCAGGCGATCGGACATTTGGGCAAGTTTTCCTTAACTGAGTGGCGTCAAAGTCTCGTTTGTTCATTGAATTCGTGAGGCGTATCTTGATCCCAGTCAAGTATCCCTGTTGCCCGAGGTCCGCCATGTTCGAATCTGCCACCGACACCAGCCACCGCAAAGCCATCGACAAGGCCCATGCCGCCCGCGGCGCCATGGTCGCCGGGTTGTGGCAAGCTCTCTTCGCCCGTCGCCGCTGACCGCAGGACACTCCCTCCCGCCGGTCTGGACGGACAACGGAAACGCCCCCGAACCATTTGGCTCCGGGGGCGTTTTCTTTTAGTCTGCGATGGGGGCTAGGGTCTGTTCCAGATCGGGCCGCAGATGTTCATGCTGCGTCGGCAGTTTGAGCGCCTCACCCAGATGGGCGGTGTCCTCATCGCGGTCAAAACCGGGTTCGTTTGTCGCCACTTCGAACAGCACGCCGCCGGGGCTGCGAAAGTAGATCGCCCAGAAGTAATCCCGATCGATCACCGGGGTCACCTGATACCCGGTATCCATCAACGCCTTGCGCACCTCCAGTTGCGTGGCGCGGTTGTCCACGGAAAAGGCGATGTGATGCACGCTGCCCGCGCCCTGTTCGGCCTCGGCTGCCTCTACCTGCGTGATATCGATCAGGTCAGCCGCGCCGCCGCCCGGGACACGAAAGCGGGTGACGTCGTTTTCTGCCTCAAGTTTTTCATATCCCATGAAGGTCAGAAGTTCAGCGCTGGCGGCCGCGCCGCGTGGGGACAGGCGCATGTCGGCGGAGTGGAATCCGCGGATCGCGACATCGGGGGGAACATCCGTGCTGTGCCAAGGCGTGCGGTCGTCTTCGACGGCGACAAGGGCAAAGCCGTCGCCATCGGGACCTTTGAACATCAGGCGGTCTTCGCCCATGCGCTCCGTGCGGGCCAGACCCGTCGCGCCCTTGTCCGACAGGTGCTTTCCCCACCACGGCAGAGCGTCCTTTGGCACGGAAAAGGCGGTGGTGCCCACTTCTCCGGCGCCGGGTCTGCCGGGCGAGGCGTTGGGGAAGGGAAAGTAGGTCATGACGGAGCCGGGTGTGCCGTGTTCGTCGCCGTAATACAGGTGATACACGTCCGGCCGGTCAAAATTCACCGTTTTCTTGACGCGGCGCAGGCCGAGCGTGTGGGTGAAGAAATCATTGTTGGTCTGCGCGCCGCTTGCCAGCGACGTGACGTGGTGCAGGCCGTTGATCTGGGTCAGCATGTTCATCCTCCTTGTGCGCTTGCAAAAGGATATAATGCGCATGAGGGCCAAGTAACCGGTGACGGTGCGCCGCCTTGGTGCGTTTCCGCACAGGCAGGCCGACGGGCACAGGACGTTTCGCGAAAGAAAAAAGCGCCCCGATTGGGGCGCTTTTCTTTATTCGGTGCGGTGCAAGCGTCTTAGACGAAGAACTGCGCGCCGTTGGCCGAGATGGTCGAGCCGTTGATGAAACCGGCGTCGTCAGAGGCGAGGAACGCCACGCAACGTGCGATTTCCGAAGGCTCACCCAGACGACCGGCGGGAATGCCGGAAATGATCGAATCGCGAACTTTTTCCGGAATCGCCATGACCATTTCGGTCGCAATGTAGCCGGGGCAGACGGCGTTGGCGGTGATGCCGGCGCGCGCGCCTTCCTGGGCCAGCGACTTGATGATGCCAAGATCCCCCGCCTTGGTCGCGGCATAGTTCACCTGAGCGAACTGGCCTTTTTGACCGTTGATCGAGGAGATGACGATGATGCGGCCGAACTTGCGCTCACGCATGCCGGGCCAGACCGGATGAACGGTGTTGAAAACGCCAGTCAGGTTTGTGTCGATGACTTCTTTCCACTGTTCCGGGGTCATCTTGTGGAAGGGCGCGTCACGGGTGATGCCTGCGTTGGCGACAACCACGTCGATCGGGCCAAGGTCGGCCTCGACCTGCGCGATGCCCGCCTTGGAGGCGTCGTAGTCGGCCACGTTCCACTTGTAGGTCTTGATGCCGGTGGCCTCGGTGAAGGCAGCGGCCTTCTCGTCGTTGCCCGCGTAGGTAGCGGCGACTTCGTAGCCTGCGGCCTTGAGTTCCTTGGAAATGGCTTCGCCGATGCCGCGGCTGCCGCCGGTGACGAGTGCTACACGTGCCATGGGGGTGTCCTCCAGTCTTGAGTATCTTGCTATTGTAACTTTGTTACAGGGGTGATCGGGTTGTCGCAACAATATTGCGCGTTTTTCGGCCGGTCTATTTTGTTCTGACCTTCGGCCTTTGCCCTTGCGGGCGCCTCCCCAAGAAAAAGGGGCGCCCCAAGGCGCCCCTGATATGCGAATGCCGCGATGTTAGGGGCGCTCCACGCAGAGCGCGACGCCCATACCGCCACCGATGCAGAGCGTAGCGAGGCCTTTCTTGGCGCCGCGGCGCTGCATCTCGAACAGCAGGGTGTTCAGAACACGTGCGCCCGAGGCACCGATCGGGTGACCGATGGCAATGGCACCGCCGTTGACGTTCACAATGGCAGGATCCCAGCCCATGTCCTTGTTCACGGCACAGGCCTGCGCGGCGAAGGCTTCGTTGGCTTCGACCAGATCGAGGTCGTCGACCTTCCAGCCTGCCTTGTCCAGCGCCTTGCGCGAGGCGTAGATCGGGCCGACGCCCATGATCGACGGGTCCAACCCGGCAGTTGCGTAAGAGGCGATGCGCGCCAGCGGTTCGATGCCGCGCTTTTCGGCCTCATCGGCGGACATCAGCAGCGCACCGGCGGCGCCATCGTTCAGGCCCGAAGCGTTGGCCGCGGTAACAGAGCCGTCCTTGGTAAAGGCCGGGCGCAGTTTCTGCATGGCTTCCATGGTCGCGCCGTGGCGGATGTATTCGTCCTTGTCGACCACGATGTCGCCCTTGCGGGTTTTCACGGTGTAGGCGATCACCTCATCGTCGAACTTGCCGGCCTTTTGGGCCGCCTCGGCCTTGTTCTGCGAAGCGACGGCAAATTCGTCCTGCATGTCGCGGGTGATCTGCCACTGATCGGCCACGTTTTCAGCGGTCTGGCCCATGTGGTAGCCGTTGAAGGCGTCCCACAGACCGTCGCGGATCATCGTGTCGATGTATTTCATGTCACCCATCTTGTGCCCGGCGCGCAGATGCGCGGCGTGGGGCGACAGGGTCATGTTTTCCTGGCCGCCGGCGGCTACGATCGAGGCATCGCCCAGCATAATGTGCTGTGCGCCCAGTGCGACGGCGCGCAGGCCGGAGCCACAAACCTGGTTAATGCTCCAGGCGGCGGCTTCTTTCGGCAGGCCGGCATTGATGTGCGCCTGGCGGGCCGGGTTCTGACCCTGGGCCGCTGTCAGCACCTGGCCGAGAATGGTCTCGGACACATCCTCCTTGGCGATGCCGGCGCGTTCAACCAGCGCCTCCAGAACGGCAGCGCCAAGATCATGCGCCGGTGTGTTGGCAAAGGAACCGCCAAAGCTGCCGACGGCGGTCCGGGCAGCTGACGCGATAACGACGTTGGTCATGTATAGTCCTCCAGGCAAGTGGGTGCATCGGGGCAAGACGCGAATTCGCCTTATGCAAATTCATTCCACCCTCACTTGACGTAAGGCGCAATAGCGGATTTGGAGGCGTACAAGAACCGGACAGGGTGTCTCAGGCTTTCGTGCATAGCGGGTACGTGCGGAGCGTATTGGAGGCTGAACGGTCCTTACCCGGCCCGACGATCGCTGTTTTCTGTCCGCCACGCGGGCCGGACCGTGGGGGCAGCAAAGAGGTAGCCCTGCAGGCAATCCACCCCAAGTGCCGCAAGGCAATCCGCATCGGCCTGCGTCTCAACGCATTCAGCGACGGTGAACATGTCGAACTGTTCGGCGATTTTGACCATCGCGCCGACAAGAACCTGGTTGTCGGGATCCATCGCGACGCCACTGCAGAATTCGCCGTCAATTTTCAGGATGTCGAAACGGAACGCCTTGAAGTGACGCAAAGCCGTGTAGCCAGCGCCGAAGTCATCAAGCGCGAAAGTGATTCCCCTGCACTGCAGCTCATCCATGAAGGTGACGACCAGTTCCGGAATGGTCATGGCCGAGGATTCGGTCACTTCGAGGATCAGGCGTTCCGCCACGGTGGGATCCTTATCCAATCCCTTGTTTAGAACGCGCATCCATTTGCGATAGCCGATGGACCGGGCGGACATGTTGATCGACAGGCGCAGACCGGGAACACGGGCCAGTTCATCCAGCCCCTTTTCCAGCGCGATGCAATCCAGAAGGCGGCCATATTCGGTGTCTTCGACCGTATCCATGAACTCGGCAGCGGGAATTACACGGCCGGTTTCGTCCAGCACGCGGATCAGCCCTTCATGAAAGGCGATGAAATCCTGCGCCTGCGCCTGCATGACAGGCTGAAAGGCCAGCATGACCTGCCGGTGCTGGATCGCATGCCGGACCATGTCCATTTTCGATGCGTCGCGGGTCATGATTGCATGTTCCAATGCGTTGCGCGTTTCCATGTCGCGTTCAGCAGTATGACGTGCCACGATCGCCTCCGTCCGTTACTGGGGCTCATTTGGCGTGCGGCGGGTAAAACATTCGTTAATGTTCATCTTTGGTTCAATTTTTCAGGGCTCGCCTCCCGGTGCTTGACTCGGCGGCGGGGCCGCGTATAAGCGCGCCTTCATTGGTGTTGGTGGCCCCCGCAAGGGGATTCCTGTCATTCCGGCCGAATCCGGGAAGAGGACAACGCCCTTCGAAACCCTGACGAAGGAGATCAGCCGTGACAAAACGCACGTCTGCCAAGTACAAAATCGACCGCCGCATGGGCGAAAACATCTGGGGCCGTCCGAAGTCCCCGGTCAACCGCCGCGAATACGGCCCCGGCCAGCACGGCCAGCGCCGCAAGCAGAAGATTTCCGACTTTGGCCTGCAGCTGCGCGCCAAGCAGAAGCTGAAAGGCTACTACGGCGACCTGACCGAAAAGCAGTTCCGCCGCATCTACGCCGAAGCTGAGCGGATCAAGGGTGACACCGGTGAAAACCTCATCGGCCTGCTGGAGCGCCGTCTGGACGCCGTTGTCTACCGCGCCAAGTTCGTCGCGACCGTCTTTGCCGCACGCCAGTTCGTGAACCACGGCCACGTGCTCGTGAATGGCAAGCGCGTCAACATCCCGTCGTATCGCGTCAAGGAAGGCGATGTGATCGAGGTCCGCGAAAAGTCCAAGCAGATGGCCGTGCTTCTCGAAGCCACCCAACTGCCCGAGCGCGACGTGCCCGATTACATCGAGGCCGACCACTCGAAGATGACCGCGACCTTCGTGCGCACCCCCGGTCTTGGCGACGTTCCCTATGCCGTCCAGATGGAACCGAACCTCGTCATCGAATTCTACGCACAGAACTAATCGGGTGCGGGCTCTGCCCCGCTGCACCTGAGAGTTTGCCGAAGGCCGCCCAATCGGGCGGCCTTTGTTGTTTTGCGATTGGTGGTCTGCAGTCGGCTCAGCGACGGCGCGCCATTTCCCGGTACAGCGCCTCACGGCTGACGCCGAGGATCTCCGCCAGACGCTGCAGTTCGCCATGCGCCGGCACATGCCCCCCTGCGGACAGCCATGCGTCCAGTCGGTCGGAAACCCTGCGCAACCCCCTGATCTCTGTCCGCAACCTGGCTTGTTGCAGCCCCTGCGCAAGTCTCGTGGCCCATGCCCGCGCCAACGCGGGATCCGCGTCCAGCCGGGACAGGAAGAGCGGTTTGGGCAAAACGGAAAGCCGAGAGTCCGCTTCTGCCACCCCGTCACAGTGGTAGGTTTCGCTGTAGGCAGACGCCTCGGCGATGATTTCCCCCGGTCCGGCACTGTGCAAATTCAACTGCGCACCCGATAGCGAATGCCGCACAAGGCCAACCTGCCCGCTGCGGACAAGAAACATTGCGGTACAGGCGTCGCCGCCGCGGAACAGCGTCTCACCCGTGGCAAGGCCCCGCTGGCGGGCATCTTTGAAAACCGGGTCAAACGGGCCTGACATGATCGGTATCATATGGCGAAGCGTGAAGCCGTGTCATGCATTTGCGACACGCATCAAGTTTGCAGGACAACAGGGAGAGAGACATGAATTGGAAAACGCCATTGGTCACAGCGGTAGTCCTGTCCGCCGGGGTTGCTCTTTCACCACCGGTTTCGGCACAAATGTCGGGGCATGGTCCCGTGTTTGGCCTTCATCACGGTGCAGACGGCACCGGGCATGATGAGGTGACAATGCCTGGCTTGCGCGGGTTGGACGCAACGCCAGAGGAAAGCGCGGAAATGGCGGTAATGTTCCGCAATTTTCGGACCTTCGAACGCCGCGTGACGCATCTGCCCAATGGCATACGCACGGTCACCCGCTCAACCGATCCAGAGGTCATGTCGGCCTTGGTCAGCCATGTTTCCGGAATGATCGCGCGCGTCGAAGAGGGGCGGGACCCGCAGGTCTTTATTCAAAGCCCCACGCTGGACCTGTTCTTTTTGCGGGGCGACGAGATCGCGACAGAGATTGAGGTCACGGAAGAGGGGGTTGTTGTTGTGCAAACGGCAAAGGCGCCCGAACTGGTCGAGGCCCTGCAACGGCACGCTGACGAAGTCACCGACATGGCGGATCGCGGAATGGCTGCCGTGCACGAAAGGATGATGCAACCCGCGCAACAGTAACGCGCGGAAATGACGACGCCGCGCCCTGTAAGGGACGCGGCGGTCATATGGGCCGGACGAGCGTCGTCCCGCCGAAGGTTCAGATATACATCGCGTCGCGGAAGACGTGACGCACGATGTCGGTGCGCTTCAGGCCGCGCGCGTCAAGCTCTGCGTCCGACATCGCGTTCAGCCGTTCGACTTCCTTGATCCGCGAATTCGCCTCTGCGATCCGGACAAGGCCCTCGAAGATCGACGTGAACAGTGCGCCGACGCCGTGAAAAACGCCTGCGATCAGGTTGCCGCGCGGTGCGCTGTCATTGTGCATAGTTGCCATTTTCAGGACTCCACATTGGTTGAATGGGTTGCCCCCCATGCAGACAAAATTAGGTCATGCTGCACTGCAGCGCCATGCGTGCTTCTGCATACCCGTCACCACGCCCGCGCATGGCTGATCCAAGGTCCGCCTGAAAAACCGGCAGCCGGGCCATGTGACTGACGCCGTTACAAAAGTTTTTGAAAACGTCACGCGGCAGGCAAGCGCGCGCCGCAGGTGCGCCCCCAGAAAAAAGGGGATTCCGCGTGCCTTGCATTCAACTACTGACAATGCGCTTCGGCGCGAATGCCGCCGCGGAAGCCGTGAGTCTCTCCATCGAAAAATTGGCGATGTTCGGGATCACCGGAGCGTCGAGTGCAGGCAAATCCACCCTTTTCGCATGATGAACCGTTTGTCCGATGCGACGGTAAGGGCGATCTGGTTCAAGGACCGCGAGATCAGTCGGTCGACCGGGGCGAAACCGGTGACAGCAACCGTTCTGTGATCCTGAAAATTATTCCGGTTCTCCTGCGCCGCTGTCCGACCAAGGGCGGCGAAGACCTCCATTGACCGCTCTGGTGCCGGTTAGGGACGTCCCGCCCGGCAGTTCCGCATTTCGGGCAGTCAGTTGACTGCCCGGAGGCCGGTGGGCGGATGGGCTTGCCAATCGAAGGCATTTGGAAACGACAAACGAAAAAGGGCGACCTTGCGGCCGCCCAAACTGGTCATGAAAATCACTGGTGAAACATACTCATTACCACCCGGCGCCCGGAAATTGGTGGACGCTGGGTAAAGGTCGCACTCAACTGGGCCTCTGATAGGTTCAAGCGGTGACAACATTGTGAAATTCCTGACCTAAAAGTTAGTAAAACTATGCGAAAGTGGTGGCAGTGGGTGCTGGCATCTCGATTTTGCAGGTCTTGCGGGAGTAGGGGGCGCCCTATTCTGCCGCGAGGCGAATTTCGTTACGCGTGGCCAGAAAACGGTGGGCAGCCTCGCCAGCCAGATGGGTAATACGACCGCCGCAGATTGTCGCCTCGACGGCGTGTGTTTCGGCATTGATCACGACCAGATCGGCCCGGCGTCCGTAATCAATCACGCCCCGGTCGGGCAGGCGCAGGATTTCCGCCGGTTTCGAAGAGATCATCGACCAGGCGCGCGGCAGGTCCATGCCCCCTTGTTCGACAAGGGAAAACGCGGCCTGTGACAGCGCAGGGTAATAATAATCGGACACAAGCGCGTCACATAGCCGTTCTTCGATCAGGAGTTGCGCCCCGATGTTGCCCGATTGAGAGCCGCCCCGAACCACGTTTGGTGCACCCATCAGGATCGGATCGCCTACGGCCCGCGAAAGGGCTGCGGCCGCCCGGCGGGTCGGAAACTCACAGATCTTCGCGCCGATCTGCGAGTAATATTCGCGCGTTTCTCCGTCCTTGTCGCCATGGCTGCCATAGCACACACCAAGCGTGTCGAACGCCTCGGCCAGACGGCAGAGATAACGGGGCACGTCCCGATTCTGACGCTCGGCGATGCGGACCTGTTCCAGATGCTGTTCGACGCTCCGCCCCGCCTGACGCGCCCAGTGGATCAGGCGCGCGGGATCGGTTTCGGCCAGTTCCAGCGTTTTCGGCAGGTGGTTGTTGAATACGACATAGTCCACTTGGTGTCGCCTCACCGCCGCCAACAGTCGGTCAGCTGAATCTACCGTATGTGTTTCGCAGCGGATCTGCACACGAAGGTCAGTCAACGCCTCGTCGGCATAGGTGTCGAGCGCGGTCAGGACGGCTTCGGCGTGGTCCGGGCTGCGGGGGCCGCCTTCCCAGCTCCAGCTGTGGGCCATCCAGGCGGTGGTCACCCCATTTGCGGCTGCGTCCCGGTCTGTTGCGCGCAATGCCGTACGGATGGGAAAGGGGGCAGAGGGGCGCGGCGCCAGATGCCGTTCGAATGCATCGCCATGCAGGTCGATGATGCCGGGCAATACGTAATAGCCGGTCAGGTCCACCTCGGGCAGCGGACCCTTGGAAATGCGGCCATCCTCGATCGCCACAGAGCGGGTCTGAAGCGCGCCGTCGCGCAATATGGTCGCGCCTGTCAGGCGCAGCGAAGATGGGGCAACGGACATCTGACTGCTCTTGGCCGTTTTGTGTTCACCCTCTTTACGCGCCCTTTGTATCACGCGGGTGACATGGGCGATGAATCAGCATGAAAACAAGGGCAAGCGGCCGTCAGGATTCCAGTGTCAGGGTCACCCGGTCACCTGCAAACCAACTGCGCCCATACTCTATCGGGCGACCGTCCGGATCGATGCTCACACTGGTCGTGCGCAGGATCGGGGCCCCCTGTGGCAGCCGCAGGCGCGCCGCCTGAGTCGGCGTAGCCAGCTGCGCCGTCACCCGGGTCGACACCCGCGCCGCCAAGGCCGCGGCGACAAAGGTGGAATTCTTCACGATGGTGCGGGGAGAGGGTTGATGGACACCGAGGTTCTCAAAGGCGGATTCGGCAATGCCCCGGTGGACGCAGCGCGGGCGTTCCGCGCCGCGATGCAGGCCATGGCCCGGCCGTGAACGGTTCAGCAGACCACGGGTGCCACGCCGCCAGCGCCGCTGTCCCCTGCCGCCGGGGCGCTGTTGCTGACGCTCTGCGATCCGGAAACAAGTGTCCATCTTGCCGGTGATTGCGATTGTCGAGCCGTACGCGACTGGATCACCTTTCACTGTGGCGCGCCGCTGACCGGGGCAGAAGCCTGCGATTTCGCAGTAGGCATTTGGCAGGCCCTGCACCCGCTGGACCGCTTTCGCATCGGCACCGCGCCAAACCCGGACCGTTCGGCCACGCTGATCGTCGAGATGGCGGATATCTCTGAAGCCGGGGCACAACTGACCGGCCCCGGCATTCGCGATATCGCCCGGCTGTCGTTGCCCGAAACACGGGCCTTTCAGATCAACGCGGCGCGCTTTCCTCTGGGGTGGGACGCCTTTTTCTGTGCGGGCAGCCGCATTGCCGCCCTGCCGCGCAGCACAAGGGTTGGAGGATAAGCGATGTATGTCGCCGTCAAGGGCGGGGAGCGCGCCATTGAAAACGCCCACGCATGGTTGGCGGAGGAACGGCGCGGGGATACGTCGATTGCCGAATTGTCGGTCGCGCAGATCCGCGAACAGCTAAAACTGGCCGTCAATCGAGTGATGGCCGAAGGCTCGCTGTATGATCCGGATCTTGCCGCGCTGGCGATCAAACAGGCGCGCGGCGATCTGATCGAAGCCGTGTTCCTGATCCGCGCCTATCGCACGACCCTGCCCAGATTTGGCGCGACCCGCGCCATCGAAACCGCCGACATGGCCTGCATCCGCCGTATCAGCGCGACCTTCAAGGACGCGCCGGGCGGGCAGGTGTTGGGCCCGACATTCGACTACACGCACCGTCTGCTGGACTTCAAGCTTGCCGCCGACGGCGAGGTCCCCGCCGCCCCCGAGGGAACACCCCGGAAAGAGCCGACACCCCATATCACCGGCTTTCTGAACCGTGAGGGATTAATCCAGACCGAGGAGGTTTCAGACGAAACTCCGCCTGACCTGACCCGAGAGCCGATGGACCTGCCCGGCTCCCGCGCTTTGCGCCTGCAGGCGCTGACACGGGGGGATGAGGGCTTTGTCCTTGGGATGGCCTATTCCACGCAACGCGGCTACGCCCGCAACCACGCCTTTGTCGGCGAGTTGCGGATCGGCACGGTTGCCGTAGAAATGGACATTCCCGAACTGGGCTTTGCCATCGAGATCGGCGAGGTGGAGGTGACCGAATGCGAGACGGTCAACCAGTTCACCGGCTCAAAGACCGAACCGCCGCAATTCACCCGCGGCTACGGCCTGACCTTTGGTCAGACCGAGCGCAAGGCGATTTCGATGGCACTGGTCGACCGGGCGCTGCGCTGGCGCGAGTTGGGCGAGGACAACATGGGCGCCCCCGCACAGGATGAGGAATTTGTCCTCTATCACTCGGACAACATTCAGGCGACCGGCTTTCTCGAACACATCAAGCTGCCGGATTACGTCGACTTCCAGTCCGAACTGGAATTGGTGCGACGCCTGCGACGCGAGGGGGATAGCGGGCAGCAGGAGGCGGCGGGATGAGCGTCCGGACCGATCAGTTGTCGGTTTTCTTCCTTGCGTGGATCACCTTGGCGATGAGCGCGAGGCTGAAGACGACAAGTAGGGCAGAGACAACGGTAAACATATAGAACCTCCAGGCAGCGTTGTTGAGCCTCGAGGGCTACTTTCGAAAGAGGGCAAGAATATGATCTGTCCGCTCGACCAGCAGAGAAACGCAGGGGATTTTAGCGGTTCCGTGGCGTCAGTCGTCTCCGCCGCCACAGTCATCGCCGCCGCCGGGGCCGCGGTCTTTCTCGAACAAGAGACAAGAGACCGCAGATCGCCGCAATGACAAGGGCCGCAAAACACAGATCCGGTCGGGTCCAAACATTTTTCCACAGGTTGGCAAACGCTTCCATGCTGACCGGGCATGCCGCGAATAGGGCGACAGGATGACTGAACAGGCCTACAATTTCGCCTATCTCGACGAACAGACGAAGCGGATGATCCGCCGCGCGATCCTGAAGGGACTGGCCATTCCCGGCTATCAGGTGCCCTTTGCCAGCCGCGAAATGCCCATGCCCTATGGCTGGGGCACTGGCGGTGTGCAGGTTTCTGCCGCGACGCTGACGCCCGATGACACCTTCAAGGTGATCGACCAAGGGGCCGATGACACCACTAACGCGGTGTCGATCCGCAAATTCTTTGAGCGCACAGCCGGGGTTCCGACGACCGAGGAAACCGCGCAGGCGACGGTCATCCAGACCCGTCACCGCATCCCCGAGGAACCGCTGACCGAAGATCAGATCCTTGTCTATCAGGTGCCGATCCCGGAGCCATTGCGCTTTCTCGAACCTTCGGAAATCGAAACGCGCAAGATGCACGCGCTGGAAGATTACGGCCTCATGCATGTGAAACTGTATGAGGACATCGCGCGCCACGGGCAGATCGCGACCTCCTACGCCTATCCGGTCAAGGTCGAGGGCCGCTATGTCATGGATCCCTCTCCGATCCCCAAGTTCGACAATCCCAAGATGTCCGGTAACGCCGCGATCCAGTTCTTCGGCGCGGGGCGCGAACAGCGCATTTATGCGTTGCCGCCCTATACGCAGGTCGTCAGTCTGGATTTCAAGGACTTCCCATTTGAGGCAAGCAAGGCTGACGCGCCTTGCGACCTGTGTGGGGCAGAGGACAGTTACCTGGACGAGGTGATCGTGGATGATGACGGAGGGCGCATGTTCGTTTGTTCCGACACCGATTACTGCAGAACACGATGCGCGGCGGGCCATGCCGGAAACAACACCGCGACTGAGGAGACCTCCGCATGACGACACTGGGCATTGACCACCTTGGTCTGACCGTGGGCAATCTGAAGGCCTCTTGCGATTTCTTTCTGTCCTGCCTTGGCTGGGAGCAGTTCGGCGGAAATCCCGACTACCCGGCGGCCTATGTCACCAACGGCCATGCCAAGCTGACGCTTTGGCAGCAAAAGGGCCCTGTGCCTGCGGATTTTGACCGGCACAACAACGTCGGACTGCATCACACCGCGCTGAAAGTCCCGGACGAGGAGACGCTGAACGCCCTGTTCCAGCGGGTCAAGGACTGGCCCGGCGTCTTTGTGGAATTCGCGCCCGAGTTTTCCGGCAAAGGACCGAAGGTGCACTTCATCATCCGTGAGCCCGGCGGCACAAGGCTGGAGTTTTCCTATGACCCGCGCTGACTTTGGTCCACTGTTGCAGGTCGATGGAGTCGCCAAAAGCTATTGCGCACGGATCGGTTGCGCCGATGTGTCCTTTGACCTCTACCCCGGCGAAGTCATGGGCATCGTGGGGGAAAGCGGTTCAGGGAAATCCACCTTGCTGAATTGCCTCGCCGGTCATCTGGCACCCGACCGGGGGCGCGTGCTGTTCGACACCCGCGCGGAGGGGCTGAAAGACACAGCCACCATGTGCGAACCAGAACGCCGCATGCTGGGGCGCACCGACTGGGCCTTTGTCCATCAGCACGCACGCGACGGCCTGCGCATGAATGTCAGCGCGGGCGGCAACGTTGGGGAACGGCTGATGGCGGTCGGCGCGCGGCATTACGGTGAAATCCGCGAACAGGCCCAAGACTGGCTGGGCCGGGTCGAAATTGACATCTCACGCATCGACGACCGCCCCACTGCCTTTTCCGGCGGCATGCAGCAGCGCCTGCAGATTGCACGCAACCTTGTCACGGGGCCGCGACTTGTGTTCATGGACGAACCTACCGGCGGGTTGGATGTCTCCGTTCAGGCGCGTCTGCTGGACCTTTTGCGCGGGCTGGTGCGCGAAATGGGGTTGAGCGCGATCATCGTCACCCATGACCTTGCCGTTGTGCGACTGCTGGCGGATCGTCTGATGGTGATGAAAGATGGTCACGTGGTCGAATCCGGTCTGACCGATCAGGTGCTGGACGATCCGCAACACGCCTACACCCAACTTCTGGTTTCTTCGGTGCTGCAAGTCTGATGATCAAAGCCTATCGAATAGAAGACAATCGCCTACACGCGATGGATCCCGGCGCGTCGCTAGAAGGCACGCATTGGATCGATCTCTACCGCCCCACGCCCGAGGAGGTACAGGCGGTCGAGGTCCTGGGCATTCAGGTCCCGTCGCTGGCGGACATGGAGGAGATCGAGGTTTCCAACCGCCTTTACCGGGAGGGCGAAACCGAGGTGCTGACAGTCATGTTGCCGGGACTGGATGCGGACAAGCGCCGTACCTTTGGTCCCGTCGCCTTCATGCTGACGCCGACCCGCATGATCACCGTCCGCTATCATGCGCCGCGTAGTTTCGAGACCTTTCCGGACCACGCGGCACTCACCGCGACCGGATGCGGCGGGCCGCTGCATCTGTTCCTTGGCCTGATCGAGGAAATCGTGTCCCGCGTCGCCGATCTGCTCGAAGGCACGGGTCACGCGTTGGACTCTGCCGCCCGCGATCTTTTTGAGCGGGACGAACCAGAAGATGAGTTGAAGACGACGCTGCGCACCGTCGGGAAACGGGGCGAGGAACTGGCCAGTTACCGGCTGTCGCTGCTGACGCTGGAGCGGGCGCTGACCACCTTTTCGCTGAACATCCCCAAAAAATCCGGTCAGAATCTGCAACTGGTGCTCAAGGCGCACACGCGGGACATTCGCTCTTTGGTCGTGCACGCCGACTTCCTGACCGGGCGGGTGGCCCATGTGACGGATGTTGTCCTTGGCATGGTCAATCTGGATCAGAGCAACGCCAACCGCACCCTCTCGGTGGTCGCGGTGCTGTTCCTGCCGCCGACGCTGGTCGCCTCTGTCTATGGCATGAACTTCGAGGTGCTGCCGGGACTTGACCACCCGTATGGGTACCTGATCGCCACCGGCCTGATGGCCGGATCGGCGCTGGGATCGTTCCTGTTCTTCAGATGGAAGGGCTGGCTATGACCGCCATGATCGACGTTCGCGACCTGTCCAAGACCTTCACTCTGCACAATCAGGGCGGTGTCGTGATCGAGGTGATGCGTAATGCCGCGCTATCGGTGCAGCCCGGCGAGTGTGTGGCGCTGACGGGCGCATCGGGGGCGGGGAAATCGACGCTGATGCGGATGATCTACGGCAACTACCTTGCCGCCTCCGGTTCGATCCTGATCGGCGGCGTGGACGTGGCAAAAGCGGAGCCGCGCGAGATCATCCGACTGCGGCGCGAAACACTGGGCTATGTCAGCCAGTTCCTGCGGGTTGTGCCGCGTGTGCCCACTCTGGACGTGGTGGCAGAGCCCTTGCTGACCGTGGGGCGCGACCGGGAAGAGGCGCGTTGCATGGCGCGGGCCCTGCTGGCGCGGCTCAACATACCCGACCGGCTGTGGAACCTGTCACCCACCACCTTTTCCGGCGGGGAACAGCAGCGGGTGAACATCGCGCGTGGCTTTGTCTTTGACTACCCGGCCTTGCTGCTGGATGAACCCACCGCCTCTTTGGACGCCCGCAACCGTGAAACGGTTTTGACCCTGATCGAAGAAGCCAAGGCGCGCGGCGCGGCCATCGTAGGGATATTTCATGACGCTGAGGCTCGCGCCCGCGTTTGTGACCGCGAGGTGGATGTCTCCGGCTTTGCCCCACAGGCGGCGGCCTGATGGCGGGGCGTTTCATCGCGGTTGTCGGGCCATCGGGCGTCGGCAAGGACAGCGTCATGGCCGCGCTTGTCGCCCGTGATCCGCGTTTCGTTCTGGCGAAACGGGTCATCACCCGCCCCGCAGAGGCCGGAGGAGAGAACCACACACCCGCAACGCCAGAGCATTTCGAGGCGCTGAAAGAGTCCGGTGGCTTTGCCCTGTCGTGGCAGGCGCACGGGCTGTCCTACGGCATTCCGGTCCTCGTGGACCAGCAATTGGCGCAGGGCCACGACGTGCTGGCCAACCTTTCGCGGTCCGTTCTGGTTGCGGCCAATGCCCGGTTTGAACGGTTTGCCGTCCTGTCGCTGACCGCGCCGGCCGCGGTTCTGGCTCAGCGTTTGGCGGGGCGGGCGCGTGAAACCGAGGCAGAGATCGCCGCGCGCCTGCGCCGCAAAGGCTCTGACCTGCCTTCGGGTCTGCCGGTTGTCACCATCGACAACTCAGGCCCGCTGGAGCGGACGGTTGCGGATATCCTTGCCCGGCTTCAGCCGGAAAGGGCGTAGCGATGCAATTCGTGAAAATACCCGGTTTGATCCTCGCCGCACAGCGTCAGTGCGTCGATGGTGAAGGGACGCGGCAGACGATCTTCGAGTTGCGGCAAGAGGGCGGCACGTACCTGTTCGGCCCGCGCCGTGTCCAGCTTGCCGCTGAGGGTGATGTGAAAGCGAAAGTGCTCCATCACATGGGGGTAGCCCCATTTGGCCAGCAATGCCTCCTGCCGTGCACCCAGCCGGGATTTGCGCCGCTTGGCCATCTCGTCCTCGGTCAGGGGGGCGCGGAACGGGTCAAGATCGCGGACCGAGTCGGCCGCCAGAGCCGACAGCGCGTCGGTCTCACCCACAGGCGTCAGCGCCAGAAAGCTGCCCAACCGGGTCAGCGCCAGACCGTCCAGCACCACCGGCGCGCGGGCCGCGCAGAACGCGGCAACGGCATCGTGCAATTCGTCGTGGCTGTGCCCATCGGCCAGCCGGAAGGGCGGTTTGATCGTGCCGTGCAGCCCGTATTTGCGCGGGGTGGCGGTGATCTCATGCGCGGGCATCGGCAGGCCGGGGACAATGGGTGCATCCGGGCGTTCACCCGTCGCAGCGTTCCAGCCCAACCATGCCGAGCCGAAATCCGAAAGCGGCCCCTTGGGCAGCGTCACGTAGACAGCGTAGCGGGAGAAATGCATTGACGACCTCCACTCTTGCCGGGCCCGTGCCCGAAGCGCGTGATGGGCAGGTGACAGATGGCTTCACGCTTGCCAATGCGACACTGGTTCTTTCCGACAGAGAGATGTGCGGATGGGTGCGGGTCGAACATGGGGCAATTGTCGAGATGGGAGAGGGCAGGGAGATCCCAGTCGGTGCGGTGGATTGCGGCGGCGACTACGTGGCGCCGGGCCTGATCGAGCTGCACACCGATAACCTTGAACGGCATATCGAACCGCGTCCCGGGGTCGACTGGCCTCATGCTGCGGCGATCGTGGCGCATGATGCAGAGCTGGCCTCGACCGGGATCACCACGGTGTTCGACGCGATGCGGGTGGGGTCGATCCCATCCAGCAAGGGCCGGTATCTGAAATATGCCCGCGCCCTGTCGCGCGAGTTGTGGGCTTTGCGGGCCGGAGACATGCTGAAGATCAGCCATTTCCTGCATCTGCGGGCCGAGGTCTGTTCCGAAACGCTGGTCGAGGAGCTGGCGGAGTTCGGGCGTGAGGATCGGGTGGGGCTGGTCAGCCTGATGGATCACACGCCGGGCCAGCGTCAATTTCGGGACCTTTCTGCGATGGAGAGATACGTCAAGTCCAAGCGGGGCATGTCGGACGCGGAGTTTATCGAGCATGTGGCCAACCTGAAGGATCTGCGCGCCCGAAATGGGGACGCGCATGAAAAGGCGGCGGTGGCCGAGGCGGCGCGGCTTGGGGCGGTGCTGGCCAGCCATGACGATACGACGCGCGGGCAGGTCGAGGTTTCGGCGGCGCATGGCATCCGGCTGGCGGAGTTTCCGACCACGGTGGAGGCGGCGGAGGCCTGTCGTGACCATGGAATCGCGGTGATGATGGGCGCGCCGAACCTGATCCGGGGCGGCTCTCATTCGGGGAACGTGGCGGCGGAGGACCTCGCGCGGCTGGGCCGGCTGGATATCCTGTCCTCGGACTATGTGCCGGCGGCGCTGCTGTTGGCGGCGATCAAGCTGGGCGAGATCTGGGGGGATATGGCGCGGGGGATCGCCACCGTGACCCGCGCCCCGGCAGAGGCCGTGGGGCTGGATGATCGGGGCGTGCTGGAGACGGGGCGGCGGGCGGATCTGATCCGGTTCCGGGTGTCCGGCCATGTGCCCCTTTTGCGCGGCGTCTGGAGCCGGGGCAAACAGGTGGCCTGAGGGGGGTGTCCACGCGTGGACAGCTTAGGGGGAATGCAGGATCAAGGGGTTACAGGGACGTTTTTACCGCCGCTTAACCTTTGGCCCTTCCCGGCAGGGGCGGGCGGGGGCCGGATCGAGGGCGTTCAGTAGTCGCGTCCGCTGCGTTCGATCCGGCGCGTGCGCCGTTCTTCGCCCGACTGATAGATCAGGATCCAGGCCAGCACGATGAACATCGGATGCGTCAGCCCGCCCGAGAAGATGATCGCCGGAACCCAGATCAGGAAGACGATGATCGACAGGAACGGCCGCCCGGTCAGAAGGATCGAGAGCGGCGGCAGAAACAGGGCGAGGACGTAGTTCATTCCGGGGTCCTTGGGCGGCGGAGGTTCAATGTTGATGGCATTAACATAGGGTCTGCGGCGCAAAAGTTAAGAGGCGGTGCCCGGGATGGCAGGCCACACCGTCCCGCCAAACTGTCGCGGAACACCCTGCAGCACGCCAGGGTCAGCCTGCGCGGTGTCGTCGGATGCGGTGCCCTGACCCGGCAACAGTTACGCCAAGCGGGGGCACAAAGCGCCGCCGACAGGCTCCGCTGCCTTTGGCAACCGGGGCCGCAGGCGATCACGATAACGTTGCGGAAGCATTAAGATTGACGGGTCATTCGTTAAGGATTTGTAAATAAAGATACATGAAATATTACGCAAATTGACGCCCAGAAAAGCGATGTTCTGTTCGCGGGGCCACCCTGACACATGGTTCGCACAGGAGGCGTGTCCGGAAATGTCAAATAATATCCTGAGGTTGTGGCAAACGTTGGAGTCCGAGGACCCGATGGAGCCGCTCTTTGTCTCGGCCCCGGTCCTGATGCACTCTATCGACCGAAACGGGAATCTTTTGCGGGTCAGCCATTTCTGGGCCGACATGCTGGGCTACGAAGTCGAAGAAATGGTCGGCAGGAAATCCACCGATTTTCTGAGCGACGCGTCGCGGGAATATGCGCGGAAAGTTGTCCTGCCGGAATTCTTCCGCACCGGATCCATCCACAATGCTGCGTATGACTTTGTGCGCGCCGACGGCACGCTGGTGCCGGTGCTTATGTCCGCGATGGCCGAATATGATGATCACGGCGAATACGTCCGGTCGCTTGCGGTGATGTTCGACAACAGCGAGGCGCAGCGGGCGGCGGCGCAGATGCGTCAGCAGCATCGTCTGGACGCCATCGGAAGCCTTGTCGGCGGCGTCGCACATGATTTCAACAACCTGATGGCGGTTATTCAGGGCAATCTGGAATTCCTGCAGGCAGATCCCGACGTTCCCGACCGAATGGCCCTGATCGAGAACGCATTGGGAGCGGTCCAACGCGGCGCGTCACTGACACGCCAGTTGCTCAGCTATGGTCAGAAATCGCAGTTGTCGCCCAGCCTCGTCGATCTGAATGCCGTCATGATCACGGCCGACCGCATGGTGCGCCGCGTGTTTCCGGCGAACCTCGAGTTGAAAACCGTCACCCATGCCGGGCTGTGGAAGGTGCGTGTGGATGCCGGGTTATATGAAACCGCGATTCTGAACATTCTGAACAATGCCCGCGACGCCACGCCCGACGGCGGCTGTATCACGATGGAAACGCGCAACGTCCATCTGGACGAAAACTATCTGGACGGGCGAAACGAAACCATTGCCCCGGGACGCTATGTCATGCTTGCGATTTCGGACACCGGCACCGGCATGTCCGAGGAAACACTCGAAAGAGCGTTCGAGCCCTTTTACACGACCAAATCGGTGGGCAAAGGTACGGGGCTGGGTCTGTCGATGGTTTTTGGGTTCCTGCGCCAGTCGCAGGGCACGGTGCGGGCCTATAGCGAGGTCGGCGTGGGCACGACGGTCAAGCTGTATCTGCCGGCAGTCGTGGACTCGGATCGGCCGAAACCGGTTCTGTGCAAGCCAAGCCTGAGCCTTGTCACCGGCAAGCGGGTCCTTCTGGTCGAGGATGAGGAAGATGTGCGGCGGTTGCTGTCCCGGCAACTGTCGGACATGGGTCTTTCGGTGACCGAGGCTGCCAGCGGCGATGCCGCGATGGCGGAGATCCTGAACGGGTTCGTCCCGGATCTGTTGGTCACCGACATCGTCATGCCCGGATCGCTGCAGGGGCCGCAGCTTGTCGCGAAGGTGCGCGAGCGGTTGCTTGATATGCAGGTGATCGTGCTGTCCGGTTATACGTCAGAGGCGGCGATGAGCGGCACTGGCCTGCAGGTGAACGACCGGCACCTGATCAAGCCGGTGGCCCAGCGAGACCTGCTGGAAGCGGTGAACGCGGAGATCGGCACGTCCTGAGGGGCGCGGTGCCGCTTGACTTTTTGTCCAACTCCCAAGGGCCGACGGGCCGCTGTTTCAGCGGCGGGAAAGCGGGTGCAGCGTGCTGCGCCGGGCGGCAGATTTCCTGATTCGCGAAAAAAGGCGCAGACTGGCGGGGCCGCGCCATGTCCGGGGCGGCTTATTTCGGGGGAGATAGAATGGCACATTTCACGATTTCACATTGGGAAACCGACGACTGGACCGACGAGATGGAAACCCTTGCGCGCGAGAAATACGTGCCGTTGGTCAGGTCGATCGGGGCGCTGCGGGTGTCGATGGTGCGGGTGGCCGACCGCAGTTTCATGGTGGTGACGGAATACACGGACGCGGCTGCGGCAGAGGCGGCGCAGACCCGGATCGCGGAAATCCGGTCACAGGCGGCAGAGGAGCTGCCGATGAAGATGACCGCCGCCATGGGTGGAGAGGTTTTCGCCCAAGGGTAGGGGCAAGGGCGGGCCGGGCGATTGCCCGGCCTGCACCTGTTGCCAAGCGCCTTGTTGCTTGACCGCTTACGTTGCGTGCTCTATACGCGCGAACGTCGACAAGGCAACAAACGCCGCGGCAAAGAGATCGAGCAGGGTCGGAAACACTCCGGCCCTCTTTGTTTTGCGGATGACCGAGTGACCAAATTCAAGACCGGCGGAGACAACCGCTCGGCCAGAAAACCGTGATAAAGGACCAAACGCACATATGCCCAGCGCATCGATGGAGGAATTCGAGGCCCTCCTTAATGAAAGCCTCGAAATGGACACGCCCGACGAAGGGTCTGTTGTCAAAGGCAAGGTCATCGCGATTGAAGCGGGACAAGCCATTATCGACGTCGGCTACAAGATGGAAGGCCGCGTCGAACTGAAAGAATTCGCAGAGCCGGGCGAACAGCCCAACGTCCAGGTCGGTGACGAAGTCGAGGTTTACCTCCGCGCCGCCGAAAACGCCCGTGGCGAAGCTGTCATCTCGCGTGAGATGGCCCGCCGCGAAGAGGCGTGGGACCGTCTGGAAAAAGCTTACGCCGACGACGCCCGCGTCGAAGGTGCGATCTTTGGCCGGGTCAAGGGTGGCTTTACCGTCGATCTCGGCGGTGCCGTGGCCTTCCTGCCCGGTTCCCAGGTCGATGTGCGCCCCGTGCGCGACGCCGGCCCGCTCATGGGTCTCAAGCAGCCGTTCCAGATCCTCAAGATGGACCGTCGCCGTGGCAACATCGTTGTCTCGCGCCGCGCGATCCTCGAAGAGAGCCGCGCCGAACAGCGCGCCGAGGTCATCGGCAAGCTGCAAGAGGGCGACGCGGTTGACGGCGTGGTCAAGAACATCACCGAGTACGGCGCATTCGTCGATCTGGGTGGCGTTGACGGCCTGCTGCACGTCACCGACATGGCATGGCGCCGTGTGAACCACCCGTCCGAGATCCTGTCGATCGGTGAAACCGTCAAGGTTCAGGTCATCAAGATCAACAAGGAAACCCACCGTATCTCCCTGGGCATGAAGCAGCTCATGGAAGATCCGTGGGATCTGGTTGGCGTCAAGTACCCGCTGGGTTCGGTCCACAAGGGCCGCGTGACCAACATCACCGATTACGGCGCATTTGTTGAGCTGGAAGCCGGTGTCGAAGGTCTGGTCCACGTCTCCGAGATGTCCTGGACGAAGAAGAACGTGCACCCCGGCAAGATCGTGTCCACCTCTCAGGAAGTGGACGTCATGGTGCTGGAAATCGACGGCGCCAAGCGTCGCGTTTCGCTGGGTCTCAAGCAGACCATGCGCAACCCGTGGGAAGTGTTTGCAGAAACGCACCCCGAGGGCACGCAGGTCGAAGGCGAAGTCAAGAACATCACCGAATTCGGTCTGTTCATTGGCCTCGAAGGCGAGATCGACGGCATGGTCCACCTTTCGGACCTCAGCTGGGATCAGCGCGGCGAGGAAGCCATCCAGGAGTACCGCAAGGGTGACGTGGTTCAGGCCGTCGTCTCCGAAGTGGACGTCGAGAAAGAGCGTATCTCGCTCTCGATCAAGGCCCTGGGCGGTGACAAGTTCGCCGAAGCAGCCGGCGGCGTGCGCCGCGGTTCGATCGTGACCGTCGAGGTCACCGCGATCGAAGACGGCGGCATCGAGGTGGAATACGAAGGCATGAAGTCCTTCATCCGCCGTTCCGACCTGTCGCGTGACCGTTCCGAGCAGCGCCCCGAGCGTTTCTCTGTCGGTGACAAGATCGACGTGCGCGTGACCAACATCGACATGAAAACCCGCCGTCTGGGTTTGTCGATCAAGGCCCGCGAGATCGCCGAAGAAAAGGAAGCCGTGGAACAGTTCGGTTCGTCCGACTCCGGCGCGTCGCTGGGCGACATCCTTGGCGCGGCGCTGAAGCGCGACGAATAAGTCGACTGACTTGTGAAAATTGCAGAGGCCTCCGCGATTGCGGGGGCCTTTGTCGTTTGCGGGGCGATGGCTATGCCCGCGCGTCGCGGCGTGCTAGGGCACAGGCCAGACCGCGCAGACAAAGCTGACCCGCATGTATGATCCCAAAGGCAACGGCAAGGACCGGGCGGAACAGGCCGTCCAGTTCATCGAGGCCGAGCCGCCGGATCACCTGCGCGGCATCGTGCACCGCTATCTGGAGCTGAAGACGCAGGGGCCACTGTCGCAGGACTATCGCTTTCACGCGCTGCCGGATGCCTGCACCTACATGGTCTTTGATCAGAGCGACGCCCGGATCGCGGGGGTTACCCGGCTGCGCGCCTCGTCCGAGGAGTTGAGCCTTGGCCGGGAGTTTCACTTTGTGAACATCCGTTTTTTGCCGGGGGTCTGGCAATCGGGGGCGGAGCAGGCCGGCTATGGCCTGATCGATACAGCGTACACGGGCGGTCTGGGGCTCATCGGGATCAACGAAAGGCTTTCGGGGTTGGCGTTTGCCGCGCAGCAAGAGGTGCTGTCCGAATTGGTGGACGGGCTGGTCCGGGATCGGGCGGTGGTGGCGAACCCGGTGACCGAACAGATCTTTCAGCACCTAGATGACGTGATGTCCGTGGCCGACATGGCGGAGGTGGTCGGCCTGTCACCACGGCAGTTGCAACGGGTCCTTAAGGCCACCACCGGCTTTGCCCCGCATGATTTCCTCAAGGTGCTGCGGTTGCAGCAATCGCTGCGCGGGGAGCCGTCCCTGGCCTATGCGGACCAATCCCATTTCATCCATTCGTTCCGCAAGGCGACCGGCTATACCCCGGCGCGGTACGCGCGAAAGTTCGATGTCTGAAATCTACAATACAGAGGGCTGACCGGGCGGTACCTCATGACCATCGATATCAAGGAACAGGAGTTGGTCATGTCGAGAATGAACGCCGTTGGCTGGTTTGACATCTTCGTGGACGATCTGGATCGCGCCGTGGAATTCTATGAAACCGTGCTGGGCGCCAAGCTGGAGCCGATGGGCGATCCCACGGGTGAGTCGCAGATGCGGAGCTTTCCGGCAGAGATGAGCGCCTATGGCGCGGGTGGCGCGCTGACCAAGTCGCCGCATGGCGCGCCGGGTGTTGGTGGGACCATCATCTATTTCATGGTCGAGGATTGCGCCGCGCAAGAGCCCCGCGTCACGGCCGGCGGTGGTCAGGTGGTGCGGCCGAAGTTCTCTATCGGCGAATTCGGGTTCGTGACGCTGTGCATGGACACCGAAGGCAATATGTTCGGCCTTAACTCGATGGCGTGAGGTCTGGGCGGCGGGTTTACCGCTGGCGAAAATAGGCGGAGGCCCCTGCATCTATCGGGATGCGGGGGCCCTTGCGGTTGCAGGTTGTCCGGGCCGGGCGCTTATCCGATGTCGATGCCGACGATCCCGGTCTTTTGCCCGGTTTCGACGTAGCGGAAGGCCTCGACGATCTGGTCCAGAGGGTAGCTGCGGTCAAAGACGCCCTTGAATTGCCCCTCGGCCATCAGACCGGCCAGTTTCCGGACAAAGCCGGGGGCGTCTTCGGGGAAGGGGATGCGCACACGCCTGCGCCCGGTCATATCGTGCCAGGCACTGAGCAGGATATTGGACCAGCCTGGGCCAAGATCGGTGGCCGAGTACACGCCGTTTGGGGCCAGAAGTCGGCGGCAGGCGAACCACGAGGTCTTTCCCACGGCGTCAAAGACAAGGTCAAAGGTGTCTCCGATGGCGGTGAAATCTTCTCTTTCATAGTTCACCACCCGGTCCGCGCCGAGACGTTCCGCGAGATCGAGATGCCGATCCCCGACAACCGCAACCACATAGGCGCCGTTTGCCTTGGCCAGTTGAACCGCTGCGGTGCCGATTGCCCCGGACGCGCCATAGATCAGGCACCTGCTGTCCCTGGTCAGGTCCTTTGTCGTGCCATGCGCATACCATGCGCCTTCGCCGACCACGGCCTTGTCAAAGGGCAGGTCGTGGGGAATGCGCGCGATGGCCCCATCGGCGGGCGTGCAGAGATATTCGGCATGGGCTCCGAACAGGTCGGGCGACAGGCCTAAGACCCGGTCGCCGATCCCGAAGGCGGTCACGCCCTCGCCAAGGGCGTCAACCACACCGGCGAAGTCCATTCCGAGGGTGCGCATCTTTGGCCTCAGCCAGCCGGTCATCGCCCGCGCAAAGAACGGGTGCGCGCGCAGGGTGGCGGTATCGGTCCGGCCGACGGTCGAGGCGTGTATCCTGACCCTGACCTCTCCGGCGGCGGGGTGAGGGCGCGGGAGGTGCTGCAGGGACAGAACCTCTGGCGGGCCATAGCGATCAATGACCACGGCCTTCATTGTGTCTGCCTGTGTCATGAGGGGATGTTATCAGTTCGATCCGGTGAACGAACGTTTTTGTAAGTGGGCGGCGTGCGGGGCCGTGTGCGGGGGGCTAGGCCCGAGGATGCGTTTCGGGGTGATCGGCTAAAGACCGCCGATACCTCACTTTATCTCCGTTGGGCGCGACTTCCGGGGAGGGTTTGCCGCTTTTTTGCCGCAATTCGGTACAATCATGGCGGGAGTATTTGAATCGAGTTTTGTTTAAAGGGGGTAATCCGATGCGACCCAATACCAAACAATCAATCGTCTGGGGTCTTTATGTGCTGGGCATCCCGACCCTGATCACGCCCTTTGTGGGCGCAGGGCTGGCCCACCATTGGCGAAAAGAAGCGGATGCGCGGGACAGGATGCAGCACGACTGGCAGCTCCGGCTGTTCTGGGACACGGCGATGGCATGGGGCGTCTGTTTCGTGCTGAGCGGTATCGCGCTTTTCCTGCATGTGCGCAGCGGCGCGCCGGTGAGCGTGGGCAGTCCGACGTTGTTCACGATGGGGATGATGGTGGCCGTGCTGGCGCAGATCTGTTTCACGCTGGTGTCGCTGTGGCATCTGGTCGAAGGTGTCCTGGTTGCCGGGAGGCGCGGGCATCCGGCCTGAGAGGGCCCGGCGCGGCGGGAATAACACTCGCCAAGGGGCGTTCGTTTTGCTTTGCTGCGGAGATGGATTGATGGGGGGATTCCATGACGCGGGTTTTGCATGTGGTGCTGATGGTGATTGCGGCGGGGCCGCTCTGGGCGCAGGGACAGGGGCAGATCGTCATTCCCGATGACGGCAGCGACATCGTCCAGCAGGCCCCGGCGGGCGGCGGCACCGGGCTGACCATGCGGGCGGTGACGGTCAAGGACCAGAGCCAGCTGCGCGGATCCTTTGGCGACAAGTGGCAACCTGCGGAGGTGCGCGAGAGGGCGGCGATCACCTGCGCCGAGGCGGGAATGCGGCTGGTTTATTTCCAGCCCGAGAGCCCCGATTCCAGGGGGCAGACCAAATTCGCGGCGGTCTGCCAATAAGCCGCAGGAGGGTGCGAATCGTGTCAGGGCTGTATGGCCGGGCGGCCGGCATTTCGGCTGTCCGAATGGCGGATCATCGCCGAAATCCCCGTGAATTCTGCGCAAACTGCTGCAAAACATGGGTTTTCCCCCCAGTTACACGGTTCCCGTTTGAGCCATCGCCGCGTATAGTTCGCTCGTAATAGAAAGGCCAAAGGCCTCGTCCTTCAGGGAATTTGGGACCATGATCAGATCGGAATTGATCCAGAAGATTGCGGATGAGAACCCGCATCTGTATCAGCGAGACGTGGAGAGGATCGTGAACACGATCTTCGAGGAAATCACCAATGCCATGGCCCGGGGCGACCGGGTCGAGCTGCGGGGCTTTGGGGCCTTTTCGGTCAAGAAGCGGGATGCGCGTGTCGGGCGGAACCCCCGCACCGGGGAGTCGGTCGAGGTTGAGGAAAAGCACGTGCCCTTCTTCAAGACCGGCAAGCTGCTTCGGGACCGCCTGAACGGAAAGTAACCGATGCGCTACATTCGCTACGCAATCTATGCGGCTCTGATTGTTGTCCTGACTGTCGTCTGTGTGGCGAACCTGCAGTGGGTCACGCTGAACACGCTGCCCCAAGGGCTGGCGCGGATTCCGCAGCTGGGCTGGCTGAGTTTTTCGGTGGAGGTGCCGCTGTTTGCCGTGGCGCTGGGTTTTCTCGTGATCGGATGGATCATGGGTGAGATCTATGAATGGGTGCGCGAGCACAAGTACCGCGCCGAAGCCTCGACCAAGAAGACCGAGGTCAAGAAGCTGGAACGTCAGTTGAAGAAGACGCAGGCCGAGCGCGACAAGGACAAGGACGAGGTCCTGGCGATCCTGGATCAGGCCAGCTGACCGGTTAGACCCGGGGGGAGGGGTGCTGCCCCTCTGCGCCTGTCGGCGCATTCACCCCGGCGTATTTTTCAAGAGAAGAAACAGGGGCTTGGGTGGTGGACGTCCGGGTGAAAATCTGTGGCCTGACGCGGCCCGGCGACATGGAAATGGTCGCTGCGGCGGGGGCCAGCTATGCCGGGCTGGTTTTCTTTCCCAAGAGCCCGCGGAATGTGACCATCGACGTGGCGCGCGCATTGGCGCAGGAGGCCCCCGTTGGGCTGGCCAAGGTCGGTCTGGTGGTCAACCCGGGGGATGATCTGCTTGACGAGATACTGGCGCAGGTGCCGCTGGACATGATCCAGTTGCACGGCAGCGAGCCGCCGGAGCGGGTCACCGAGGTGCGGGCGCGCTATGGCTTGCCGGTGATGAAGGCCGTTGGCGTCGCCGGGGCCGAGGATGTGGGCAAGCTGGACCTGTATCAGCAGGTGGCCGACCAGATCCTTGTGGATGCCAAGCCGCCGAAGGAGGGTGATCTGCCCGGCGGCAACGGCCTGTCCTTTGACTGGCGGCTGGTAGCGGGGCGGCGCTGGTCGCGTCCCTGGATGCTGGCCGGGGGGCTGACGCCGGAGAATGTCGGCACCGCGATTGCCATGACCGGAGCGGCGCAGGTGGACCTGTCGTCCGGCGTGGAAACCGCGCCGGGGATCAAGGATCCGGAGAAGGTACGCGCCTTTGTGGCGGCGGCCCGGTCGGCCGAGGCTGTGCCGCGCCTCTAGATTGCTTTTCGAGGCTCAGAGCCAGTTGGCGCGGCCTGTGCCCACTGCCTCGGCGACATTGGCGAAACCGTCGCGGGCAAGGTAGCCGTCAAGGCCGCGTGCGATGTCTTCGACAAGGCTGAGGCCGCCGTAGACCAGCGCGGTGTAAAGCTGCACGGCGGAGGCCCCGGCGCGGATCTTTGCGTAAGCCTGTTCGGCAGAGCCGATGCCGCCCACGCCGATCAGTGGCAGCGCACCGTCGGTCAGCTGTGACAGGCGGGCCAGAACGCGGGTGGAGCGATCAAACAGCGGCTGGCCGGAGAGGCCGCCCTTTTCCGACGCATAGCCGGATTTCAGACCGGCGCGCGACAGCGTGGTGTTGGTGGCGATCACGCCCGAAACGCCGGTGGCAAGCGCCACCTCGGCCACGTCAGCCAGTTCCGCGTCATCGAGATCCGGCGCGATCTTGAGGAAGACGGGGATCGGGCGGGTCAGCGCATCGCGGGCCTGCATGACACCCGTGAGCAGGGCGGACAGCGCCGCCTTGCCCTGCAGGTCACGCAGTTTTTCGGTGTTGGGGGAACTGACGTTGACGGTGGCGAAATCCACGTCCGCACCGCAATGCGCCAGCACGCGGGCGAAATCCGCGGCGCGGTCCTCGGAGTCCTTGTTGGCGCCGAGGTTCAAGCCAAGGATCAGGTCGCGGGGGCGGGTTTTAAGCCGGGCGCCGATGTCCTCCATCCCGTCATTGTTGAAGCCGAAGCGGTTGATGGCGGCCTGATCTTCGGTCAGGCGGAAGAGGCGCGGGCGCGGGTTTCCGGGCTGCGGGCGGGGGGTGGCGGCGCCCACCTCGACAAAGCCGAACCCGGCGCGCGACAGGCCCTGCAGGGCAGTGGCGTTCTTGTCGAAGCCTGCGGCGAGGCCCACGGGATTGGGCAGATTGAGACCTGCCACGGTGGTGCGCAGCCGGTCCGAGGTGATGGTGCCGGGGCTGTGCGCGACACCGGCCTGCAGCGCCCTGAGCGCGAGGCCATGGGCGGTTTCCGGGTCGAGGCGGTGCAGGGCGGCAAGGCCGAGGCGTTCAAGCGGTGTCATCCAAAGACCTTTCCGGCAGGGGCGGGCGCGCAACGGATCAGGCGCGAATCGGCGACGGCGGCCTGACGGTGGACCACCGCGTTCTGGTAATCGGGATCGGTGACCATGGCGAGAAAGGCATGGGCCGAGGGGTAGCGGGCGACAAAGACGTGATCCCAATGTTCGCCTTCGGGCGCGATCAGGGCGCTGCGGTAATCGCCGCGCCAGAGGATGGCGCCGCCGACGCGGGCCAGCACAGGGCCGCTGTAGCGACCGTAGAGCGCGTAGGCCTCGGCCCCGCTGAGGCCCTGGCCGTGCAGGTCGTGGCCTGCGGGATAGTCGGCGCGGTCATTCAGGCGCACGAGGTTCAGCATCTCGCAGGGCTCATTGCGGTCGAGCGCCTTGAAGGCCTCGAACTGTGGGCGCGTGGGGTCGACGCTGCCTGTCATGCAAAACTGTCAGGGAAGCGGTGCGCGCCATCCGGGCCCAGCGGCAGGGGCTGACACCACAGGATGTCGGCCAGCCGCAGGGGGCCGTAAAGATGCGGGAAAAGCGCGTCGCCGCGCGAAACCTCCCATTTCAGCGCCTCTCCCAGGGCCTTGCTGTCGAGCGCGGCAAGGTAGAGCCCCTCGGCCCCGGCAAAATGTTTCGCCGCCGTTTCCCGCGCCTGTTCGGCGGTGGAGAAATGGATGAAGCCATCGGCCACGTCGATCGGCGCGCCGCTGGTTTCCTTTTGGCTGCGCAGGGCCGACCATTCGTCGGCGCGGAGGATCTTGTATATTTCCATGGCTGCCCTGATGCCGCGCCGCCTGTCGGCGGTCAAGCGGCCAGCGGATGGTTCCGTGCCCGATTTGTGTCCGCAGGTTGACCGGTTTGGCGTCATCACGCTGTCATCTACGATGGGCTACCCCAACGACAGGCTTTGACTCGGGCCGCGCTCCGGGGCAGGCTTTGGCCATAAACAAACACCCACAGTGAGGTTTCCCATGACGTACAAACTGCTGACCGGCGCTGCGGCGCTGGCCCTGATGGCGGGGGCCGCGCAGGCGGATTATTCCCTGACGATCCTGCACACCAATGACTTTCACGCCCGGTTCGAACCGATCAGCAAATATGATTCGGGCTGTTCGGCAGAGGACAACACCGAGGGCAAATGCTTTGGTGGGTCGGCGCGCCTGATTTCCGCGATCAACGAGGCCAAGGCGCGGACCAACAACCACATCCTCGTAGATGGCGGGGACCAGTTCCAGGGCACGCTGTTCTATACCTATTACAAGGGCAAGCTGGCCGCCGAGATGATGAACCTCATGGGCTATGACGGCATGACCGTCGGCAACCATGAATTCGACGATGGTCCCGAAGTTCTGCGCGGTTTCCTGGATGCGGTGGAATTCCCGGTGCTGATGTCGAATGCCGATGTGTCCGGTGAGCCGCTGCTGTCGGATGTGATGATGAAATCGACGGTGATCGAGCGGGGCGGCGAAAAGCTGGGCCTGATCGGCCTGACGCCGCAGGACACCGATGAACTGGCCAGCCCGGGCGACAACATCATCTTCACCGATCCGTCGGATGCGGTGCAGGGTGAGGTCGACAAGCTGACCGAGATGGGCGTGAACAAGATCATCGTCCTGTCGCACTCTGGCTATGGCGTCGACCAGCGCGTGGCCGAGAACACCACCGGGGTCGATGTGATCGTCGGCGGCCATTCCAACACCCTGCTGGGTGACATGGACGGCGCGGCGGGCGCCTATCCGACGGTCGTGAACGGCGTGCAGATCGTGCAGGCCTATGCCTATGGCAAGTACCTGGGTGAGCTGAACGTCACCTTTGACGACGCCGGTGAGGTGATCTCTGCCGAAGGTGGTCCGATCCTGATCGACGCCTCGGTGACCGAGGACGAGGCCGTCAAGGCGCGCATCGCAGAGGCCGCCGTGCCGCTGGAAGAGATCCGCAACAAGGTTGTGGCGGAGGCCGCCGAAGCAATCGAGGGCAACCGCGATGTCTGCCGCGCGATGGAATGCGCGATGGGCAACCTGGTGGCGGATGCCATGCTGGCGCGGGTCAAGGCGCAGGGCATCGATGTCGCCATCGCCAACAGCGGCGGGTTGCGGGCCTCCATCGACGCGGGTGAGGTGACCATGGGCGAGGTGCTGACCGTGCTGCCGTTCCAGAACACGCTGTCGACCTTCCAGATCACCGGCGCGACGCTGGTCGAGGCGCTGGAAAACGGCGTGAGCCAGATCGAGGAAGGCGCGGGCCGCTTCCCGCAGGTGGCGGGCATGACCTTTACCGTGGACCCGAGCGCGGAACCGGGCAGCCGGATTTCCGAGGTCATGGTCGGCGGTGCGCCGGTCGAGATGGACAAGGTCTATGGCGCCGTGTCCAACAACTATGTCCGCAATGGCGGCGACGGCTACGCGATGTTCAAGGATGCCGACAACGCCTATGACTTTGGCCCCGACCTTGCGGATGTGACCGCCGAGTACCTCGCCGATCACGCGCCGTATCAGCCCTATACGGACGGACGCATCACCATGAAGTGACGCGCCCTGTCAGGCGAAAATATGAAGGCATGCGGGGGCGACCCGCATGCCTTTTTCTTTTGACCTTTTTGTTTTGGCGGGTTGGTCAGGGAATGGACAGTTCGCGGCGGTAGTAGGGGATGTTGACCACGGCGACGATCTCTTGTTGCCCGTCGAGAAGCGCGGCCAGACCCGCAGCGGTTGCCTCCAGCGTGATTTCCCCTGAAAGCGGTTTGCCCATGGCCGCGCTCATTGCGACATCGGCCATCTGTTCGTAGGTCTGCGCCACGTAGAAATCGGTGTCTTCCGCGGAAAAGCCTTTGGAACTGCCGGTACCCCAGCGGGGAGTGCCCAGCGTGTAGCTGAGGCTCAGGTTGATCTCTCCGCCATCTTCCGGGGCCACGGCCCATGTCTCGGTCTGCAGGCGCGTACCGTCGCTGTTGCCCGACAGGCTGCGGCTGTGGGTGATGCTGGCGGTATGCGTGCTGCCGTATCGGTTCGCTTCGGGATTGTCGGTGTAGACCATCAGGACGAACAGGCGCACATCCTTGCTCTGAGGCGGTTTACCCAGACCCAATAGCGCGGCGGTCGTCCGCTGGGCGGGTGAGGCAGGGTTGCCCTCCGTGTCCAGAACGAGGTGGCCATCCAGAAACGAGACCATCGCGTTGGCCCCCTTGAACGGACCGGAGGGGAAGGGGAATGATTCCCATCCCTCTGGCATCACGGCGTTCATTTTTGCCGGATCGACCGTCAAACCCACCAGAACGCGGCTTTCAACGACGGAGCCAATGGGGGTTTCGGCCGTTGCAGCCGTGGCGTTCAACGTGAACAGGAACACACAGATCACTTTGCCCAAGCGGGCCAGCCAATGGGGTGTCATCATCCTCTCCTCCTTTAGTTAACGAGAGGATTTTACGATGGTCCCGGATTTGGCACTTTGATCTGGCCCCGTCGCCGTTATTCGGCGGCCAACCCTTCGGTGAACTGCAGGCGGGCAAGGCGCGCGTAGAGCCCGCCCTCGGCCACCAGCGCGTCATGGGTGCCGGTGGCGACGATGCGGCCCTGATCCAAGACGATGATGCGGTCGGCCTTTTTCACGGTGGCCAGGCGGTGCGCGACGATGATGGTGGTGCGTCCCTCGGCCAGGTGGTCAACGGCCTGTTGCACCGCGCGTTCGCTTTCGGCGTCCAGCGCGCTTGTCGCCTCGTCCAGAAGCAGCACCGGCGCGTCGCGCAGGATGGCCCGGGCGATGGCGACACGTTGTTTCTGGCCGCCCGACAGCATCACGCCGCGCTCTCCCAGCCATGTGCCATAGCCATCGGGCAGGGCCGTCAGGAATTCATGCGCGGCGGCGGCGCGGGCGGCGGCCTCTATTTCCGCGTCCGAGGCCCCGGGCCGGCCAAAGCGGATGTTGTCCCGGGCGGAAGCGGCAAAGATCACCGGATCCTGCGGGACCAGCGCGATATGGCGGCGGAAGTCGTGACGCGCCATCTCGCTCAGCGGCACGCCGTCCAGCAGCACGCGGCCCTCTGCCGGGTCGTAAAAGCGCTGGATCAGCTGGATGATGGTGGTCTTGCCCGCGCCGGACGGGCCGACCAGCGCCACGGTTTCGCCGGGCGCGATGTTCAGGTCGACCTCTGACAGGGCCGAAATTTCGGGCCGGGCCGGGTAGGAAAAGCTGACCTTGTCAAAGGTGATCTCTCCGCGCACCGGTTGCGGGGCGGGTTTCGGACGGGCTGGGTCCTGCACCGTATCCTCTGCCTGCAGCAGATCGACGAGGCGTTCGGTCGCCCCGGCGGCGCGTTGGAGTTCGCCGAAGACCTCTGACAGGGCGCCGACCGCGCCCGCGACCATGACCGAATAGATCACGAACTGGATCAGGGTGCCCGCGCTCATTCCGCCCGCGCGCACGTCCCACGCGCCGATCCAGAGCACGCCCACGATGCCAGTAAAGACAAGGAAGATGACGATGGATGTCATGACGGCGCGGGTGGTGATGCGCTTGCGCGCGGCATCAAAGCTTTTTTCCGTCACATCGGCAAAAGCGGCCCGCGATTCCGCCTCGTGGGTGTAGGCCTGCACGGTCTGCACCGCCAGAAGCGCCTCTGACGCATTGCCGGAGGAGGCGGCGATCCAGTCCTGATTTTCGCGGCTGAGTTTGCGCACGCGGCGTCCCAGCGTGAGGATCGGCACCACGACCACGGGCACCAGCAGCAGCACGAGGCCTGCCAGCTTGGCCGAGGTGATCAGCATCAGCACCATCCCGCCGGAAAACAGCAGGATGTTGCGCAGGGCGATGGAAATCGAGGAACCGACAACCGAAAGGATCACGGTGGTGTCGGTGGTGATCCGGCTGAGCACCTCGCCGGTCATGATCTTTTCATAGAAAGCCGGGGAGAGGCCGATCACCTTGTCGAAGACGGCCTTGCGGATATCGGCCACGACCCTTTCGCCAAAGCGCGTCACCAGAAGGTAACGAAAAGCGGTACCCAGCGCGAGTGCTGCAGCGATGCCAAGGGCGGCGGCGAAGTACTTGTCCAGCAGCGCGCCGTCTTCGGTGTTGAAATTGTCGACCACGCGGCGCACGGCCAGCGGCAGGATCAATGAGATCGTGGCGGTGGCCACCAGTGCGGCCAACGCAGCCGCCATCAGCAGGCGGTAGGGGCGCATGAAGGGCCAGAGCGCGCGCAGGGAACTCAGCCGGCGCGACTTTTCGCGTTCCTGCTCCCCGGTGCCCGGCGTCGTGTTGGCGGCCATCTGCGTCCCTCCTGATCGTGCAGGGGGCTTTTTGGCATGCGTGGCGCAGGGGTCAAGCGCCGTCTTGACGCGGTGTGATCGGGAAAGGCGGGATTTTTGGAGCGGGCGACGGGAATCGAACCCGTATCTCTTGCTTGGAAGGCAAGGGTCTTACCATTACACAACGCCCGCTCAGGTTTGGGCGTCGTAAATCATGGATTTGGGACAGTCAAGTGACCGCTCTCGGCGATGTGGATTTGAAGGCCGTGAACCTTGCAATCGAGCGCTGAAAAACCAGTGTTTCCAAGGGGCGGTTCGGCCTCGGGTCGATGGTCGGCATGTTCCGCGCCTGGTTGCTGCCAACGTCCGGCGTTTTGTGAGGAGGCGCTTTCAGCCAGTCCAGGATCTTTGAAGTCGACTTTGGATCAACCTTTGGGCAGAAAATCGATCTGGCAACGCGCCCCGGTCGGAACGGCGCCGTCGGGGTTTGCGATCTCCAGCCGCACGCCGAAGGTTCCGCTGGCGGCGTCGAGGAACCGGTCAACGATGGCCACCGTGGCGGGGTAACGTCCCTCAAGTGGTGCGTTCAGGGTCACTTCGTAGAGGTCGCCCTCGGCAATCCGGCCAAAGAGTGTGCCGGGCGCAAAGACCTCGACGTTGACCGGATCTGTCTCGATAATCTCCATGATCGCCGACTGCTCGGCGGCGTACTCGCCGACCGTTGCTTCTACCGATACGACCAGCCCCGCAACCGGGCTGCGGACCGACCGGCGGTCCAGCAAGGCTTCGGCCTGACGCACCTCGATTGCGGCAAGCTTGCGGTCGAAGGCGGCCTGTTCCAGCGCCAGTTCGGTCAGTGCAAGCTCAATCGCGGCATCGTCCAGAGTTGCCCCGGCAGCCACTTGGCGGTTGGCGAGTTCTTCGATCCGTTTGAATTCACGCTGACGCAGGTCCAGTCGTGTCTGCTGGGCCCGCATGTCGAGATCGGAGTCCGCCTTCGCGCGGCTCAGTTCAAGCTGCAATTCCTCGATTTCGCTGTCGAGACGGTAGAGCAAGTCACCGACCTCCACCGTGTCTCCGCGTCGCACGGCGATCTCGCGGATCACGCCATCAACGCTGGAGGTGATGGTCACTCTCGATGCGGGTTCCAGCACGCAATCCACCATCTCGGCGGCAACAGTGGGACTTGCCGCGAGGCAGGCCAAAAGGGTCACGGTCTTCATTCCGGTCCTCCAAGAAATCCGAGAAATCCGTCGCGCCGAAGATCGTAGCGCAAGAGATCCAGACGCGCGCGGGCCATCAACCGTTCGGCGCGCTTCTGTGCCGCCTGCGCCCCAGCCCAAGTGGCGAGACGTGAGCGCGTGCGGCGTGAGCCGAACTTGTCCAGGATGCCGTCATCCCGGGCGAGGATCATTTCGCAACTGCCGGGGTCTCCTTGGCGCGCACAACGACCCAGAACCTGCCGGTCGATACGTCCCGCCTCGTTGACCTCGGTCAGGATGACGTGCAGCCCGCCGGCGGCGCGGACGGCGTCGGTCAGCATGATATCGACGCCGCGCCCGGCCATGTTGGTGGCCAGCGTGATCCGACCAGGCTCGCCGGCCTGGGCGATGATCGCGGCCTCGTCCGCATCCTGCGCTGCATTGAGCAGGGTCGCCTCAAGGCCGGCGGCCTTGAGATGCTCTTCAAGCGCCATGCTGGCCCGGATCGTACGCGTGGCGATCAGCAGCGGCCGACCCTGCAGGGCGACCTGCTCTGCGCGCCGAGCCACGGCCTGCCACTTGGCATCCTGCCCGGCGTGAATGCGCACCCGACCATATTTGCGACGCGAGCGTTTCGGCGGTGGCAGGGCCAACACGGACAATCCGTAAACGGCGCGAAATTCTCCGGCGACTTCCCGCGCGGTGCCGGTCATCCCGGCGAGTTTTTTGTAGCGGCGGAAGAAGCGTTGATAGGTCATCCGCCCCTTGGTCAGGCGGCGTCCGGTGATCTCGACGCCCTCGCGGGCCTCGACGATCTGTTGCAGCCCGTCACCCAGGGCGCGGTCATCGGCAACACGCCCGGTGAATTCGTCGATGAGGGCGACCTTGCCGTCACGAACGATGTAATGCTCGTCGCGGATAAAGAGATGAAGGGCGCTGAGCGCCTGGACCGCTGCGTGATTGCGCCTGACCGAGTTGCGCCAGATGCCGCCCAGCCGTTCGCCGCTGTCGGCCAGCTTGGCCTCGCCGCGCGGGGTCAATTCAACGACGCGCCGTTGCCCGTCGACGGTGTAGTCTCGACCCTCGCGCAGATCGTCGGCCAGCGACAGGGCACTGTGCGCCCAGTCGGGATCGGGGGAGGCTGTCTCTGAGATGATCAACGGCGTGCGGCATTCGTCGATCAGGACGCTGTCGGCTTCGTCCACGATGGCAAAGGGAAGCCCATTCATGGTCAGCCCAGCTGCGCGCGGCGCCCCGGAATGCACAGCCTCAAGCGCCAATCTGATGGGGCCCTGCGCGCCGCCCAGTGTTATCCGGTTTCGCAGATAGTCGAAGGCGATTTCCTTGTTGGAGGCATAAAGCACGCGGGCACGATACGCGGGCGCCCGTTCGTTGGGCGGCACAGTGTGGATCACAAGTCCGGTGGTCAGGCCCAAGGCCTCGTAGAAGGCGGAAAAACTTTCATGGTCGCGGGCCGCAAGATAGTCGTTGGCAGTCACGACGTGCACGCTCTCACCGCTGAGCCCTGCGAGGCCCGCCGAAAGCGCGGCGGTCAGGGTCTTGCCAGACCCGGTCTCCATCTCAACCAGCCGCCCGGAACAGATGGCGAGCGCGCCCATGATCTGCGTGGGAAAGGGTGTCAGACCTTGAACTTGGTGGCAAATAGCGGAGATCAGGCCAAGCGTCTGCAAGGCCGGACCATTGGATAGCCGGTCGGGGCGCAGGCGCGGCACCAGATCTGCCAGAGCTTGTTGCAGTTCCGGAAGAGGCCGATCGCGATACCGCGCCGCGATCCGAGATACCCGCAGCGCGGCCAGCCGTAGGGAAAGGCGAGCCGCCGGATCGCGGAACGCGCCAATCAGAGGTTCGGTGCGAAGGGTGACCTGATATTGCCAATTCACCGGCCGGGGGTCGGCCTCGATCCGCGCCATCTGGCGCAATTCGCGCAGGCGCGGCATCCGGGCCGCGCGGCTGTTCAGGTCATGTGCTCCCGCGTCAGACATTGAAACGCTTCAGGAAAAGTTGCCTCAGTCGGCGGTAGGCGCGAAAGGCAATCGGCTCTTCGCCATGATCGATCCGGACATAGACCCGCATACCGATCTCCGCGTTCTCAAGCGGAATATCAGTGGCCACGTCGAATTGAAGGATCGGTTCGAGCGTGTGCGGTTCGGGCCCGCGTTCCGGATCTGGGGCAAACAGGCCGCCGCCTTCGAGCGTCAGCGCATGTGAGACAATCCGATGACCCAGTGTAGGAACCTCACGTACGACGTGCGCGTTTCGGACCGTTCCCAGATCATCTGCAGTGCGCAGCGAAAACGAAAGGCTGCGCGAGCGGATCAGGTCGGCCTGATCCTGATGAACCGCCACCCTCACCACAAGATCCTGCGGGTCGACGATGTAGCCCACGACATCGCCACGCATGAGGAACTTGCCTTCGAGATCAGCCGCGTCGGGCAATACGAAAAGCCCTTCGCGCGGGGCGAGGAGGGTCATTGAAGCCAGCCGGTCCCGCATCTGATCGGCTTCCTGTTCGGCCTTTGCTGCCTGCGCTCGCCATAGGCGCACATCATAGGCGCTTTCGCTCAGGGCCTGCTCATAACGCAGCCGGTACTTGCGGGCGTCGGCCTCGGCGGCTTCGAGGCGGGCGCTGGCCAGCGGGTCGTCGATGGTGAGAACCGGCGCCCCCGCGGCAAGACGGTCGCCCGGGGTGCCGATCAGGCGAGCGACCTCGCCGATCTCGGTGGCATGAATGGTCGCCTCATAGGGGGCGTAAACGATCCCCTGTGCCACGGTGCGGTAGGGCACCGGCATGAAGCCCAGCGCACCCACCAACAACCCCACCACCAATCCGACGGCCAGAACCGCGCGATGCCGGATGCCGCGCAGGCTGTCACTGGTGGCGACAAATTTCAGGTGCTTGATGATCGGCAGCAGGAAAATCAGCGTCAAGGACCACAGCGCAAGCAGCACGCCAAGCGCAAAGAAACGGGTCGCCACGACAAGCACGATGGTGGCCGAGATCAACAGGCGATAGCAGAAGGCTGAAATGGCGTAGGTGAAGAACCAGAACCGTTCGCCCTTTGCTCGTACCGGGCTTTTGGCCCGCGCATTTCCAAATGCGTAACGCTGGATCAGGTAGCCGATGAAGCGATTGGCCCGGCTGGAGAGATTAGGGATTTCCAGCAGGTCGGAGAACACGAAGTAACCGTCGAAACGCAGCAGCGGGTTGCCATTGAAAAGCAGCGTCGAGATCCCGCCGATCAGCATGACGTTGAAGCAGGCGGCGCGCAGAATACCATCTTCGAGTTGCAACCATAGCAGCATTGCCGCCGAGGCCAGTCCCAGTTCCACGAGGATCCCCGCACCGGACACCAGAATGCGCCGCCACTTGCTGGTATAGGAAGTTGATGCCGAGGCGTCGACGTAGGGAACGGGGATGAAGACGAGGAACATGACCCCGACTTCACGGACCTCACCGCCCCATTTCTTGACCGCAAAGCCATGCCCGAATTCATGCAGCAGTTTGACCAATGGGTAGACCAGAACCAGCAGAAGGACGCTTTCCATCGCAAGAATGCGGTCCAGCAGGTTGCCGGTCAGTGCGTCCCAGTTGCGCCCCGCCTGAACCGCTCCGGCAGCGAGCAACAAGAGATAAAGCAGCCCGCCGAAAAGGCTGAAGAACGGCCGGGCCAGTGGCCAGAGCGCGTCCAGCAGCGCATTCGGATCGAATAGCGGAAAGCGCACGGCCAGCGGATTGAGAAACCGCGATACAAGGGTGCGGCGGCGCATCTGCCCCGCCCGCTCGGACATGGCGTCGACATCCGGAAAGCCATTGGTGTGCAACAGGTCGAGACCAGCCAATTGCGAGATCAGCGCCAGCAGGTCGTCCTGTGCGGGGGCCGCATCGGCAAGTTCGGCGCAGGCCGCATCCCAGACCTCGCCAAGCGTCCGTTGCCCATCCATTTGCGCCACAAGCCAATGAGCGGCTTCGGTGATGCGCGTATACTTTCCGGTGAGCGGGTCGCGGATGACGTACCAGACCTGTCCGCGGAATTGCTGCCGCGTTACCTCTGCGCGCCGCGCCAGCACCGGGCGCAGGTGCGCAGCACGATACCAGCTCTGGCTTTCGAAACTCAGAGCCATGGCAACCTCACGGCGTCCAGCGCCAGAGCGCGAGGCGGAACCAGTCTATGATCGGCTGGGCCCAGACCCGAATGAGCAGCCTCTCTTCGACATTGACCTTTGCGACGCCGCGCATCCCGGGCCGGATCTGATCCGAGGACTCCTTCAGCCGCCCTTCGACCATGGCCACGTTCCTGCCGTCCTTGGGTTCCAGCCGTGGTGTGATGCGGGTGACCTCGACCTCAAAGCCCCGGTCTGGCAGCGACGAGAGAACCAATGTACCCGTCTGGCCGACCACGATGTCGTCCAGTTGCGCTTCCTCGACCTCCATCGAGACGCGGTAGCTGTCGAGCGGGGCAATCTGGAACAGTTCTTCGCCGCGACGGACCGCGCGGCCTACGGATTGGCTCAGGTCGCCTTCGATTACAATCGCGTCAAAAGGCGCGATGAGCGCCGAGCGCGCAATCTGACGTTGGACCAGCGTTGCCTTGGACCGGGCCTGTTCGATTTCAGCCTTGGCGATCCGGGCGGAGGCGGCATTGCGCTCTCCCAGGGCGCGGTCGTATTCGCCCTCGTAGCGGCTCAGGTCCGTGCGCCACCTCAGCAACTCGATCTGAAGGTCGCGCTCGTCCAAACGTGCCAGCGGTTCGCCTTCGCGGATGACGTCGCCAGCGCGGACGAATTGCTCGGATATGTTGCCGTCAAAGGGCGAAACCAGTGAACGCACCACCAGTCCCTGCACTTCGGCCTCGGCCGGGACCCTGTAATCCCCACGCGCCAGGCTAAAGAAGGTCACGATGCCGATCAGGGCCAGAAGAACCAATTTGCGCCCGATGTAACCGGGACCCAGCAGCCGCACGACCTGACGCCAGAGCGCCGCTCCTCCGATGGCCAGCGCTGAACGGTCTGCCCTTCGTTTTTCGTCGAGCAGAGGGGCGATCGAGACCGCCGTTGCCTCGGCAATCATCAGATCGAGATCTTCGAAGGTTTCTCCCGGCGGTTTTTCCAGATGCATCGCACCGATGACGCGGTCACGAAGGAAGAGCGGGACAGTCAGCAGGTCACCGGTCGCCTTCATGCGCGACAGTTCGGCGTGCAGCGTGGTGACTGCGTAATCCATGCCTTCCCGACGTGGAAAGAGGACCGTTCCCTCCTGGTCCGTCGCCTCGGCCATCGCCTGGGCGAGTTTCTCGGAGTAGAGGCTGTCCATACGGAAATCGGACACGTCGGATACAGCAGCCAGCCGGATGCGGCGACGGGACAGAAATCCTATTGCTACCTGGTTGCAGCCCAGGCGCCGGGCGAGTTGCGTCGCGGCGGCGATCGAAGCGGCGCGCACGTCGGAGGCGTCCAACGCCGCCCCCAGCACGTCCAGCACCGCCGCTTGTTTTTCGCGCCCCAGTTTGTCGGATAGCGAAAGGTCGCGCCGCACGGCAGCGTTGAGCCAGCCGATGCCCCAGTTGAGCACTCGGAATGCGTGGCCGGGATCCTTGGGCGGCTTGGCGAATTCGAAGGCGGCAGCCCCCATGATCTCGCCATCCACGGTCAGTACCTTGACCAGCGTGCGCCCCTCGGCGACTACGTCGCGCCCTTTGTCCAGCGCATCCTCGATGGCATCGGCCAGAACCCGGGTGGGGCGGCTATCCTTGGGCCAGTTGGCGACAGGGATCATGCCCTGCGCCGTTTCCAGCACCAAGGTCGCGCGTTCGGGGGTACCCAACTGACGGATTTGCAGCGCCAGCCAGACCCGTGCAAATTCGCGCAGGTCGCGATCTTCGGAAAAACGCGCCCAGAGCGCCTGATCGAGGACCGAGACCTCGGCTTCTTGCCGTGTCTCGGTCTGATCCCGGTTATCGGCCATGGTCTACCCCGGCCTCCATCAAGCTCAGTTCCGGGGGCCGTTCTTGGCCGCCGTCGCTGCCGCTTGAAGCCCGTCCAGCTTGATCTCGCCGAACCGCTTTTCGTATTGCGCCAGCACCGCCCCCATCAGCACAAACAGCCGTTTGGCCGCGTGCGGATTGAGGACGACGCGTTCCTCAAGCTTGACATCAAAGGTCTTGGCGGCAGTCGGATTCCAGGTTTGGTTGGTTCCGAAGAACAGCGTCACTTCTTCGCGCGTCGAGGCTGCGTTGACCACGTTGGCATAGGTTGTCCGCATCTGGCTGTCGTCCCAGTTGACCACCGGCGCGGCGGGGGCACCCACCTCGTCAGGGGTTCCCTTGGGGGTGTCTTGGGTATCCGCGGTCTCGTCGGTCATCGACAATCCTCCATCATCAATTTGATTTTCGCTGCGCGCCCGGGCGGCGGAAGGGTTTCCCCCTTCCGCCGCCCCAAGTTTTGTAACCCTATGATAACTGGATTCCTTTTGCGGTGTCGAACCTTATTCCGCGGCCCACTTCACCCGGCCCTTGTTTTGGCCGTTGCCGGTCGGGACGATCTGGTCGGATTCGATGTCATCGACACTGTCGAGCAGAAGCGCCTCGTCTTCGGTCACCATGGCATCGACACGCGGGTCATAGTAGGCCGCGTCGCCGTTGCCGGATGCAGACCCACCAGCCGGAGCGTTGTCTTTATTGGCCGGGTCGATGAGGCCCAGCCGCTGCGACGGATCCAGGAAGCCGCCCATGAGGTCATGCTCTAGCGACGTGTCGGCGAGGTTCAGGGCATGGCCCATTTCGTGCATCAGGATCGTCAGCAGGTCGTACCGGCCCGAAGCGTCACTGTCGTCCCGCGCTTCGCCGTCCTTCGTGAACTCCTCATCGGCCTGGGCGGTTTCGTCGACGAAATAGCCCATGCCCGCGCCGTCGATGTCCAACGTGATCAGGCCTTCGCCATAGGTCGCCAGCAGGCTGCCATCGAGATCGGCGATGGTCAGGTCTATGCCCTGGAGTTGGGACACCTGCGACTGCGTCAGCCCCATGGTGAGCGTCATCCGCCGGATCGCCTCGTCCATCAGCGCATCTGTTTCCTGCAGGTCGAGAGCGTCGCCGCCCGTTCCGATCTGGCTGGCATGCAGCGTCTCGACCACCTCGATCGCCAGCCGCGCGTCATCCGTCTCTAGCCGGAAGTTGTCGAAGGAAGCAGTGCCATCGAGGGCGATCAGACCCGAAGGCCCGTCGACGCTGACCGCGTTGAAGGCGTGGCTGCCAAAGAGAACCCCGTCGATCGAGACCGCCACGGTCGAGCCGGCAATCAGGAGCGAGAGTTCATAGGTGGCGCCATCGTCGATACCGCCCGGCACGGCAATGGCATAGTCGACCACCCACTTGCCGTTGCCCTCGTAGTGGCCAAGTTCGACAGTGTCAGCCACAGCGTCGAGCACCGCGAATTTGAACCGGGATTCCGATACCAGATCGAAGGCGATTCCCGCCTTGCCACTGGTGCTCACGTCCGCTTTCAAACGCAACTTGGCATTGTCCGACAGCGTGAATGTGCCCTCGGCATAGCTGACCTCCGACGACAGGTCTGTCGCCGCCAGCGCAAAGCCCGCACCGGCATCCACCTCAAAGGCGCCACCGCTCACCGACCAGTCACCCACGGTTACGCCGTCGAAGTAATCGGCCCCGCCGTCTTCGAAGTCCTCCGTTTCGGCATAGGACAGTTCCGGCGGCAGCACTTGCAGCGTCAGGTTGTCGAGTTTTGTGAAGGAGTTGTTCGACCCGGCCCCGATCATGCCCGCGTTCAGACCCACGGGAATGCCATCGGCCATGCGCGGGTCAAAGGTATGTGTGATGGCATTCTTGCCATCCACCAGCAACGTCACCGTGGTGCCGTTGACCGCAACCAGCACGTCATAGAAGGTTTCCGCCTTGAGTTGCATGTTGCCCTGAACATCAACGACCCACCCGGACGCACCGCGGTGACCGATCTGGATCTTGTTGGTGTCAGGATTGATGCCAGCGAACTTGAAGTCCGTCGGTGATTGGTAGTCGAAGATCAGGAAAGCGTTCGAGTCGTATCCCGCCTTATCCTTCGCGGCCGCCATGGACGCCGTGATCTCGAAGTACGTCGGCAGATATGTCGAAACGTGGTAAACGCTCACGCCATCCAGTCCTCTGGCCTCTGGTGCGATCACTGCCTTGCCGGAATCGGTGCTCCAATCGCCACTGTCCGCGGCGAGGGCCACCAGCGCATTGGCGCCGTTGAAGGTTTCCGCGGCCATTACGTCCCGCTTGCCGCCGGGGATGTTGCCGGGTTGCGGATCGTCCGGCGCACCGGTCTGATCCTTCCAGAACGGATCCTGCTGTTTGACAGCGCCGATCTCGCCATAGGGTTCACCATTGCGCGATGCGTCGCCATCGACGATCCGCGTGGTGTCTGCGCCGTCGGCTTCGGACAGATCATACAGATACTGGAAGATCTGCGGTTGTACGTTTCGGCTGATCGTGAAGGCCCCGAAGGGCGCGAAAGGCACGATGTATGAGTTGAACTCACCCACCCAGTCGATCAGGCGATCGCCGCCGGTGTTACCGATCAGGATATCCCGGCCACCACCACCATAGGCGATGTCGGCATAGCTGTCCGCCGTATCGGGGGTGTCATTGGCGCCGCCGGTGTCGTGATCGTCATCGACATTGAGAAGGTCGTCGCCGAAGCCTCCGTAAACGTGGTCGCGACCCGTGCCGCCGACCAGCCAATCATGGCCGAGGTCGCCAAAGATGACGTCATCACCATCCGAAGCCACCGCTGGCCCATCGCCCGTAACCGGATCGGTCGCGGCACCGTCAGCCGGGTCGAAGTTGAGCACGAAGGGCACCGCGCCCGGCGTCGCAGGATCGACAAAGGAGAAGGTGACCGGATCAACCCAGACCTCGGGGCGCGGGTTGAATTCGTCATAGGCCGCGAACTCGTTCGGACGCAGGTTTCCATCGCCATCAACCCCTGTCCCATAGGCCAGGATGTCACCCGGGTTGCCCGGGTTGTCGAAGGTGTAGGGCAGGGGCAGTCCGGCCTCCAGGTACCGCATCGCCTCTGCGCCCGAGATCGCATCAGAGCCATAGCCGCCATGCAGGCTGTCGCTTCCAAGGCCGCCGAAGATGATGTCGTTGTCATTGTTGTCAACATCGGCGGAGTTGTTCACCCGATCCGTCAGCCCCGGAACATCCGTCGCATTCTCCGGGAAGAAAGGCGTCAGATCGACGGTCTTCTTCAGGTAGCCCTCCAGATTGATCGTGGATTGCTGGATTTTGCCGGGGGTCGAGATGAACCGGTTGGTATCGACAAAACCGATGCCATAGATCGCCTCGGAGTGCGTCGACCCACCGGCGCCGCCGGGTGCGTCCTGGTTGCGCGAGGTGTAGATGCGGCCATCGCTGCCGATTACCCCGTCAAGGCCCGTGCCACCCGAAATCCAGTCATTGCCCAAGCCGCCGATAATGTCGTCGTCATCGGCATCGCCGAACAGAGAGTCATCACCGACAAGGCCATAAACGCTGTCGTCGCCGCTTTCGCCGTGAACCTCATCGGCCGCGCCATAGCTGGTCGGGCCAAAGGCGTCGCCCCCTTCGGTGTAGTCCAGCAGGTTTGCGCCACGGATCACGATCCGGTCCGCCCCACGCGACAGTTCGCCCGCGCCGTAGTGCTCGGATGCGACGTCGTCCATCTGGTCATAGGTGAAGGACATGTACGCGCCGGCGGCATCCAAAATGCGGTAGATGTCACCATTGTCGCCCATCACCATATCCGCGTCGCGCGAATGGCGGTCGGCGATCAGGATATCGACCACCTCGTCGCCTTCGCCACTCGGCGCCTCGGTGTACTCGTTGCGGTCCAGCCGCTGGCCGGAACCGCCAAGGATCATGTCCGATCCGATGCCAATATCCACACCGCCGACCATCAAGCCGTAACGCTCAGAGGCGTCGAGGCTGAAGAGCGAGGAGTTGTCGCCGACGATGTCGTCTTGGCCGAGACCACCAAAGATCACGTCGTTGCCACCGTTGCCTTCGATGTAATCGTCATCGTCGTAGACGGTTTCGAAAGAGGCATTGACGTGCAGAACACCGTTGCCGTCGCGGTATGCGTGGACACCATCCATTGCGATGCCGTCCGCGAGGGTTCTGTCGGTGTCGACAGCCGCGGTCGTCAGGTAAGCCATCTGAGAGAAGACACCCTGTACGCCACCGTCACCCTGGATCATATCGTCGCCCAACTGGCCGAAGATGCTGTCCTGCTCGCCGCCACCAGCGATGTAATCATCCCCGAAGAGGCCATTGGTCGCGCCGTTCTGGTCGTGATCAAGGAGTTCGATCTGGAAGTCGCCCCAGACCGCCACGCCGTCGGGATTGGCAAGGGCAGAACCGTCCACCAGCAGCATGCCTTCGACAGCATGACCAGTCGACATTTCACCGGCGTCGACACTGTAGAGTTGCGTGCCGGAAAGCGTGGTGTAACGCGGATCGGTGAAGTCCCCGAGGAAGGCACCCCGGCGGTCCAGTTCGACGTTGTCGCCAAAAATCAGGTCTTTGCCGGCCAGAGCACCCAGCGGGTCATCTCGGGATTCGACGTTGTCTCCGTCGATGACGTCCGCACCGTAGCCGCCAACCATGATGTCCTCATGCTCATCGCCGAAGATCGTGTCGTCGCCGCCGAAGCCGTTTGTGCCGTCCGTGCCCTCTGCGTTTTCGCGGATCGACAGGAACTGCACCTGTCCGCCGATGATCCCGGCAAAGCCATGGTCACCCAGCACGATGTCGTCCTGCGTGCCGCCGAGGATCAGATCGCCCGAAGTGCCCCCCATGATGAGGTCGTTTTCGGAGTTGCCCGATATCGTGTCGGAGGCGCCGCGCTCCTCGCTGGACGAGTTGGCGGTGAAGGCAAAGGTGCGGACGAAACTGTCGAAGCCGCCCTGACCCCAGACCACTTCTCCGTTGTCGCCGAGGATCACGTCGCCGCCATCTTCGGCGCTGTCGGTGGCCAGACTGTGATCGCCGCGGATCAGGTCCGCGCCAAGGCCGCCAAGGATGATGTCCCCGCCTGCGTCGCCGGTGATCGTGTCGTCGGCGGCAAAGATCGGAAGGGTGTTGCTTGCATCCTGCGGATCCTCGCCGGTGTCGAAGGTCCGGATATCGGTGAAGCTTCCGCCGCTGAGGATGATCTCGCCATTATCACCCAAGATGACATCGGCGCCATCCAGCGCGGTCTCGGTGTCGGTGTCGGTGTCGTTGTTGCCGTGGATCAAGTCGCCCGCATAGCCGCCGATGATCCAATCCGCCCCGGCGTTGCCTGATATTTCATCCACGTCGCCCAGACCGTCTTCGAAGCTGCGCACCGATGCGATGGTCACGCCGTCAGCCTCGTAGAGCATTTCGCCATTGTCACCAATCAGCCGGTCCGCACCGTCGATTGCGCCGTCCGGCGTCGCATCGTCGCCGCGGATCACGTCAAGACCGATGCCGCCGAACACTGTGTCGCCGCCGGCAGCACCCTCGATCACGTCGTTGCCGCCGGTCAAATTCGAGGTGTCGCGCGTCGCGACCCGGGACAGCAGCGACAGAGCACCGCCTACCACGGCAAAGTCGATCTCTGCCGTGTCGCCAAAGATCAGGTCGCCGAGGTCGAAGCCTCCCGAGGCAGATGTCTCGTCATCGCCGCGGATCAGGTCGGCATCCGAGCCGCCGACAATCGTATCGGCTCCTGCGTTGCCGGAAATCGTGTCTTTGCCGTCGATGGTTTCCAACACGCCTTCGATGCGCTCGATAGAAGATGTCGTCGGCGCCAGATCGTCGTCGAAGCCATAATCTACACGGCCATGATCACCCAGGATCAAGTCGCCGCCGTCCAGGGGCGATCCGGTCGGAGTAATCTCGTCTCCGGCGATGAGGTCGCCGCCCAAACCGCCGAGGATCGTGTCGCTGCCAAAGCCGCCAGCAATCTCATCTGCCGCGCCAGCGCCGCGATACGTTTCGAGCACGCCCAGCACACCGTCGGTGTAATCTGCAAAGCCCACGTCACCCATGATGACGTCGTCACCCGCGTCGCCGGACAACTCGTCCGAACCCGCGCCGCCGATCAGCAGGTCATTGCCGTCGCCACCGTACACAGTGTCGTCGCCGCCGGTTCCGATCTGGATTGCGAAAACGCCGTCGCGATAGGTTGGTACGATCTCGCCCGGCACGGTCGGGACAGGGTCGACGCCGCCGAGGAAGCTGTTGCGCACCATGCCAAGATCGCCGAAGCCGATATCGTGGCCGGCCCCGAGCGTGATGTCATCGTTGCCTTCGCCGCCCATGACCGTGTCGTTGCCGTCGCCCGTGTCGATCACGTCGTCGTCGCCGTTGCCTGCGATTGCAAGGATCAGTCCAGCCTGCCAGCTGAAACCATCGGCCTGATCTTCGGGGAGTGTCGAGATGCGGAACTTGCTGGTGGCATCAAGTTCCACGGCGAGTTCGGGCAGGATGTCCAGCACCTCGTTGGTGTTGCCCGTGATCAGCATGATCGGGGTTTCAAAGCCGGTACCGTCGTTGATGTCGACGAAGAGACCCGCAAGGCCGATGTCGCCGGTTTCGTACGGATCGAAAACCGTCCCGGCGGATGCGTCTGCGACCGGGAATATATTCTGGTCCGTGTCGATGTTGGTGGGATCGGTAAATTGTCCGTCGACGAAGCCAAGGAAAGCCTCGGGCGCAACCCCCAACCGCGTCACGATCGAACCGAAGCCGCCAAAGATGTTGACCGGGGTGGGGTCGGTATCTCCGTTCAGAAGGAAGGACATCGCGTTGAAGTAATCCACCCGGCCAAGGTCGCCGAAGACGATGTCGTCGCCTGCCGCTGTGGTGATTGTGTCCGATCCCTCGCCGCCGAAAACCACAATGCCGCGGTCGCCGGTTGCGCTCAGTTGGTCTTCGCCGCCTTGCAAGTCAACCGAAAGCGCACCGTCCGCCGGATCGACGATCTCCCATCCGATGCCAACGGCACTCCCATCCAGCGTGATCGGGTCGTCCAGTTCGAGCGTGTCGCCCGAAGAGCCGGTAATCCAGCGTTCGATGACCTGGGTTTCCCCATCGGCCTCGATGGTCAGGATCAGCTTTTGGCCGAGGTAGAAGTCGTCTGGCTGGCCCGGATCGGTGTCGAGTGTGAAGAGCGTTTCGTAGCCATTGCCGGAGGATGGGTTTTCCACGCTGTAGGTGGTCCCGCTCAGCAGGCTTTGATCCGTGGTCAGCAGGTTGACGGTGACGGTGTCGCCGACCGGCGCCCCCACCAGCGAGTTGCCCGGCAAAAGCGTCGGATCCACGGGAACCTCGGTGCCGGTGCGGATGATGGTGCGGGTCTCGTATCCATCGGACCGCGTTCCAGTCCCGATTACGTTGAGGTTATTGTAACCAACACCCAGCGTGATATCGACCACTTCAAGCTCGCCATAGGTGATGCCACCTTGGCGCGCGCGTTCTCCGATAACGGTGTCAGGCCCCATGTTGAAGCCGAACAGCCGATTGGACGTCAACGTGCCGGAACTGTCGGCCGGGCTGTCGTCGTCCTTGACGAAGAGCACATCAACCGAAACCAACTCGTTGACGAAGAAATTGAGGCTTTCGGAGGTCAGCGAATAGCGGTTGATCGGATCGTCCAGCGAGCTTTCCGGCGTGTCTACCTCTGCCGGGTATCCGGCGTTATTGGGGTCATTGGCATCTGCCGGATCAAAGCTCTGGAACTTGGCGAGCGGCCCAACCGGTGAAAGGTCATAGGGCGCGTTCAGGTGCAGGGTCACTGTATTGTCACCGTTGATGGTGACGTCGGTGATCAGGCGGAATTGGTCGACGACCTCGGGTGCGGCGGGCGCGCGGGTGATTTCCAGCGTCTTGCCGATCAAAGCTTCGATTTCGTCGAGAGTGGCGGCACTGCCGGGGTAGCCCGCATCTCCTGGTTCGAGATCATCCGGGTTCGAGCGAAGGCGCAGGTCGATCATGACCTCGGCGGTCAGGTCGTCGCGGTTGATCGTCAGGGAGGGGCTGGCGTCGCTGTTGTCGATGGCTGCTTGGTCAAAGTCGCCGACCGGCGCCTTTACGTTGGTTTCGCCGGGCAACATCAGTGGATCGGCAAGGCCGAAGAGGGAACCATTGCCACCCGCGCCGTCCACGACAACCGGGCCAAGAATTTGCGCCAGCGTTGCGGGTGAGGGGGCAAAGACCTGAGTGTCGTCGCCATCGACAACGGCATCGTCGACTGCGGACACGAAAATGATGGCCGGGCTATCCCAGTTGGTGTCGTTGAAGCTGAGGGTGAACTCCATCACCGGATCGCCAGCCTCGTCGAACAACAGGTTGCCACTATCGTCCATCGCCTGCGTCTTGGTCGGTACGAACAGGATTCCGTCCTGGAAGACCGCAGTGATCTCTACCTGGATGTTGTCGTAGCGGAGTCCACCCGTCTTGGTCGTCTTGGTGATGATCTCGGACAGGTTGATGTCCACCGAGCCACTGATCGGGGCCGAAGTCAGGCGCAGTTCATAGGCATCACCCGGTCCACCTTCGATCACGTCGGTACGGCCCTGCGTTTCCCGGACCAGCAGGGTTGGCGCGTCATCGTCCGCGATGCGGACGAGCACCGAACCGCCAAAGGCTTCCTGATAGGTGATCTGTTCGTAATCGTACTGGATCTCGACCGTGCCGGAGACTTCGACGATGTCGTCACCGTCATAGAACAGGATCTGGTTGGATCCTTCGATCAGCCGGTAATGCAGCCCGGTCGCCTGAACGATCTCGTCGTAGACCGGCACATCGACTGTGTTCAGCTTGACGTGGGTGATGCTCGTTGGTTCGAAGGTTGTCCCCACAGAACTCTGCGGATTGGTGGCATCAAGCTCCAGCATCAGCGTCTCGCTGCCGCCGTCCGTGGCAGCAATGCCCGAGAAGTTGGAGAAGCTGAAGTTGATCTGCGCGGTATGGGCGCCTTCGCGTTCCTGGTCGTCCACCGCCCAGACCTCGACCAGGTGCGAGAGCGTGCCGCTGTCGTAGTTCAGCGAGGTGAGGGCCGTGCCGGCCGGTCCATCGCCCAGCGCGACGACCTTGATCTGGCTGGCGTCGTAGTCGAGGTCCATCGTCATAGACTGACCGCCGGTCAGTGGCTGGGTCAGCGACAGCGTCAGCACGTCGCCTTCGCCGTTCTGGTTGCCGTCCGCACCCTCGATCACAGCGGTTATGGTGTTATTGCTGGTCCCGGTATCGATCGTGCCATCGCCGTTCAGATCGCTGGTCTGGTCGATGATCAGGCCTGGTTTGTCGTTGTCGTTGATCAGGACTTCGACGACTTGGCTGTTCAACCCTTCGTAGCGGTTGATCCGGAAAACGGAATCCGAGTCCGGATCGATCGACCAGATGCTGTTGAGCGTCAGTTCCTCACCATCGGTGCCCAGGATCAGCATTTCCTGTCCGGCCCCGGTTCCGCCGATGATCTGCAGGGTGAAGCCGGTCAGATCACCGTAGGTTGCTTCGAAGTCCAGCGCGGCGCCGCTGCTGTCCTTGCCAGTAAAGATCGTGCGGTCGTCAAAGATCTCCTCGGCCTTCATCTCGACCGACGCGGCATGCGTACCGGTGATCGAGTCGTCGAGGCGGATGTTGAAGACCGTGTTTTCGGAGCCGCCGACCGTCGGGACCTTTCCGTCGTCCCAAGGCTTGCTCAGCGTCAGCACGTAGTTTGCCCCGTCGAGCGCCACGCCGGTAATAAACCGGAAGTCCCCGAAGCTCTCGCCTTCCACGATGGAGATCGTCTTGCCGAGCAATTCGTTCTGCGCCATTCCAAGCGGCTTGATGGTCATCGTCCCGGCGACATTGTCGACCGCAACCAGATCACCGGCGGACTCGTCCCCTTGAACCGTCCGTCCGGCGCTGAAGGTATGGGTGATCACCGCGTTCACGGGCCCTTCGTACGCGGTGTCGTCAAAGTCGAAGTTCTCCGGATCGGCAAAGGTTTCGCCGGCGATGTCCTGACGGGTAAAGAGCCCGCCGGGGTAGTCGTTCATCACGCCATCGGCGATTACCTGCACGGTCTGCGCCAGGTTCCAGTTGGCTGCGGTGAACTTCAGCACCACCGAGGACCCGTCGCCCCGGGTTGTCGCGTCGGGATGTGTGCTGTCGACACGGAAGGCGTAGGTCCCTTGCTGCCGCTGGCTGGGGCTGGGAAGCGGTGCGCCGATGGTGACAAAGACATCTTCGGTCGGGGCCTTGGTCAGGCGCACCGTGTAGGTGTCCCCTGTCGCGTCGCCCTCGGTGACGATGGTGGAACCCTGCGTTTCGGTCAGGATGGCGAAAGGTATCTCGTTATCAGCCACGTTGGCCGAAATGCCGAAAACGGTCTGACCATCATAGCGAACGTCGCCACCCGCCGTCATCTCGTGCGTGATGATGCCGGAATGCCCCCGGAAATCATTGGACACGACCGGCGGCGTCTCTCCGCTGGTAAAGAAGGTGTCGTCGCCCAGCCCGCCGAAGAGTTCGGTCAATACCGTCTCAAGAGTGGATTGCAGGAAGAAACGGTCGTTGCCCTCGGCACCGTCGATGCGCAGGCTCTCGATGTTGACGAAATTGACGTTCAACCCGGCGCCAAAGACACCATCGTCGGTGATGACGAAATCATCGCCGAATTCCGTCCCGATCACGATCAAAGTGTCGAAGCCGTCGCCGCCGTTGATATTCACCGGGGCGTTCACCGCGTAGCGAACGGTGTCGGCGCCGTCACCACCGGTCAGATCGGTGCGTTCGCGCTGTGGCTCCTGCGATCCGACAAGCGCAAAGGCACGCACCTCGAAGATATCATCGCCCGCCTCGCCGTTCAGCGTCAGCACTGCCTTGTTATGATAGACGGTAAAGTTGTCGTCGCCGATACCGCCGTTGATGGTCATCGGGAAACTGATGCCATTCGACAGCCAGCCGCGTGTGACCTCGATGGTGGCAAAGAAGTCCTCGGTGGCGATACCAGTCGGGATGCCGTTCTCTTCCTCGTTGACAAATCGTGCCTCGCGGAACAACTGCCCGATCTGGAAGCTGTCATCGCCGCTGTCGCCATAGATGGTGATCTCTGCCGCGGTATCGTCCGACGCAAATATGTCGTCGCCCGCACCGCCAGAGATGATGATCCGCTCCAGCGTTTTGTCATAGTTGACCCGTTCGACATTGAACGGACCGTTCAAGTTGGCGATGAAGGCGTTGTTACCGGATGTGTCGGAACGCAGCAGGATATGGTCGGCCCGGTCCGTGCCGTTGACCTCCAGCACGTCCACGTCGGACGACGAGATGCCGCCATCGGAAATCTCGATATGGCTTTCGGTCGTGCCGCCCGACAGATTCACCCGGTAGGTATCGCTGCCGTCGCCGCCATTGACGGAATCCGCCCCCTGAGCGGAGATCAGAACGTCTGCGCCGCCATCGCCAAAGGCGGTGTCCGCCCCCGTGCCGCCGTCAAGAACGTCGTTATCTTCGTTGCCGCGCAGGAAGTCGGCCTGTCCTTCACCCAGCAGCGTGTCGTTGCCTGTGCCACCCTCGGCCGAGTCCGCCCCGGACCCCAAGTAGGCGAGATCATCGCCCGCACCTGCAAGCACGGTGTCGTTGCCTTCCTGTGCGAAGATCAGGTCATCGTCCGCCCCGCCAGTGATGCTGTCTGACGCGCCGCCCGAAGCCAGCGCGATGCGCTGTGCCAATTGCACGATGTCGCTGGAGTTGTTCAGCGCACTCATGTTGCTCAGCAGATCGTTCTGCGGAACGGTCAGCAGCGATTGCAGGATGCCGCCGATGTCGCCAAGGATCAGGTCCGCGCCATCGCCGCCAGAGATCGTATCGAACCCGGCGCCGCCAAAGATCGCATCGGCCCCGGTACCGCCGATGACGTCATCGTTGCCGCCCGACGCAAAAACAACGTCATTGCCGGCCCCGGCATCGATGGTGTCCTTTTCGCCCTCGTTCAGCTTGTCCGTCTTGGTTACGCCACCCTCGTGCAGGGCGTAGATGTTGGAGAGTATCTTTTGACCCGCCGTCAGGAACTTGATTTCACCACCATCACCGAGGATCAGGTCATTGCCGTCGCCGCCGAGGATGGAATCCTGACCGCCGCCGCCGATCACGATGTCGTCGCCGCCGCCGCCGCTCACAGTGTCCCGACCCGCGTTTCCGAGCAGGTTGACCTTCAGGCTGTTGGTGTAAAAGTCGACCTGATCGCCTAGCACGAGGTCCGCAGCGCCGCCGCCGTCGACACTGTCATTGCCTGCGCCACCCTCGACGAGGTCACGCCCGCCGGAGCCGATGATCGTGTCGTTGCCCAGCCCGCCGATCAGACGGTTGAAAGTGGTGTTGCTGCCGGTGCCGCCACCGGAGAACTCGATGCGGTCGTTACCGATGCCGCCTTCGACATCAAAGAACACCTCGTCGCCGTCCCAGCCGATGAAGTACACCTCGTCGTCACCGGAACCGGCCCGCACGACCAGAGAGGACCCCGCCTTGATCTTGTAGCTGAACTTGTTGCCACTGAAGGGGCTGTCTTCGCCAAAGCCGTTCGGGTTCGTATAGACATTGACGTTGTAGTAGCCGTTGTCGATCGGGCCGTCCTTCTCGATGTAGACGACCTCGCCAAAGTCGGTGGCATCTCCCAGAAGACGCTGTTCCGCAAAATCGCCAACATTGATGATGAGATCGCCGTTGTCGGCCTCGGAGGCGACGACCGGCGGCCTGAAGAAGTCTATCTCGAAGTCGAGGATGGTGATCGGGTCGACCAGGTCCCATTCCTTGTCCACCTCGAAGAAGCCGAAGTCTATCTTGAGGAAGGCAAACAGCCGGGCAAAGATTTCCCCGGTCACATCAAAAATAGCCAGCGGTGCCAGCAGCTTTTCGCCGTCGCTGGGCGCCCGGAGCTGGTTGGTGAAGTTCGACGCCAATTCCGTGATGCGCACTTTGCCATCGTTGTCCGGGTCGAACAGGTCGAACATGATTTCAATGAAGAGACCGCCCGCCACGCCTGCGCGCGCGATGCCCAGATTCAGTTCCGCCGCCGCGGTAATACCGCCCAGGAAGGTCAGTTCAGGCACGTCCGCACCCGAGCCATCGGGGTTTTCCGTGTCGGAGATGAACAACCCGTTGAACAGCAGCAGGGGGTTGCGGAAATCGCTGTCAACAAAATCGGAAATACCCTGGGTGTCGTATCCGAAGGCGAAGTCGGCGGTGAATTCGACGATAAGGCCCAGCGAAACGCCGAGCGGTCCGAAGATCGAGAAGAAGAAGTTCTGCTCGAACCCGACGATCAGTGGATCGAGGTCAAAGGTCACCAGCGTCGCGGGGTTGCCCATCAGCAGACCGAAGATCTGCGCCGGATCCTCGATGATCGGGAAGGCGAAGGAACCGCCTGCCTTGAGCTTGGTCACCGTTTTCGCGGCTTTCTTGTCCTTGTCTCCTCCGGTTGTCGTCGCATCGTCCAGATTGCTGAGGAAGGTCGCCGCCGCCGCGTCGAAGGCGCCCGCCGCGTCACGTTCGTTGAACATCTCCGACCCGCTGAACCCGTCGGCAAAGGGGTTGTCCCCGGCATCGCCGCCAGAAACCGCGTCATAGATCACAAAGTCACCAATCGGGATGATCAGGTCCAGATCGCCGCCGTCTCGCAGAGCGGCAATGTCGTTGATGAGTGTGATGACCTCGGCCAGTGTCTCGATCAGGCCGGGATCGAAGTCGCCCAAGGCCGCAGCCAGGTCCAGCATGGTGAGGTCGACGCCGAAGACGTCCACCAGCGGGATCGGCGCGGTCAGGAAGTCGATAAATGGCTGGAGCGGTGCGGTGTATTCCGCGACCGCATCCACGATCGGGCCAAGCACGTCCGTCACGAACTCGCCAAGGTTCAGGCCGACGTCACCGAAGGCCAGGTACTTGATACCCACGTCCATCTCGGCCAAGTCCGTCGACCCGCCGATCAGGTTGTAGGTGTCGCTGAACGTCCAGAGGAAGTCGAACCCTGCCTCGACCGAGGGGAAGCCATTGGCCAGTGCCGCGCCAACCAAGTCCTCGTCGAGGCCAAGCACAAGGTCCAACGCCGCCGCGGCGGTCACGTCAATGCTCATGTTCAGACCGATACCGCCAAGCTCGGTCATGCCGATCTGGTCGGCAGCTACCCCGCCGAGCAAGATGTCGAGCCCGACATTGGCGGTCAGCCCGGTTTCCATTCCCTCCCATTGGGTGCCGACCAGTCCGCTACCGGCCAGCCCGCTGTCGCGATCGGTTGCCGTCAGACCGAGGAAGCCAAGCTTCCCGCTGATCGAAGTTCCTTCCTCGAGTCGCGCCTGCGCCTCGAAATAGACATCGTCCTCGGCTTCGTCGAAGTCGAAGTAGAACCCCTTTTGCGCCGATAGGCCAAAGCCCAGCCCGATGCCCCAGTCGATCAGGAATTGGATCGCGCCGGTGGTTTCGAGCCCAAGGCCGGGAATGCCGATGTCGAAGGCAAGCGGCACATTGGCCACTTCCTCGAAATCGTCCGTGCCAAGGTCGAAGTTCCAGGAAATATCGGCCAGGCTGAAATCACCGGTATCCAGTGCGTCCTGATAGCCTTGGGCATTGAGCAGGATGTAGTCGCCCGCACCACCGTTACCGGTCTGGTCGGCGGGGTCCAGTTCCTTGAGCAGGTCGAGACCGTTCGGCCCCAGCAGGTCAAAGATCAGCTTGGAAATGATGTTCTTGTCGGGATCGGCGAAGTCATCCGCAGCATCCTCGATCGCGTCAAGCGCGATCCGCAGGTTGCCGACAAAGCCCTCGCGGAAGTCGCCGATGAAGTTTGCGGCATCGCCGAAGCCTTCACCCACGATGGGAAGGTCCAGATCGGCCAACTCGCCGAAGATATTTTCCTCGAGCAGGCCGAGGAACAGGTCGAACCCGTCAACCGCCAGCCGGATGTTGTCGAAGATCGACAGTTCGGAAAAGTCGAAGGTAGTGAAGTAGGATGTCAACTGCGACACGTCGATCACGACGTCCGTGGTGGCCGGTGCCGGGTCGGTGTCCGACGTGAGCACCTTCAACGCGGACAGCCCGGTTGTGGCAAAGCTGTCAAGCGCCCCGTAGTCCGCCCCGGTTCCGCCGTTCTCGTCACCGTAGGTGGTGCCGATCAGGATATCGCCGATATGATTGCTGTCAGTCGGGAAGAAGACCGGCAAGCGGCCCGAGATTTCGCCATAGGCGCCACTGTTGATACCATCGAGCGAGAAGGCCGAGGTCAAAGCCACATCGCCTTTGACCAGATCCTCGAGCGACAACCGCCCGTCGGTGAACACGCCACCCTGCGTGGACAGGACCGCACCGGCGTTGATCGCGATTTCCGCAAGGTCAGAACCATTGTTGCCGATTGCAAGTGCGAGCGGGCCGAGCCCCGCATTGAAGGCAAGGTTGCTTCCAGACGCACCGATCGAAGCGGCGAGTCCGGTCTCTTCGAGAAGATAGAAGGTGTCGGCGATGGTGGTCGTATCATCGTTGTCGGTGACGGCGGTCGCCAGTTCGCCCAGATCGATCCCGAGGCCGATGTTCAGGAAAATGCCGCCGTTCGCCGCCAAACCGGCAGAGCCGGAGAAATTGATCGGACCGATGTCGCCTAGCGCATCGAACAGGTCGTCGGCAAAGGGCAGGTCGGACAGGCCCACATTGATCGCTTCCGAAAAGGCCGCGCCGATGTTGAGCGAGAAGGTCAGCATCTCCTGACCGTTGGAGGTCTCGTATCCGATGGTGAAGGCCTGGTCCGGAGCATCGTCTCCTCCGCCAGTGCCATAGGCCAGATCATAGGCCTCTTCGAGGGTGTCCGCGCTCAGTCCGATTGCATCATTCAGCGCGTCCTCGACGAATTGCAGGCTACCCGCCGGGTTGGCGCGCAGGCCTTCGACGAAATCCCGCAAATCGTCAGCAAGCGAGAAAAGATCATGCAGCGACTTGTCGATCACTGGCAGCTTCACGTCCAGGAATTCGAAGCCTTCGATCTCGGCAAGTGCATCGGCCAGCATCACCAAGGCGTCCAGAAGCGTGTCGAGATCGAACGAGCCAAAGCCCACGTCCGACAGCGCGCCAAAGTCCGGCAGGTTGACATTGACGGAGGGACGCAAAGTGATGTCGTCAAAGTCGGTCAGCACATCCGAGGCCGTCAGGGCCGTGACATCGGCTCCGGAGATCTTGACGAAACTGTCTGTCACCAAATTCACGGTGGTCAGGTCCGTGCCGCCCGAATAGCTGGTCGACTCGATCTTGGCCTCGAACACGGTGGGTTCGGTCTGTCCGCTTGCCACCGGTTGTTCGAAGCGCAGAGTTGCGCCGACGGGCAACAGGTCTGTGAAGTCCTTGCCGATGACGAAGGTATCGCCATCTGTGATGTCGAAACCGCCGGCCGCATCGAACCGCGTCTGCATAAACGGATCGCCCAGCGCAATCAGCTCGATCGAGGCGCCGATGCTGGTGTTCCCATCAAGCAATGCATCGGCAATGGCTTGGAAGCCCGACGAGCCGCCAGCCAACGACAGGTCAAGCGCCGCCTCACCAAAGTTCGGGCCGGGCGTGGCGGTCAATTCGGGGAAGACGAAGAGATCGAAAAGCGCCGAAACCCCGTCAGTTCTTGCCGCGTCGATGACGTCGACCACTTCACCAAGCGTGACGATTCCGTCTTCGGCGGGCGCACCGGCACCGGCGTTGAATCCAAGGCTCAATTCGGCCCCGAACGTCGCTTCGCCGTTCAGTTCAACCCCGACGAAGCCCAGCGATGCGCTGGCGTCGATGCCGGTCTTGATGATTGCCTTGCCACCCGACTGGTCGGTCTCGCCAACGTCGACCGCGGCACCGCTGGTCGCAACAATTCGCACACCGTCGACGCTGTTGCCGTCGAGTGTTCCGGACGCGACTTCCTTGATCTTGTAGGTGCCCGCAGCGATGCCTGCCACATCCAGTATTTCGATCTCAAGCCACTCCGCCAAAGTGGTGCCTTCGACGTAGTCTCGCAGGTCCAGCGATGCGGAGAACAGGATGTCATCGCCGGCGAGTTGCAGATCACTGACCAGCCGACCGGCCTGGGCAGTGAACTCCAGCGAGGCGAGGTCGCTTTGAGTTGCGCCCATGGGCACGTCCGACTTGATGAAGAACCGGTCGATCAGACGGATTCCGCCGATGTCGGCACCCTGAACGATGCCGTCGGCCACATCGTCCGGGTCGGTCGGGTTCACGTCGGTCCCGATAAGGCCAAGGTCAACGGCCGTGGGTGACCCGTTGATCGCCGTCAAACCCTTGAGGGTATAGGTGCCGTCGGCGATCTTGACCGATATGCTTTTCCCTTCCTCGTTCTGAGGAGTGGACAGGTCATCCGGCGTCAGGAACACGGCGTAATCGTCTGCCGGGTCTCCGGTGACATCCCCGGGCGTCAAGCCAAGTTCGTTCTCGATGGCGTCGGCGATGGCGTCCAGCGCACCCTGGATGTCGGTGGCTCCGTCGAAGGAAACCTTGATGAGCGTATCGTCCGGGGAGCCAGTGTCGTCCACCGTCATCAAAAGGTCAGCGCTGTCGGCAACAAGCGTTGTGTCGAAGCCAAGTTCCGGCAACGCGCTGGTCAATTCCATGTTCGTGTAGGCCGATCCTTCGGTCAGCGACAAGACGAGGCGCGTCCCTTGGAAGGCTGCGGTCACGTCACCGGACAGGTCCACAAATGGCGGGTTATTGGGGTCGGGCACCGGAACGGTCGGGTCCAGTGCTTCTTGCAGCGCCGCCTTTACATCTGCGACGAGACTGACCACGGAGCTGTTGATCGAAATAAGCTGCCCGTTCTGAACGGATAGGGTCGCTGTCTTCGGAATCGTGATGTCGTAGACAGTGCCGTCCAGGTCGAGCTGGAAAACGAGAGCCTCGGAAATCACCCCAGCCGCAGCGAACGGCTTGATCGCTCCGGCGGCGGTCAGCGCGGCATCCGTGCTGGAGCCGGTATTCCACAATCCGAGTAGGGCTGCCGCGGGATCGGTCGAAAAGCCTGCGGCCGTATTGTCGATCTCCATCGTGTAGGTCGCGGCGCCGCCAGTGTAGGTAAAGGTCAGGCGGGCGTAATCCGTGATCGCCGGGGTGGCAGTTGGCGGGGTTTCGTCAACAAAGGACGCCGTTATGCTGCTTGGCAGATCGGCATTGATCTGCGCCAAAAGAGCGGTTCGGTAGGCAGCGAAGTTGGCCGAGGTGGCGTTCTTCAGGTCGATATCGTTCAGATCCACGGCAAAGGTCTGGTCGGCGCCGCCGTCCTCGGTCAGGATCAGGGTGAACGCCATGTCCGTCTGCGCCACCGGCGCAACATCTGCCGTGATCGCCTTTTCCTGCTTCTGCGAAACGCCGATATCCGTCAGCAGGGTCGTCAGTTCCAAATTGCCGGCCGGTCCGGGAAGACCGCCGCCGCCGGACCCTGTCGACAGGTCAAAGCCCAGCCCGAGATCAAGCGACGCCCCACCAGAAATCACCAGCCGGGAGGTCGAGTTGATGTTCAACAGCGTGCCAAGGTCGAGTTCGAAATCGGTCGGTATCTCGACGTCGAACAGGTTGGACCCGCCGATGCTGATGTCATAGAGCAGTTGGTCGCTGGTTTCGTCGTAGAATGAGGACAGGTCGCTTGCGTTGAAACCGACGGCGTCCAGCACACCGATGTCGTCCAGCCTTACCAGGAAGTCCTGAATGGACTTGAAGGTCGGAGCGTTGAACCGGTCAATCAGCTTGGCGACGTCGTCGCCAATTCCGGTGTTGTCGTCGAGCGCGCTTTCCAGAAGTTCGAACTTGCCGTCGAACTTGCCCCCGCCGCTCAGGTTCACCCGGATCGTCGCCAGCAGCGCCCCGGTAAGTGCAAGATCACCCGCCAGCGCCCCAAGAGTCGCCCCGTTGAAGGACATGCCGTCCGTCAGAACGCCATTGCCCGTGGACAGACCCAGGCTGCCAAGCTCGGCCCCGTCCAGAATGTCGATCGAGGTGATGGAATCGTTCAGGAAGCGCAGGAAGAACTGGTCGCCCGCGCCTTCGAACCGCAGATAGGCATCGAGTCCGGAGGCAAGCAGGGAGTTGTTGAGGTCGGTCACGAGGCGGTCGGTATCGTCTTTCACCCCATCGCCGCCGTAGTCGTAGAGCAGCGCGTTCGAGACGACCTGCCCGATGCGGGTCACGTCATCCAAAGCCCCTTCGAGGAAGGGAATGTCGATGCCCGAAAGCAGGTCGCTGTCGGCCGTGTCCTGCAGCCAGAGCACGAAATCCGCGACGGCGCGGACAATTTCGGTGGGGCTGAGGTTGTTGAAATCGAGGAAGGCCTGTTCTACGCCACCGGTGAATGTGACAGTCGGCGGAGTGCCGTCGAAAGTACCGGTAACGCCGATGTCGAGTGTTCCCGCAATCAGTCCAGCGTCCGCAGTAAGGTTCAGTGCGACCGAATAACCATGCTGGCCCGCACCCTGGAAGGCGAAGGTGTCAGTGCCAAAATCGTAGTCGAAGCCACCCAAAGTCAGGCCGAGTTCTGTCAGCAGAGCCGCCGCCGAGGTCGCGTCGGAGAATACTACGGAACCGTCGTCGACCAGCGCGATATCCAGCATCACGTCGCCTGTTGCGGTTCCTTGGATCACGCCGACGCTGGCGGTGGCGGTGACCGCGTTGGGGCCTGTCGCCTCAATCTCGGCGCCCAGCCCGAATTCGTCAATGGCCCCGGAGAAGGTCACATCCGCCAGATTGGAAGCATCGATTGTGAGGTTTGCATCAAAGGCGAAACCGGCAGCAAGCTGAAGCTTCGCGGCAGCATCGAAGGACAGGCCCAGAGCATCCGCATTCGCACCGAAATCGAAGGCGAATTCTGTCCTCCGGGAAGCTTCGAAATCGAAGTCGAGCAACAGCGTCGTCGCATCTTGGATTGACAGGTTCACGTCGTCGAAGCCGAAGGTCAAATCCCCAAGCGACGTCAGCCTGTTGGTGATCTGGTCAAGCGTCAGGGTAACGTATTCCGTCGGATCGAACCCCAGCAGTGAGGCCGCAAGGTTATTGGCGTTACCGTCAGATGCCCGCACGCGGACCTGCTCGACGGTATCTGAAACCGCCTGGAAGGCGATCCGGCCCGCGGTGACGGTCGGCACAACCAGACCGGACAGGTCGGTCGCGGAAATTGCAGCAGTGACGAGCGAGTTCAGCGCTGTCAGACCTTTTGTCGGATCACCGCCGATCTCTGCCAGCAGGTCAGCCCGGGAGATGCTGAAAGTGGTCGCAATGGGCGATCCGTCGATCGTGCCTTCGACCGTGAAGCCGAAGAAGGCCGCGACGTTGCCTGTCAGTTGCGTGTTCAGATTGTCCCCGGTCGTTGCGATGACGCTCATCGCGGCCGGCGCAATGCCCTCGACCACGGTGGTCGCGGCAGCAATCGCATCCTCGATCTCGGATACGGTCAGGCCGTCGGCGACGCGGTCTTGTATCTGTTTGAGGATCTGGGCGCGCGCGTTGTCGATAGTGTCATACAGGTCCAGTGCGCGCGCCAGCGTCACGTCCGCCTGTCCAACGAGGTTCGACCCTCCGATCAGCGGCAAGGCCGAGATCAGGTCAAGCGTGTCACCTGCGGTTTCCAGGACGCCGGCAATCGTGCCAAACACCTCGTCCACTGCGGCGATGACGTTGGTTGCGTCCAGCACGATGCTATCGCCGGTGATGGAGCTGAATTCTGACAGCGGTTGCAGGTCGGCCACGCCAATGGTCGAGCCGTTGAACTGTGTTGTGACCTGATCACCGATCACTGTCGTGGTATAGGATCCGGGCGGCAGGGCCTGAACGGCAGGCAGGTCGATTTCCAGCACGTCCGCGCCGATGCCCGCGTCGATATCGAGCGTGCCGTAATCCTCTCCCAGCGAAATCGTGTCATCGCCCGAGCCCGCGACAATGGTCAGGATCCCGTCCAGATGCGTCCCGGCAATCCCGCTGATCGCGATCTCGTCCGCACCACCTTCGAGGTTTATTGTTACTGAAGTCGTGGAGGCAGCGACGCCAAAATTGTGCGTCTCGATCCCCGGACCATCGAGCGTGAATGTATCGACGCCCATCGAGCTGGAGGTAAAGACGAGCGTGAGCCCGGTGTTGTTCCCGCCGCCAAGGTTGAACACCAACTCCGTCGCGGTGGTTCCCGTGGTATCCACCGGCTCCATGCCGGTATAGAGCGTCGTCAGACCGCCCACTGTAATGCCGCCAGCATCGGGGGCTGTCGGCGTGAAAATAACCGGCAACCCTCCGGTGTTCACTTCGATCACGTCGAAGCCACCGGCGCCGCCTTCAAGCCCGCCCGTCGACTGGCTGCCGCTGGAGAGACGGAAGATATCCGAGTTGTCGGCTCCGCCGGTCAGGGTTTCCACGCTTTCGAAGTTCAGCCCTTCGACCGAGCCCGCATCGATCCCGTCGACGATCCAGGTCGCGTCAAAATTGTCGGTGCCGATGATCTGGTCATTGCCCGCACCGCCGGAAAACCAGATGCCGCCAGGAAAAATGTAGCTTCCGGCCGTATCCATGCGCAGAACATCGTCTTCGTCCGTGCCATCGATCTCGACTGCTGAGGTTTCCGCCCGGGCGCGCTCGGCAACCAAAGTGCCGGTCATGGTGTCATGGACCTGGATCATGTCCGTCGCAACGTCGAGCGACAGGGTCAGGTCGTTCTGATCGGCCATCATCGCCACGGCGAATGGCGCAAGATCAGCCGACAGAAGGATTCGAGGTTCCAGCGGCTCGACCTCGGCTTTGAGATCCTGTTTTCGAGCCTTGGGCTTGGTCAGGACCGCTGCGAGGGAGGTGCTTCTCAACAAGGGTTTAGCCACCGCCTTTGAGGCTTGGCTCATTGGTGGCATTGCGCCCGACGACCCTTGTGACTCACGAAGGTCGAAACACGGCATCGGACGGAATCTACGCATCACAAATCCCCTTGAACCGAACAACGCGCCGTTTGCCGAAGCAATCGAATGCGTTTCGGTTCTCATCGATTTCCTGGAAAGTCACGCGGACCTAAAGGCCCGAACGCATCATTCCAAATTTTGCCCCGGTAGACGCGGGACGTGGCAGCCCTGCAAACAAGAAACTTTCTCAATCTACGAGTCGTAGGGTGGAGTATAACCAATTGCCGATATGTTATGGAATTTTTTTGCGAAGGCGTCATGTCCCGTCGCTCCACAGGCGTCGCCTCAAGCCGGTCTTCGCAATTGATAACTGACGACATCACCTCTCATGGAGGATGAAAATCGTGTCGGACCATTTTCGTGCGATAAGGCCGACGAGCGATGCCTTTTGCGACGAAGACGGCCAGTCTCTTGACCTCGCGATCCCGCAGCTTGTGCTTTTGCGGGGCCTGTTCCACGATCCCGGGGCGGCAAAGCAGGGGGCGGGATTTTGGAACGGTTCGGATGGGTTATGGCGCTGTTGGGCGTGATTTGGGCGGTGGAGGCCGTGAACCTGATCACGGGTTACGCGTTGAACGGTTGGCTGGGACTGCGGCCACGTTCGCTGGGCGGATTGGACGGGATCCTGTTCATGCCACTGCTGCACGGGTCCGTGGCCCATGCCTCCGCCAATACTGTTCCGCTGGCGGTTCTGGGCGGAGTTCTGGCGGTCACGGCGCGGCAGGTTGTGCTGATGGCTTCCCTGATAATCGTGGTTCTGGGCGGGCTTGGTGTCTGGCTGTTTGGCGGCACCGCGATCCATGTGGGCGCCTCGGGGCTGATCTTTGGCTGGTTCGGGTTTATTGTGGCGCGCGGTCTGATCGAAAAGCGGCCCATTCCGCTGCTGGTCGCCGTCGGGGTGGCGGTGGCCTATGGGACGATGATCTGGGGGGTGTTGCCGGGGCAGCCCGGTGTCAGCTGGGAATCGCATCTGCTGGGCGCGGGGGCCGGTGTCTTTGCGGCCTTTGCCCTGCGCGGGGCGCGGTAGCGTATCGCCAAAAACAAGCGGGCGAAGGGTGCGCAAAAACACCCTTCGCCCGCAACTGGTTACGACCTTATTTCACGAGCAGGTTGGGCAGTGTCAGCGAAATCGCAGGCACGAAGGTGATCAGGATCAGCGCCACAAGGATTGCAAGATAGAAGGGCCAGATGGTCTTGACCGCTTTTTCCATCGGCAATTTGCCCACGGCACAGCCCACGAACAGACAGGAGCCGACAGGTGGCGTACAAAGGCCAAGCCCGAGGTTGACCAGCAGGATGATCCCGAACTGGACCGGGTCGATCCCCAGCATGTTCATCACCGGCAGGAAGATGGGCGTGCAGATCAGGATCAGCGCGGCCATGTCCATGATCATGCCCAACAGCAAGAGCACGGCGTTGATCATGAGCAGGATGACGATCGGGTTTTCCGAGATGTCGAGCAGGAAATCCACCGTCTTGCTGGGCACCCGGTAGAAGGTCAGCATGTAGGCGAAAGCCCCGGCGCAGGCGATCAGGATCATCACCATCGACGTGGTGCGCACCGAAGAGACAACCGCCGTCCGGAAGTTTTCCCAGGTGATGCTGCGATAGACCAGCGCCGTGACGACAAAAGCGTACATCGCACCGAAAGCCCCGGATTCCGTCACGGTGAAGACACCCGACAGCACGCCGCCGACGATGATGACCGCAGTCATCAGGCCGGGAATGGCCCCGGCAAAACTGATGGCCAGCGCGGTCCAGCCCGGGAAGCGCTCGGCCTTGTAGCCGCGTTTGACGGCGACGACATAGGCGGCGACGGCAAGACAGATGCACATCAGGATGCCCGGCACGACCCCGGCGAGGAATAGCTTGGAAATTGAGACCGCGCCGCCGGTGGCCAGCGCGAAGATGATCATGTTGTGGCTGGGTGGGATGATGATCCCGGCGATCGAGGAGGTGACGGTGACATTCACCGCGTAATCGGCATCATAGCCCTTGTCCTTCATCACCGGTACAAGGATCGACCCCAGAGCCGAGATATCGGCAATGGCCGAGCCGGAAATGCCCCCGAACAGCATCGAGGAAAACACGTTCACGATGCCAAGACCGCCGCGCACCGCGCCGACAGCGGCCTGCGCGAAGCGCACGAGGCGCATGGCGATCCCGCCGTGGAACATCAGGTCCCCGGCAAAGATGAAGAAGGGGATCGCCATCAGCGAAAAGACGTTGATGCCCGCAACAATCCGCTGAAAGCCGATCAGCAGCGGCAGGCCTTCGTACCAGAAGGCCGCGAGGGCGGCGATCCCAAGCGCGAAAGCGACCGGCGTTCCGATCACGACACAGAGGGCAAAGACCCCAAGAAGCAGCGCAAGTCCCATTGTTGCCCTTTATTCGATATTGTCGACGCGCTGGTCCTGACCAAGGAACAGGCGGATCAGATGTCCGGTGGAAAACAGGAAAAGCAGCGCGCCGCAGATCACCAATGGCAGAGAGCGCAGCCCTTCGGACCACTGGATCAGGGGAATCAGCGTGTTCCATTTGAACATGGTCAGCTTGATCCCGTACCAGAACATCATGCCGCCGAAGATGGCCAGCAGGCTGTCGGAGACCACGACAAACACGGTCCGCACCCAGTTGGGAACAATGTTGCGGAACACGACCACGGACAGATGCGTGTTCTGGTGCACACCCACCGCCGCGCCCAGAAAGGCGATGACCATCACCAGAAGCAGCGAGACCTGTTCGACCCATGTGGGCGTGTCGTTCAACACATAGCGCCCGAACACGAGCCAGGCGAAAATCGCTGTCATGACGACCAGCGCGGTTCCGGCCAAAACGAGGCAGATCTTGGTGATCAGATCGTAGGCCGTGTCCATGTAGCGCAGGAATGCAGGTGGTTTGGGCGTTTCGCTCATGGCTCCCCTCCCTTCAAAAATCGCCCGGCGTCCAAAGGAGGAGCCGGGCGATAGACTTGTGCTCAGTCAGGCAGGGGTCACTCGGTTGCCTTGGCGAGGTCGACCAGTTCCTTCATGTCCGGGTTTGCCGCCAGATAGTCGTCGTAAACGGCGCTCATGGCGTTCTGGAACGGCGCCTTGTCGGCGATCTCGTTGACCATAATGCCAGCGGCTTCGACGTCCTTGCGCGCCTGCTCGGACTGAACGGACCAGAGTTCACGCTGGTACAGCGCTGCCTCTTCGGCGGCGGCGCGGACGGCGTCCTGCATTTCAGGCGACAGTGCGTTGAACTTTGTGGTGTTCACGCAGATGCATTCCGGGATGATCAGGTGCTCGCTGAGCGAGTAGTGGGTGGTCACCTCGTAGTGGCCGACGCTCTTGAACGAGGGAAAGTTGTTTTCCGCCCCGTCGACAACGCCGGTCTTCAGCGCCTGCTGCACCTCGGAGAAGGCCATCGGAGAGGGGTTGCCGCCCATGGCCGAAATCATGGCGGTGTAGAGGTCGTTGTTCATGACCCGGATCTTGAGGCCCTGAACGTCTGCGGGCGTGTTGATCGGCTTTTGGCTGTAGAAAGAGCGCGCGCCCGCGTCGACCCATGCCAGCGGAAGCAGCCCGGCCTCACCCATGGCATCTGCCACCTTGTTGCCGGCTTCGCCTTCGAGAACGCGGAACATGTGCGGCACGCTCTTGAAGATGAAGGGCAGCGAGACGAGGTTGGCCTCTTTGACCATCGGGCCGATGGGGCCGAGGTTGAAGTTGCCGATTTCGATGGCGCCGATGCGCACCTGTTCGATGGCGTCCGGCTGGGTGCCGAGGACACCGCCGTGGAACACGTCAACCGTGATCTCCCCGCCGGTCTTTTCCGCAACCAGTTCCGCGAAACGGTCCATTGCAGCGGTGTTCGGGTGCCCGTCGTTGTGGATGTTCCACGCGCGCCAGTTATCGGCGGCCGCGGCCGATCCGATGAGGGCGATGGCGGTGGCGGCACCGATCAATGAAGTGGAAAGTTTATTGAACATGAAGTCCTCCCTAGCGTGTCGGGGTCTGCCCTCCGGCTTGCCCCTTGGTCGTGCGTTGGCGCCCCGGCTCCTCCTGCCTTGGCGCAGACCGCTATCCATAAGTAGCGGCTCTGGAGGATATTAGGCTCCTAGTATCCCAGTCTTGTCAAGGCGCAAATTATTTGCGATGCTCTTTCGGCCACAGCGAGCTTTTCACTGGTCAACGAACCGGGTTGGGGCTGGATCATCTTCCTTTTGCGGATGTATCTGCCCAAGCCTAGAAAACAGCGCCTGGCAGGGAGGACCGCGATGTTGACTTCACCCGATCCGCTTGTGCCGCGCACGACGGCGGACATCGTGTTTGACCAGCTCCGGGAAGAGATCGTGACGCTGGCACTGTTGCCGGGGACCAAAATTTCAGAAGCGGATGTGGCGCGGCGACTCGGTGTGTCGCGTCAGCCTGTCCGCGATGCCTTTACCCGTCTGAGCAACCTCGACCTGCTGTGGATCAGGCCGCAGCGGGCCACGGTTGTCCGGGGGTTTTCGATCGAAAGCATCGACAACGCCCGGTTCGTGCGAAAGGCGGTGGAACTCGAAGTGGTCGAACGCGCCTGCGACGTCTGGGATGCCGCCCGCGCCGACGCCCTGCAGCAGAGCATCGCCGAACAGGAAGCGGCAATCGACGCCGGGGACACGGACCGGTTTCATGCGCTGGATTACAGTTTTCACAGGTTGATCTGCGAATTGTGCGGCTATCCTCTTGCCTTCGAGATGATCGAGCACAGCAAGCGCAAGGTGGACCGTCTGTGCCGTCTCAGCCTTGCCAGCGGCGACGAGGTCAAGACCGTTCTCAACGATCACAAGCTGATCGCCGAGGCGCTGCGCAAGAAAGACATCGCCGAGGCGCGGGCCGCGATGACGCGTCATCTGTCTCGGCTGGACGAAACGATTCGCGAAGTGCACGACCTGCATTCGGAGTATTTCGACTGATCCAACGCCCAGTTACTGCCCCAGCAGGCGGCGATTTCCTCGGCCATCTGGGCGAGGGTGGTTCCATCGTCGACAAAGAGGATGCGATGCAGTCGGTCGAGTATGGTCTACTCTGACTGAGGCATTTCAATGCGGACCGCCAGCCCACCAAGGTCCGATGGCAGGGCCATCAGCGTCGCGCGGATGAAGGTCTTGGTTGGCTCGGTCGTCTTGGTTTCCTCCCTTGATGTCGTGAGCACGTGAGTGGTGGTCAGGCGGGTTGCGCGGCGAAATGGTCGCGCAGCAGGTTCTTCTGAACCTTGCCCATCGTGTTGCGGGGCAATTCATCCAGAATGCGTATAGCGCGGGGATGCTTGAAGCGCGCCAGTTGCGGGCGCAGCGCCTCCAGTAGGGCATCGGGGGCGGGCGAGGTGCCGGGGGTGGGAACAACGGCGGCGATCACCGCCTCTCCGAAATCTGCGTCAGGCACACCGACCACGGCGGATTCTGCCACGCACGGCAGGGCGTCCAGCAGCACCTCGATTTCCTTGGGGTAGATGTTGTAGCCGCCCGAGATGATCAGATCCTTTTGGCGGCCGACGATGGCGACATAGCCGTCCTTGTCGATTTGTCCCAGGTCGCCGGTGATGAAAAACCCATTGCCGCGCAGTTCTTCTGCGGTCTTTTCGGGCATCCGCCAGTAACCCTTGAAGACGTTGGGGCCGCGCACCTCGATCATGCCGATTTCGCCATCGGGCAGGGGCTTTCCGCTCTGCGGATCGGTGATGCGCAGTTCGACGCCCGCAAGCGGGAAGCCGACAGTGCCTGCGCGCCTCTCACCCTCGTAGGGGTTGGACACGTTCATGTTGGTTTCGGTCATGCCATAGCGTTCAAGGATGCGGTGGCCGGTGCGTGCCTCGAACTGCTCATGGGTTTCGGCCAGCAGCGGTGCAGAGCCGGACACGAAGAGCCGCATGTGGGATACCAGGTCATGGGTGAAACGCGGGTCGCTCAGCAGGCGGGTGTAGAAGGTGGGCACCCCCATCAGCACGGTCGCGCGGGGCAGGTCCGCCAGCGCCGCATCCAGCTTGAACCCCGGATGGAACAACATCGCAGCCCCAGACAGGGCACAGACGTTAATCGCCACGAACAGGCCATGCGTGTGAAAGATCGGCAGGGCGTGCAGCAGCACGTCCTTGTCCGTGAACCGCCAGAGGTCTGCCAGCGCGCGGGCGTTGGACAACAGGTTGCCATGGGTCAGCATCGCGCCCTTGGACCGGCCAGTGGTGCCAGAGGTATAGAGGATCGCGGCCAGGTCATCGGGACCGCAGGGCAGGGGGGCGTGATCGGGGGACGCTTCTGTCGCGCAGTCGGTGAGCGTGCCCTCGCCCTGTGCGTCCAAGGTCAGCAGGGTCGCCCCCTCTGGCAGTAGGTCCGCGAGCCCGTCGGCCCGGGACGGATCACAGACCACAAGGCCGGGTTCGGCATCGCCGAGGAAATAACCCAGTTCGGAGGCCGTGTAGGCGGTGTTTAGAGGCAACAGTACCAGCCCGGATCGCAGGCAAGCGGCATAGATCGCCAGCGCTGGGGCGGATTTCTGTACCTGGACGGCGACGCGGTCGCCTTTCTTCAGGCCAAGATCCGAAAAGAGGTTGGCCATCCGGGCTGAGGCGGTCAGCATGTTATCATGGTTGAGGCTCTGCCCGTCCGGCAGGATCAGGAACGGGGCCGTGTTCCCCGCGTGGCGTCCAAAGAGCGGGTCGAACAGGTGGTTGGTCATCTTGTGTCTCAGCCTTGTGACTTTGAGGCATGGGATTTCAGCAGGGAGGCCAGCGGGCGCGCGTGGGCCACGGCGCCGGTGGTCGAATGGCCCTCGATGTTGCGGTCGATCTGCGCGAGGTCATAGAGGTAGTTCACCATCGCCCCACAGGACTGCCGCAACCCGTTCGCGGACCGATCCGCGCCAGTGTGAATGTCATGGATCAGCGCGCCGTTGCCGAGGTGAAAGCGCGCCACCGGGTCCAGCGGGGCGCCGCTCTTGTCCTTTTCAGTGATCAGGTAGCGGGCGACGTAGCCGCGCAGGGCGTCGCTGCTTTCGCCGTTCTCGGCCTGTGACAGTGCCTGCGCCAGCCGGGTTGCTTCGGCCTCTGGCATGCTGAACAGGGCCTGCTCTGCCCAACGGCGGAAACCGGGGATGGGGGAGAGCGTGACAAAGGTCGACAGTTGCGGCAGCGCGGTCTTCAGATCCTCGACCACCTGCTTGATCAGCGAGTTGCCAAAGGAAATCCCGCGCAGACCCTTCTGGCAGTTGGAGATGGAGTAGAAGACGGCCGTGTTGATCCTGTCCGGCGATAGCGCGGGGCGGTCTTCGGCCAGAACGGCCTGAATGTTGCCGGCAATGCCCTCAGTCAGCGCGACCTCGACAAAGATCAGCGGCTCTTCGGGCATGGCCGGGTGGAAATAGGCATAGCAGCGGCGGTCGGCGGGCAGCAGGCGGCGGCGAAGGTCGTCCCAGCTGTCGATGGCGTGGACTGCCTCGTAGGCGATGATCTTTTCAAGGATGCTGGCCGGGCTGTCCCAGTTGATGCGGCGCAACACCAGAAAGCCCTGATTGAACCACGACCTGAAGAGATGCAGGAAATCGAGGTCGATCACGGAGAGGCGCGGGGCCTCGCGCATTTCCGCCAACAGGTCACAGCGCATCGCCACCAGATCCGCCGTCGCACCACTGATCCGGTTCAGGCGGCGCAGCAACTCCTGTCTGCGTGGTTCGGCGCAGGTTGTCAGCGTGGCCAGCGTCTGCGGATCGCGCGTCTGTGCATATTCGGTGGCAAGCCGCGCCAGCCGTTCGGCATCGATGTCGAAATCATCGGCCAGCATTTCGAAGAACGCGCGTTTCTTGGCCGCGTCCATATCGCGGTACTTGTCCAGCATGGCGCGCGAAACCTTGGACGAAGACACATCGCCCAGATCCGTCAGCAACAACTCGCACAGTTCTCTGGCAGAGCGCTGATCCGACAGCCGCGCGCCGCCGCGGTTGCGGTGTGTGATGGTCGACAGAAGGTCGATCAGATAGCTGGACTGGATCATCTGCGTTTTGCCCCCGCCCCGCGCAGATTAAAACGTTTCATGCCAGCGTTACCTTGGCGGTGGACAGCCCGACGGACAGCGTTAGTGCGCCTTCGTTCACCATCCAGCGGCGCAGGGTATAGTTGCGCGCCCCGCGGGCGTGCATCGGGTCCGCGTCTGCCAGTGCCCGGGCGTCTTCCATGGTCGCCGCGCGGTAGATAATGAGCCCCGCGCCCTGCATCTGGGTTCCGGTCTCGTCCGAAAGGGGCCCAGCCATGACAAGGCTGCCCTGTGATTCGAGTTGCCGCTGATAAGCCAGATGATCCGGCAGGACCTCTGCCAGGTCGGCCCCGCCTTCCGCGGGAAATGTCGTCACCGCAAAGAGTTCCAGTGCCAGCGCCCCCCGAGAGCGGGCCGTTTCGCGGTATGTGGTCCAGTCCGGCATTTCGGATCTCCAAAATATCGATATTTATTGACATAGGCATTTTTTATCGCCAAAAGAAAGGAAATTCTGGAAGGAGACACCATGAAACTGCTGGTCGGGACGTATGATGGGGCCGTGTCGGTCTTCCGGGTCGACGGGGACCGGGCCGTGAACCTGACAGCCGCTCTGCCGGGCGTCGGGTCCGACCTGACGGCGCTGATCGCCTCGCCGGAGTTGCTGGCGCAGGCCGCCGCGGTCGCGGGCGGCGGCGTTGCGGTGATCAATATCGTGCCGGAACTGCCGGTCGACGCGCCCGGCAAGATCCTGTGCCTTGGCCTGAATTATATCGAGCACATCAAGGAAGGCGGTTACGACGTTCCCGATTACCCTGCGATGTTCATGCGCACGCGCCAATCGATCATGGCCGCCGGCGCGCCGCTGGTGCGGCCGAACTGCTCTGAAAAGCTGGATTACGAGGCCGAGCTGATGCTGATCGTCGGAAAGGGCGGTCGGCATATTTCCGAGGCGGAGGCGCTGGATCACGTCTTTGGCTACACAGTGTTCAACGACGGGTCGGTGCGCGACTACCAGCGCAAGACGCACCAGTGGACGCCGGGCAAGAACTTTGACCAGACCGGCGCAATCGGGCCGTTTGTGGTTACACCCGAAGACCTGCCCGCAGGTGCCAAGGGGCTGAAGATCGAAAGCCGCGTGGGTGACGAAATCCTGCAAAGCTCGAACACCTCGAACATGATCTGGGGCGCGGCGCAGACCATCGCCATCATGTCCGAATTCACCACGCTGGAACCCGGAGACCTGATCGCGCTGGGCACGCCTCCGGGCGTTGGTCACGCCAAGAAACCCGAACCGCGCTGGCTGCGTCCGGGCGAGGTCGTGGAGATCGAAATCGAAGGCATCGGCATCTGCGCAAGCCCGGTTACGGATGAAGCCGATCTGGCAAAGGCGGCGGAATGACCAAGGTGATCGATCCACGCGAAACAGCGCAGCAGGACATCCGCGATCTGCGCGCCCGCAAGGCGCGGCTGGATGACGATTCCATAGACCTGATCCTTCGCGATGCGCGGTCTCATTACGCGTGGACGGACCGCCCGGTTTCCGACGAATTGCTGCGCAAGATCCACGAAATCACCATTGCCGGTCCGACCAGCATGAACACCCTGCCGGCGCGGTTCGTCCATGTGCGCAGTCAGACGGCCAAGGAGCGGCTGGCCAAGGCGCTGAAGGACAAGAACATCCAGAAGGTGATGACGGCGCCTGTCACTACGATCATCGCCTATGACCCGATGTTCTGGACCCGGCTGCCGGAGACCTTTCCGCATGAGGACCGCCGCCCGCATTTCCGCGACAAGCCGGAGCACTCCGAGGTGACAGCGATGCGCAATTCGTCCCTGCAGGGGGCCTATTTCATGATTGCGGCGCGGGCGCTGGGCTTGGATGTGGGGCCGATTTCAGGGTTTTCGAACGCCGTCGTGGATCAGGAGTTCTTTGCCGAGAACGGCTGGAAATCGAATTTCCTGTGCAATCTGGGCTACGCCGATGAGACCGCTTTGTTCGGCAAGCTGCCACGGTTTTCGTTCGAGGACGTGTGCAGCGTGATCTGACGTCCGGCGCGGAAGAGGAGCCGCGCCGTAAAAAGGCAAGACCGCTCCCGGGCCGGGGGTGAGTAAAGCGCCGAAATGGCGCAATCCAAGGGAGGAAAGACATGACTTTGACCAAACTGGGCCTTTCGGCGAGTTTCGCCGCGCTCATGGCCTCGGCGGCGCCGGTGCTGGCGCAGGAAAACATCACCATCAACGTGATCGACGGCTATCCGGCGCGCGCGATGTGGGTGCAGGAATTCACGAACTTCTTTATCCCCGAGGTCGACAAGCGTCTGGCGGAGGCGGGCAACTACACGATCTCCTGGAACGAAAGCTATGGCGGTACCGTGGTTAAGCCGCGCGGCGTTCTGGAAGGCATCCAGTTGGGTCTTGGCGACATCGGCATCGTGACCACGATCTTCCACAGCTCGAAACTGCCCAGTCAGGCGCTGGCGGCCGTGACGCCTTTCGTGTCCTCTGACGCGCGGGTCGTGTCCAAGGCAGTGGATGAGATCGCCAAGGAATTCCCCACCATGCGAGAGGAGTTCGCGGCGCAAAACCAAGTCTATCTGACCACGGGCGTCGTGCTGGACACCTATCAGCTGTTCTCGCGTGACAAGGTCGAGGCGCTCTCCGATCTCGAAGGCAGCAAGATCGCCGGGGCGGGCATGAATCTGCGCTATGTCGAAGGCATCGAAGGCGCAGCGGGCGTGCGCGGTGGTCTGACCGATTTCTACAACATGCTGCAAACCGGGCTGGTGGACAGCGCCATGCTCTGGCCTGAGGCGGCGGCGACCTTCAAGATCTCCGAGGTCGGCCCCTACATGCTGGAGGCGGATCTGGGCGCGGTGAACTCCAAGACAGTGACGGCCAACGCGGATTTCTGGAACAAGCTTCCGGATGAGGTGAAGGCGGTGATCGAAGAGGTAGCGGTTGATTATCGCGATCACCTCGCCGAAATGGCGATGGACCGAGCGGCCGAAGCCAAGGAGAAATACGTTGCCGGTGGCGGCACCATCGTCGAGATGAGCGACGAACAGCGTGCCGCATGGGTCAATTCCATGCCGGACATCGCGGGTGAATGGGCCGCAGACCTTGATGGCAAGGGCAAGCCGGGATCGGAAATGCTGCGCGCCTACCTGGGCAAGGTCAGCGACGGCAACGCGCTGCGTGACTGGACAGCCGGGCTGTCCAATTGACGAAACCCGAAGGCCAGGGTGGTTCGCCGGTAGCGCAAGGCTACCGGCGGCTGCACGGCGCGGCGTCGCGGCTGGTGCACGGCATCGCGTTGGGGGCCAATGCGACCGGCACCCTGATGGTGCTGATGCTGGTCGTGGTGGTGAACTACGACATGCTGGCCCGGACGCTGGCCAATCGCCCGCTGCACGGGGCCATCGAACTGGTGCAGTTCGCCATGGTGCTGATCGTTTTCCTTCAACTGCCGGACGTGATCCGTGCCGGGCGGCTGACACGGTCTGACGGCTTTCTTGTAGTTCTGGACAATCGGGCACCGCGCGCCGCCGATTTCCTGCGCCGCGCCATAGACTTGCTGAGTTTCGCCGTCATGGCGATGATCGCCGTCGCTTCTTTCCCGTTGTTCATCGAGATGTGGGAAAGCCAGGACTACTTTGGCATTCCCGGTGTCTTTACCGCGCCCTGGTGGCCCATTCGCCTGACCGTGCTGGTCAGTGCCATCCTCTGCGCAACGGTGCTTGCATTGAGGGTGCTGAAACCCGGGAGCGCAAGCAAACCATGAGCCCCTTCGAAATCGGCGCAATTTCCGTCATGGCCATCGTGGCCCTGATCTATCTGGGCGTCTACATCCCGATCGCGCTGACGGCCGTGTCCTTTGTCTCGATCTGGCTGATGCGGGACAATTTCACGCTCGCCATGAACCTGGTAAAGATCGCCATCGGCGAAAGCGCGATGGAGTATCCCTTTGCCACGATCCCGCTGTTCAGTTTCATGGGGCTGGTGGTCTCCAAAGCCGGGTTAGGCTCTGACATCTATGCGGTCATGAGCGCCGCCTTTCGAAAGGTCATGGGCGGTATCGGCATGGCCACCGTCGGCGCGAATGCAGCCTTTGCCGCCGTTACCGGCAGCTCCATTGCCTCGGCCTCGGTCTTTTCCAAGGTCGCGGTGCCAGAGATGCTGAAATACGACTACAACCCGCGTTTCGCGGTGGGTGTCGTGGCCGGATCGTCGGTGCTTGGCATGATCATCCCGCCAAGCGCCATGCTGATCATTTATTCCTTCGTGGCTGAACAATCGGTGGGCGAGATGTTCATCGCGGGCGTGATCCCGGGCCTGATGCTGGCCGCTGCCTACATCGGGGCGATCTGGGTCATGGGCCGGTTCACCCCCGGCTTTGTCGGAGGTCGTGCGGCCGAGGATTACGAGCCGATGAGCTGGGGCGAAGTTGCCCGCCGCACGCTGCCCATGCTGGGCCTGATCGTGACGGTGATCGGCGGCATCTACCTTGGCTGGACCACCCCGGTCGAGGCCGGGGCGGCGGGCGCGGCACTTGGCCTGCTGATAGCGGTGGCGCGCCGATCGATGACGTGGCGCGGGCTGTGGGACACGCTGATCGAGACGGGCCATATCACCGCCGCCATCCTGTTCCTGATCACCGCCGCGTCGATCTATAGCCGGATGCTGGGACTTGCCGGGTTGCCGAATGAGTTGGAACGCATGCTGGCCAGCAGCGAATTCAGCTTTGTCATGATCATGGTCTTCTACGTGATCCTGATGCTGTTTCTTGGCACCATCCTAGATACCGCGTCGATCATCCTGATCGTGGTGCCGCTGTTCCTGCCGTTGATCGAACCGATGGGCCTCAGCCTTGTCTGGTTCGGCATCATCACCGTGATCGGGGCCGAAATCGGTCTGCTGACGCCACCCTTGGGGATATCCTGTTTCGTCATCAAGGCGACGCTGAATGACCCGCGCATCACGCTCAAGGACGTGTTCCTTGGGGCGCTGCCCTTTGCGGCGGTGATGCTGGTGGTCCTCGTGGTTCTGATCGCCTTCCCCTCTCTTTCCCTTGCTTTGCTGTAGGAGGCTGCCATGCGTGACGTGACGCCCGACAATATCACCGAGGTTTTCACCGGCTATTTCGGCCCCGACACCGATCCGCGGTTCAAAGAGGTGATGGGCGCGCTGGCGCGTCACCTGCATGCTTTTACCAAGGAGGTCGGCCTGACACACGACGAATGGCGCGCGGGTCTGAAGGTGATGGAATGGGCGGCAGAGATTACCACGCCCGAGCGAAACGAGTTCGTGCTGATGTCGGATGTGTTGGGTCTGTCGTCCCTTGTGGACATGATCAATTCCCACCCCGGCGCCACCAGTTCCAGCGTGCTGGGCCCGTTCCATGTCTCTGACGCGCCGCCCATCGCGATCGGGGCAGACCTGAAAGGCGATTTCGAGGGCGAGGTGCTGCTGGTCCAGGGGCAGGTGCGCGATCTGGAGGGCACGCCGATCCCCGGCGCAAAGCTGGACATCTGGCAGACTGCGCCCAACGGCCTGTATTCCAGTCAGGACCCGGATCAGGACATCATGTCCTTTCACGGACTGATGACGGCGGATGCAGAAGGGCGGTACGCCTTCACCACCGTGCGCCCGGTCGAATACACCGTGCCCACGGACGGGCCGGTGGGGCAGATTCTGAACGCCGCAGGGCGACACCCCTGGCGGCCTTCGCACCTGCATTTCATCATCACGGCGGACGGCTGCCGCGAGTTGGTGACAGAGGTCTTCCCCGACGACGATCCCTACCTCGATCAGGACACGGTGTTCGGCGTGCGTCGCGACCTGGTGATGTCCTATGAACCGCAGCCGGCGGGTACGTTCCCGGAGGGTTTCGACCTGTCGGGCAAGGTGGATGGCGCGTGGTCCAAGGTGAACTTCGATTTCAAGCTGGTGCGTCACTGAGCAATTCGTGAACGCGCGCGCCTTGGCACGCGAGCGGCACTCTGATGTGTTGCCCGCGACCTCATCATAAGGATTTTCCATGACAGCCTCCAAACCCCGCGTCGGCCAAAAGGTCGACACCATGCAGCTTGCCGTCGCTGGCGAAGATCGCACGATCACCGTGGGCGCGCCCAAGGACCGCTGGACCATGCTGTTCGTCTATCGCGGCAAGCATTGTCCGCGCTGCAAACGGTTCCTTTCCAAGCTGAACGCGGCCCTGCCCGACTGGACGGCCAAGATGGACGTGGTCGTTGTTTCCGCCGACCCCGAGGACAAGGCGCTGGCGGACAAGGCGGAATTCGGATGGGATTTCGACCTGTGCTATGGGCTGACAGAGCCGCAGATGCGCGCGCTGGGTCTCTATGTTTCCGAACCGCTGTCAGAGGCCGAAACAGATGCGATCTTTGCCGAACCCGGTGCCTTTGCGCTGCGGCCCGACGGGACGCTGATGCTGGTCGATATCTCCAACGGTCCCGCCGCCCGGCCGGATCTGGAGGAACTGCTGGATGGCATGATCTTCAACATCGACAAGGACCGGCCCGTTCGCGGGACAGCCTGACTGTCAATCGCCGGGACGTGTGCCGCCAAGCGCGTCGCGCAGCGCCCCGGCCTCTTCGGCCTGTGCCTTGAACCGGTCCGCGCCAATAGCCTTGGCACCATAGGCATCCATAGAGGTCCAGACCACGTCAATTTCCGACAACAGCCCGCGGCCTTTGTCCGTTAACGATAGCAGGTTGCGGCGCGTGTTCTCGGGGTCTGGCCGCCGCGCGATGTAGCCACCCGCGATCAGCTGGGTGGTCATGGTGCTCATCCTGGCCTGCGTCACGTTGAACGCCCCGCGGGATCAGGCCTTGCCTACAACGGTGTGCGGCTTGACGGGCCTGCGCCGGTGGGTGCGATCCTTGGTGCCTATACCATCGCGCCCTTCGACGATTGCGGCGGCCAGGTGAACACCCATGTCGGCTATCACTACCACGCCGTGACCGACTGCCTGAAAGACGCGCCTGCCACCACGACCGAGGTTACTGAAACGGAAAGGCAGGTCGGCATCGCCACAGACGGTTTCCCGATCATGGCGCACCGCGACGACCTTGTTGACCAGTTGGACGCCAGCAACGGCATGACGGTCGATGGCGCGGGCTATCGGTATTACGCGGGCACGTCGGGCAGCAACGCGATCCTTGGCTGCCACGTGGCCGACGTGGGCTGTACGCTTGAATACGCCGAGCTCTGTGACGCATCGGCCATAGCGCGTCGCGGTCCTCCTCCGGGCTGCGCGGCTGCACCGCCGCTGCGCGAGTAACCCGTTCAGCCTTTCGGCACCTCGGGCGTGGCACGCAGGAAGGTGCCGGTTTGCTGGTAGTGGTTCAGCAGACGTTGTGAGGCAAGATCGATGTCCCGCGCCACCGCAGCATCAAGGATTTCGCGGTGTTCACGGGGAACATCGCGTTTCCCGTAATTCTGTGACCGGCCAGCAAGATAGCGGTAGCGCACATTCAGGTCGTACAGCTGGCTGCAATAGCGCATCAGGATCGGAGAAGCGCAATTGGCCAGCAAGGCGACATGAAACGTCTTGTGCCATTTTTCGAAGGTGGCGATGTCCTTGGGATCGACCCGCACCATGCGGTGATGCGCCAGCACCAGCGCCTCTTCCCAGGCATCATCGGCGCGGGCGATGGACTCGCGCAGGGCCATGTCTTCGAGTTTGCAGCGCAGTTTCAGGATTTCGGCGAAATTGTCCTGACTGACAGGGGCCGCGCGGAATCCGCGCTGGTCGATCCGTTCGACCAGTTGATCGGCGACCAACAATGTCAGCGCCTCGCGGATGGGCGATGCGCCTGTGTCGATGCGGTCCTTCAGGTGCTCGATCTTCAGCTTTTCACCCGGGGGCAGTTCCCCGGTGATGATCATCTGACGGATCGCCTGATAGGCATTCTGTGTGGCCGAAACGGGTTGTGGCGTGGTGGCCGCCACGGTTTCGATGCTGGGTACGGTCATGGGCATCTCTTACCCCCCGCCCGCACAAAGGCAAAGCGTCTTGCGACGCTTTCACCACTCATCCCTTTGGCCGGGCAGGGATGCCGCGCCGAGCATCGCCTTCCGCGTCGCGGGTGGTGACGCCATCGTTCAGGACAAACATGATGATGCAGGTCTCTGTGCCCCGGTTGGACCAGGCGTGGTTGGTGCCGCGCTGGATGCAGACATCGCCCGCCTTCAGCAGCACGTCATCAGCCGGGTCGTCCATCAACATCCAGATTTCACCGGTCAGGACCAGCGCGTAATCCACGCTGTCGGTTCGGTGCATGAAGGGGTGCCGCGCGCCTTCGACGATATTGGCGGCAGCGCCCATCTCGGCAAAGGCCGAAGGACCGTCCAGCGTTGCCATGACCTCGGGGTCTTCAGGCTGAAACTCGACACAGCGGAAGACGCTGCCATTGGCGGGCGGATGCAGGGTGAAATCGCCGGTGCAGGTCTCTGTCGCACCGTCGTATTCGGCGGGGGTGCCGTCTGAAATCCAGAAGTTGGTCAGGCGCACGCCGGGGCGGTTTGGCCGCTCCAGAAACTGCGTGGCGGTCTGGTCGCTTTCGATGATGGCGCGGCCGGTGGTGTCATGCCCGGTGACGACGCGGCGGAATTCTTTCATGGCAATGCCCTTTCAGATCAGGTGGCGCGCTGCGGCGCGAGGAATTTGGTGACACCCCAGAGACCGGCCATCAGCACGATGCCGACCGCCGCGCTGACAAGGTCCTGATACAGGAGGAGGACACCCGCCAGCGCGGCGGTGGCCCGGCCCGTGAGCGAGAGAGGCCGGTGAAGGACGCCGATCACGGCGATGGCGATGGCGGTCACACCCAGCGCGCCGGTGACGACAGCGGTGAGGTTCTGGCCAAGGTTCCCTTGCAGCAGCAGCCCGGGGCCAAAGCAGAAGGCAAAGGGCAGGAGAAAGCTGGGAAGGGCATAGGCGGCGGCGGTCCAGCCGGATTTGTTGATGTCGGCCCCCGCGATCCCGCCCGCGACATAGGCGGCTAGTGCCACGGGTGGCGTGATGGTCGAGATGCAGCCAAAGTAGAAAACGAAGAAATGTGCGGTCAGAACCGGCACGCCCATCTTGACCAAACCGGGGGCGACCACCGTCGCAAGGATCAGGTAGGCGGCGGTTGTGGGCAGGCCCATCCCGAGGATGATCGACACGATCATCGTCAGCACCAATGCAATCAGCAGGCTGCCGCCAGAGCCGAGGTCGATCAGAACCGAGATTTTCGATCCCAGTCCGGTCAGGCCCAGAATGCCCGCGATGATCCCCGCGGCTGCGCAGGCGGCAGATATGGTGACGACGTTCGACGCGCCCTCTGTCACCGCGCCAGCAACCCGTTCAAGGAAATCGCGGTCGATCCGCCGCTGCCAGATCACGGTCGCCAGGATCATCGTGCCCATCGCCCAGAGTGAGGCCTTGAATGGCGAATAGCCCATCAGCATCAGCCCCAGCAGTACGGCAAAGGCCAGAATGAAGGGCATCCCCTCCCACAGGACCCGCAGGGTGGAGCGCGGATCGGTAGAAGGGGTTGTCACAGGCTCGATCCCGCTGCGAACGGCGCGCAGGTGGACGACGACAAAGGCGGTGCCAAAGAACAGCAAAGCGGGCAACAGGCCGGTGGCCATGACCTCGGTGTAGGAGACGCCCACAACCTCGGCCATAATGAAAGCGGCAGCCCCCATCACGGGGGGCATGATCTGCCCGCCGGTGGAGGCAACTGCTTCGACCGCCGCTGCCTGATGTGGTTTGTAGCCTTCGCGCTTCATCAGCGGGATGGTCAGGGTGCCGGTGACGGCGACATTTCCCGCAGCAGAGCCCGAGACCATGCCGATCAGCGAGGAAAACAGCACCGCCGACTTGGCCGAGGCCGCACGCATCCCGCGCGTCAGGCGGAACGAGATTTCAAAGAAGAAATCCCCGGCCCCAAGCCGCGACAGCAGCGCTCCGAAAATGGTGAAGGTGATGATATAGGTCGCCGCCACGCCAATCGGGATGCCATAGATGCCCTGCGTGTCGGTGGTCAGAAAGGTCACAACACGTTCCAACCCGTAGCCGCGTCCGTTCAGGATGCCCGGCAGCCAGGGGCTGACAAAGGGATAGAGAAAGAACACCAGCGTGATCAGCGCAAGGATCAGGCCAATGCCCCGGCGGGCGGCCTCGAACACCAGCGCGACGATCACAAGACCGGCCCAGTAATCCTGTTCGATGGTCATGCCGCCGCTGAAGGCGATCGGCTTCCACCGCATCAGCAGCCAACCGCTGGCGATGAGCGCGAGGGCGATCAGGCCAAGGTCGATGAGGCGCGCCAGCCGGTTGAGTTCCAATCCCGGGGCGGCGGGTTTGCGCGCAAAGAGCAGGGTCAGCGCCAGCATCAGGTGCGTCAGCCGCATTTCCATCGTCGACATGGCGATAACGCCGGAAACGATGAGCAGGTGATAGGCGCCAAATGCAAAGGCCACGATGGCCAGCACGCGGGCGGGCGTAAGGGTATCGCGCAGGCTGGGCATGACGCGCTCCTTGTTATTCGGGGATGAAGGGGGGCGGGACCACGGCTTGTCCCGCCCGCAGGGTTACTTGGAGAAGTACGCAGCAGCGCCTTCGTGCAGGTCGATCGACAGCGAGGACGCGCGGGCCGGGTCGATCTGGCGTGCGTTGGCGTTCTCTGCCGCGAACTCTTCGAGGTGATCGTAGATCGCGGCGGTGATGGCCTGTGCGACATCCGCCTCCATACTTGTGGGCACGATCAGCATGTTGGTCACGCCCACCACAGTCGAATCCGCATCCATGCCATAGACATCCGCACCGACCTCAAAGGTGCTGTAAGCTGGATTTTCCTCAAGGATCTGCGCCAGCTTGTCCTCGGCCATGGTGATCATGCGCAGCTTGCCTGAGGCGGCGGCCTGCATCACGGCGGAAGCCGGATAACCCGATAGCGCCAGAGCCGCATCGACGTTGCCGTCGGACAACTGACTGAACCCGTCGCCATAGCTGAGGAAACTGGGCGTGATATCATCCAGTGTCAGGCCGTAGACCGGCAGCATGTTGTTGAGAAAGCCCATGGTGCCGCCGCCAGCGGGGCCAACCGCCACGCGCTTGCCCTTGAGATCGGCAAAGGTCTGGATATCCGAGCCTGCGGGAACCACCATGTGTAGGACGCTGGGATGCAGCGGCCCCAGCGCCTTGAGGTCCATGGGGTTGTCCTTGTAGGGGCCCACGCCTGCCACCGCGGCCTTGGCAAGGTTGGAATTGGTGATGCCGATTTCGACCTCACCCATGGCGACAAGGCGCGGGTTCTGGACCGATCCCTGGGTCACGATCGGTACCATCGTCAGCCCGTCGACATATTTGTTCACAAGGTTGGAAATGCTCTGGCCGACCGGGAAAAACGCGCCGCCGACGCTGGCGGTGCCGATCCGGTATTCCTCGGCAGAGGCGGTGATGGAGATCGCTGCCATCGCCGCGCCGACAGTGAGTGACTTGAAGAATGTGTGCATGATGAGTCCTCCCTGACGTAAACGGTATCAGCGATAATTTTTTCAAACAAGAAAAAATATCGATTTTTTGGTGGCGACGGAAGGACCACCAACGGTCCCGGTTTTCGAACGAGGTGCCTCGTGCTCGACTGACAGCAGATGGGCGCACCGATTGCCGCGCGGCAGCAATCCGGGGGGCGAAAAGGGAAATCAGCCTAACCGGCACCAATGCGCCGGCAAGTCCAAACCTATTGGCAAGGCTGGTATTCGGACTGTGATCAGGTGTCTTTTGGGGACGGATCAGAGGCGCGTGGAAACCGGCAGGGGGGAGTCCAGAACCTCGTCGCGCAACGCCGTCAGTTCAGGCCTGTGCCCAACGGCGGAAATCCGGTCCCATGCGGCACGATAAAACAAGGCGCAGGTCAATTGGGTAAAGTCATGCGCCAGCGGGGCAGGGTCCGTTGCTGCCAGAACGGTCTGCCGCGCGGCACGCCAACGGTCGCGCAGGGCCAGCACGTCAGCATGGTTGCTCAGCCGTGAGATCAGCGCATCGAACCCATCCGCGCCCGCCCCGCCTGCCACATGCAATCCGCGCGTCGCTGTCGCCATGGCGTGAATACCATTGGCGCCTTCGTAGATTGATGTGATGCGCGCATCGCGCCATGTCTGGCTGATCCGGTATTCCGTCAGATAGCCATAGCCGCCCAGCACCTGGATCCCCAGATCGGCGGCGCGGATACCGGCCTCTGTGCAAAAGACCTTGCACAGCGGTGTCAGGAAATCGGCGAGCGCGGGATCGGACCCGCGCACCAGTTCGACGAGGCTGATGTGCACCATCGCCCGCGCGCCAAGCGCCAGTGCCCGCTGTTCGTTCAGCATCCGGCGCACGTCGGCATGGTCGGTCAGAACGGCGTCGCTGCCGTCCGCCCTGCGGCCCTGCCTGCGGTCGGCGGCATAGGCGGCGGCGATGGCATGGGCCCGGCTGGCATGGGCGACACCCTGCAAGGAGACGTCCAGACGTGCGTGGTTCATCAGGGTGAACATGGCCTTCAGGCCCGCGCCCTCTGTTCCGACCAGTTCTGCGGGGGCTGCATCGAAGGCCATCTGGCAGGTGGGGGAGGCGTGTAGCCCCAGTTTTTCCTCGATCCGCGTGACCTTGATCGTGGCCCCTGCTGCGCTGCGACTGGTCAGGAACAACGACAGGCCCTTGACGCCCTCTTCGACTGTGCCGGTGCGCGCCAGCACAAGATGGAGGATGTCATCTGACAGGTTCTGGTCACCACCGGAGATAAAGATCTTCTCTCCACTGATCCGCCAGCCGTCCCCGTCACGGTTGGCGCGGGTGCTGATACGTGACAAGTCAGAGCCTGCAGCCGGTTCCGTAAGACACATGGTTGACAGCGCCTGACCCGAAGCAAGGCGCGGAATCCACTTGGCCTGCTGGGCATCGGTCCCGAAATGCAGCAGCGTGGAAATCGCGCCGGGGACAAGGTTGCAGACCATCTGCAGCGCATGGTTGGCGCCCGAAAACACCTCTGACACCATGGCCGCCACCAGTGGGTCCTGCGCCATGCCGCCATGTGCCTCTGGGGCGGTCAGTCCCTGCCAGCCCATTTCCGCCAGTTGCGCGAAAGCCTCCGAAAATCCGTCGGGCATGCGTACCCGGCCGTTTTCCAGCCGCGCGCCCTGTTGGTCTCCGAGCTCATCCAGCGGCGCGATGACGCTTTCGGCGAAGCGGGCGAAGGCGGTCAGGATATCCCCGGCAAGGTCTTCGTCCCAATCCGGCAAGGCTGGGGCCCCGGCGACGTCACGCATGGAAAACATGATGTCATCGACAGGGGCGGCGAAGGGGATCATGGAGTTCTCCGAAATAAACGGATCAGGCGCGCGGGCCGATATATGTTGTCAGATCGCCCAGGCCTTCGATGGAGACGACGCAGGTGTCACCCGGCCTCAGCGGACCGACGCCGGCCGGGGTTCCGGTCATGATCAGATCGCCAGGTTTCAGTTCAATCGACTGCGACAGGATCGAGATCATTTCAGGCACGGACCAGATCAGATCGGACAGGTCGGCCTGCTGTTTGACCTCTCCGTTGACGGTCAGCCGGATCGCCCCTTGCGACAGGTGCCCGACCTTGGACACAGGGTGCACCGGCGCGATGGGGGCAGAACGGTCAAACCCCTTGCCCAGGTCCCAGGGCCGCCCCTGTTCGCGCGCTTTCAGTTGCAGATCGCGGCGGGTCAGATCGTTGCCAACGGCATAGCCCCAGACATGGGCCAGCGCCCGATCTTTGGAAATGTTCGAGCCGCCCGTGCCGATCACGGCGACAAGTTCGGCCTCATAGTGGAAATTGTCGGTCTGGGGAGGGTAGGGGATGGTGGCGCCATCCTCGACCACCGCATCGGCGGGCTTGAGGAAAAAGAACGGCGGATCGCGGTCCGGGTCCTTGCCCATCTCACGCGCATGGGCAGCATAGTTGCGCCCGATGCAGAAGATGCGCCGCACCGGGATGCGGTCCGCGCTGCCTGCAATGGCCACGCTGGCGGGTGGGGCGGGGTCAAAGATGAAGGCCATGTTGTCAAAATCCTGAAGTTATTCCGCCGCGCCGCTGTCCAGCCCGTTGGAGCCGTAGAGCCAGTTCAGCTGATTGTACCAGTCGTCACGAGACATGCCGCGCATGATGCTGTTGCGCACCGCGGCCTTGGCGTCGTCGGGGTGGTAGATGTATTCGCCGATCAGCCGGGAATTCATCTGCACGCGCGCCGTGCGTACGCGGCGCATGTCCTGATAGCGTTGCAACATGTCCTCGGTGTCGGTGGCAAAATGGTCGACGCAATGGGACAGGGCGACCGCGTCCTCCATCGCCATACAGGCCCCTTGCGCAAAGTATTGCAGCATCGGGTGTGCGGCATCGCCCAAGAGCGCCACGCGCCCGTCGACCCAATTTGAAATCGGTTCGCGGTCACAAAGGACCCAGAGCTTCCAGTCGCTGCCGTGTTCGATGATCTGACGCGCCTTGGGGTGGATGTGTTCGAACCCCTGCGCAACCTCTTCCTTGGACACCGGACGCCCGGCGATCGCCTCTTGTACGTCGCGGTGATAGGTCACGACGAGGTTGTAGACCTCGCCGCCTTTGAGCGGGTAGTGGACGATGTGGCACTTGGGTCCGGCCCAGAGCGTGGCCGCGTTCCAGCGCAGATCCTCTGGCATCTGTTCGGTCGGAATGACGGACCGGTAAGTGGTATGGCCGGAAATGCGCGGCTTTCCATCCCCGACCATTTGCGCCCGGATGGGAGAGCGCAGCCCCTCTGCCGCGATCAGAAAGCGGCCCGTGATCGGGTCGCGCCCGTCCAGCAACAGTGTCGCGCTACTGCCGTCCTGTTCATAGCCCAGTACCCTGTGATCCGTGCGCAGGTCGATCAGCGGGCTGTCCTGACAGAATTTGAGCAACACGCCATGCAGGTCCGCCCGATGCACAACGGCGTAGGGGTTGCCGTAGAATTTACGGAACGGCTCATCCAGCGGGATATGGGTGATGTCCTCGGCGGTCTGCGCGTCCATCAGGCGCAAGGCGTCGATATAGACGGCCTTGGCGCGGGCCTCGTCCCCGACGCCAAGATAGTCGAAACAGTGAAATGCGTTCGGCCCGATCTGGATGCCCGCACCGATCTCTCCTAGCTGCGCGGCCTGTTCAACGACGATGCAGCGTTGGCCTTTGCGGGCAAGGCCGCAGGCCGCTGCAAGGCCCCCGATTCCGCCCCCGGCGATGATGATGGGAAGATCGGTCATGCTGGGTCTCCTCTCCCGTATGGCCCGATTTTGTATTGTTGTGAACATTATGCATACACATCAATTTCCGTCAATCAAAAGATATGCATGCATATCAATGTCCCGAAGCGGGTGCTTGGAAGCGGTGGGGCTTGCCGTTAGGCTATGACTGTCCCGGCCGCCCAAAGTGCGCAGGGTGTTCCGAAATGTGGTGAGACTGGCTCTGATGGCACGGCTTTTGATCCTGTCCAGTTGGGTGGCGCACGGCCATGTCGGCTTGTCCGCTGCCGAACCGGCGCTGACCCTGTTGGGGCATTCAGTGACCGCTTTGCCGACGGTGCTACTGTCCAATCATCCCGGTTGGCCCTATGTCGCTGGCACTCCGGTCGATCCCGCACAGATCGCGGCGATGATCGAGGCGTTGGAGGCTAACGGTTGGCTAACCGAGGTTGATGCCGTGCTGGTGGGCTATCTGCCGACGCCGGGTCACGTGGCCTTGGCAGTTTCGTTGATCGAACGGCTGCGGGGGCTGCCCACTCCCCCACGGGTGATCCTTGATCCGGTTCTGGGCGACGCGCCCAAGGGGCTGTATCTGCCCAAGGACGTGGCACTGGCCCTCCGGGACACTCTGATGCCCTTGGCGGATGTACTGACCCCCAATCTGTTCGAGCTGGGCTGGCTGAGCGGGCAGGCCGTCGATACGCTGGACAAGGCACAGGCGGCGGCCACCCTGTTGATGCGCGCAGGACCGGCAGAGGTCCATGTCACCTCTGCCCCGGTCGGACCGGAAGCCACCGGCCTGCTGCAGGTCACAAAGGATGGCGCGAACCTGTATCCGACGGCGCTGCGCAAGGGGGTGCCGCATGGGGTGGGGGATGTCTTTGCGGCATTCATCGCCGCAGGCCTTACCCCCGGCGAGGCGCTTGGCCACCTAACCGCATTGATCGACGCCAGCTTGTATGCCCCACACCTGCGTATCGTCCAGGCACCCGCATGGACCCGCGCCACGCCCCTCACCGCATCGGAGAACTGACCCATGGCATTCGACTTTATCCTGATGCTGACCGCGAATGATCGCACGATCCCCGACGCCCGCGCGCGGCTGGAAGAGGCATTGGAAGGTGGCGTGCGTCATATCGGGTTCAAGGACGTCGGCCTGCCCATGTCCGATCTGAAAAGCCTTGCCGCCGCCATCCGCAGCGCAGGCGGGCGCAGCTATCTGGAGGTGGTCAGCCTGGATGCCGAGAGCGAGTTGGCCTCGGCCCGGGCGGCGGTCGAGATCGACGTGGATTGCCTGCTGGGCGGCACGCGCGCGCGGCAGGTGACAGAGGTCACGCGCAATCACCCGTTACGCTACTACCCCTTTCCCGGGCGCATCACCGGTCACCCCAGCGTGCTGGAAGGGCCTGTGTCCGATATCGTCGCCTCTGCGCGGGAGCTGGCGGATTTCGAGCATGTGCATGGGCTGGACCTGTTGGCCTACCGCTTTGACGGCGATGTGCCGGACTTGATGCAACAAGTCTGTGGTGCGGTCGGCAAACCTGTCATCATGGCGGGCAGCATCGACAGCGAAGAGCGCGTCGCCGCCTGCGCAGAGGCAGGTGCGTCGGGCTTCACCGTGGGTACCGCGGCGCTATCCGGGGTGTTCCCGGCGGAAAGCGCCGGGTTTGCGGCTCAGGTCCGCGCGATCCTGTCGATCACCGCGCGCGCCCGGGCTTTGTCCACCGCGCCGCGCCGCCTTGCACTGGTGGCGCATGACACCCGCAAGAGCCACCTGCGCGCCTGGGTCAGCCGCCATGAACGCGAGCTGCAGGGCCACCGCCTGATCTGTACCGGAGGCACCGGACGGACATTGGCCGAGCTTGTCCCCGGCCTCGATATTCGTCGTCTGCAACGGGGCGACCGGGGAGGGGACCAGCAATTGGGCGCCCTGATCGCAACCGGCGAGTTGGACGCGGTGATCTTCTTTGCTGATCCCACAGTTCCGCACGGCGGGGACGTGGACCTGCAGGCGCTGACGCGGCTGGCCATGCTGCACGACACCCCGCTGGCGCTCAGCACTTCGGCTGCCGATATGCTGGCGGCGGCGCTGCTGCGCGGGCGAACCACCTCGAATTGAATCACTTTCGGCGCACAATTCTGCCAATGTAGACGGTTCGTTTCCATATTGGCGCCAATCTGCCTGCAAACCTCACAGGCAGAGGCCCTTCCATGCCCACAGTTCCGCTTCCGCTCGCCTTTGGTGCGGCGGCCACCCCCGATCTGTTCGGCGGCAACATCCTTGCGCCCCGCGCAGAGATGACAGGCCCGGGCAGCTATGCAGAGGCGGTCGATGCGCTGGGCGTCACAACGCTGCGCTATCCGGGCGGGTCCCTGACCGAAAGCTATTTCGACCTCGCCAATCCGGACGCGAATTTCGCCATCGACAACGAGACGGGCGCGCGGACCGATTTCATGCCGATTTCGGACATCATGGGATATTCCGCGCAGACGGGGGCGCCCGTCAGCATCGTGCTGCCCACCCGGCAGGAACTTTCACCGCGCTACTTCGACGACAACGGCGACCGGCAGGAAGACGTGGCAGAGGATCTGCTGCGCGACTTCGTGCGTGACGTGGTCACGGGCACCTACGGCGACGGCAATGTCGTCAGTTTCGAGATCGGCAATGAATACTGGGGATCGGGGCGGATGAACGCGGTCGAATATGGCCGTGTCGCCGCCGAGATGACCCGCATCATCGATTCCGAACTGCAGTCTCTGCAGGCCGCATTCCCCGAGGCGGCCGATATCGAGATCCTGGTGCAGATGGGCACCAACTTTGGTGACTCCTCTCTGGATGAGGCCTACGACGGCATGTCCGATGCCGAGATCATCGCTGATGTGAACGCGACCTACGGGCTGAATATCGCGCCGAATGCCCGTGTCGACTGGACCGATATCAACAACCGCATCGTGATCGAACAGTTTGACGCCGCCGAACTGGATGCGGTCGACGGCGTCATCGCGCATGTCTACTCACGCGGAGAGGATCTGCCCCACACCCGGTATTTCGCGCTCGATCAGATCGAGGACACATGGCAGGCCATCGATCCCGAACTGGAAATCCACGTCACCGAATGGAACCTGCGCTCTGGCGCGTCGAACCTGACACGGGGGGAGGACTACGGCCTGTATCAGGCGCATGAGATGCTGGAACTGGTCGAAACCTTCATGGCCGAAGGGGTGGATGCCGCGCAGGTCTGGCCGTTGATCCAGAATAGTGCCTCGTCCCTCAGCATGGGCTCGGAATTCGCCAGCGCCACGCCGCCCGGAGAGATGTTCACGATGCTGGCGGAAAACCTGCCGGGCATGACCATGCTGGATTTCACCCCGGCAGATGCCCGTGATGGCGAGTTGGAAGAGGGCGGTTTGGAAGTGCACGGTTTTGCCGATGGCGCGGACCTGCTGTTCTACATCTACGCACCGCAGGGGGCGGGGGTGGTGAACAGCGGCGTCGATATCAGCGCGCTTGTGGCGGACGTGGGCACCGTTGAGGCCAGCGTGCTGGGGGTCGCCCCGGGACAGAACCCGGGAAACACCGAGGCGACGGCCGAAGTGGAACAATTGGACGGCGGGGACATCTATGCGGGTGGCCTGATCGACGCGGTCCTTGGACCGGGCGAGATCATGCAGGTCAGGCTGATCGATGTGACCCCGACCGCCCGGTTTGCCGAGGTTTTCGATGCCACGGGACCGGACCCGGCGCTGCCAGAGATGTTGATCCCTGACGCGGAAATCCTTCTTGAGCTGGACCTCGATCTGGACAGCGGCGGGTTCGTGGCGGCCCCGCCTCCGACCCCGCCATCTGGCCCGCCGCAGCCGTTGGAATTGGTTCAGGCGCTGGAATTCTCTGGTGAAAGCGCAATGCCGGTTCCGGCGACCTTGGCCCCGACAGTCGCGGATCCGTTCATTTTTCCAACGGAGGATGCGAGGCCTTTGTCAGCCGGGTTGGACCCATTCGCTCTGACGGAGCAGACCGACGCATACGAAGCGGGCCCGGAGCCAATGCCCGCCTCCACCCCACAGCTGGCCACCACATTCGCAGATCCGGTCGAGGCCGCCCAAGAACTGCTGTCGGTTCTGGGGTTCAACGCCCCACAGTCGCAGGAAGGCGATCCGGTCTCAGCGGCAGAGCCCGGCCCGGATTATGACGAGGAAGAGGAGCAAGGAGATGACGAGGGCTTTGACGATATGGGGCTGATCTGGGCCTTGGCGCTTATGCCGGTGCTGGCCATGGCTGGCGGGTTGGGCTGACGGCCGGACAAGGCCGGCGGGCCAAAAATTCGCCGGGTTAGATCGGTTCAATCAACTCTGGCCCACTGGCGCGGTTCGAGTTCACCCTTGGGTCGACCCGGTAAAATTCCAGCGCGTCCTCGGGGGCGGGTTTCATCAGCGTCGCGGCCCCGCGTCCGCTTTCGCCCAGCCACAGCGCCCAGTCTGCTGGATCCAGAACCACGGGCATCCGGTGGTGAATCGTGGACATCGGCGTGTTGGCGCCACAGGTCACGACGGCACAGGTGCGGAACGCCTGTCCGTCGCGCTCCCAATCCTGCCAGACCCCGGCAAAAACGAGCGGGCCCGCTCCGGCGGGAAAAATGTACCAAGGCAGGCGATTGCCATCCTCATCCTTTGTCCATTCGTAAAACCCCGACACCGGGATCAGGCAGCGCCTCTCACGGCAAGCGGCCTTGAAAGCCGGTTTCTCGGCAATCGTTTCGGCCCGCGCGTTGATCAGAAGCGGCCCACCATTGGGGGTCTTGTACCAATGCGGCAGAAACCCCCAGCGCATCGCCTGCAGGCGGCGGCCATCGTCCTGCATTACAACGTGGATGCGGTTGGTCGGGCAGACGTTATAGTTGGGGACGTCAGGCAGATCGTTGGCGGGCGCGGCGTCGAACAGTTGCGCCATCGCGTCGCTGGGCAGCGTGATCGCGAAGCGTCCGCACATCGCCTATACCCCGATACCGGAATAATGCAGCAGGCCCCATGCGGTCAGTTCTCGGTCCAGCTTGCCCCAGAGATCGCCGAACCGCAGGGGATCCATCCGCGACATCTGCTGAATTTCGCCAACCGTGCGGCGGTTGTCGATCGCGGCCATCAGCGGGGCGCATTCGCGCGGCAAGCGCACCTGCACCTTGGCCTCTGTTAAGGTGATCGGCAGCGGACGTCCCTGTGCCACCGCCTGGGCCGGTTTGCGCATGTCAGATGTTGGGGACCGCGGGATCAGGCTGTTTTTCGAACCGCGCGGCAGCTTTCGCTCCTCGTCCGAAGGCACCAGATAGCCGGTGTGTTTCCTGATCGTGCCGCGCAGCTTTTCGGCCAGCGCCATGGCGGTCACGTCATCCATGCCCTTGGGGCGGTCGGTGATGCGCGCCAGATCGTAGAGCCCGCGCGGCAACAACCCTTGCAGTTTCCAGCCCGTCCGCTCCAGCGTGTCCATCAGCCGTTTGACGTCAAACGGTGTGTCCTGCCCATGCAGCAGGAGGTCATAGAAACCGGCGTCGCCTTGCCTGTGGTCGTTGACGTTGGGGTTGGTGGCAAAGGGGTGCCCCTGTGGCAGGTTGGCGACCAGCTGTTTGGCCTTGGCCACGCGCACCTGCGGCGACAGCCCCTCGAACAGCCCGGCAAAGGCCTCTTGCAGCGGGTAGATGCCCGAGCGGCCATAGGGGGCGTAGACCATGAACCCCATGCCGCCGCCCGGCGCCACGGCAGAACGCAGCGCGGCAAAGCCTGCGTCCGGGTCGGGCAGGTGATGCAGCACGCCGCAGCAGTCGATGTAGTCGAAGGGGCCATAGTCCGCGGCATCCAGCAGGCTGCCGGTGACGAATTTGATCGTCGTCAGGCCGCGCACCTTTGCCCGCGCCTCTGCAATCTCGCGCGATGCGCTGGACAGGTCGATATAGGTGATCTCATGCGGCGCGCCCGCACTGGTCAGCAGTTGCGCAATCTGGATCAGGGCGTCGCCTGTGCCGCCGCCGGCGACAAGGATGCGGGTCATCTGCGACCAGTCGCGGCTGCCCTCGAACAGGTAATGGTCCACCTCGATCGGATGAGAGGGGGAGCCGGTGATCAGGCGCTTTTTCTCATCTTCCGGATCGCGCTCGGGGTAGGGATAGCTTTCGTACTGCTCCTTGACCGTGACCATGCGCCCCTCCGTTGGTTGGCAAAGGGTTTGCCCCAGAAGCGCGCCGAGACACAAGAGACGATCTGCGCAGCGGTCAGCCGCGGCGGCGCGCGATGTCCAGCCGCGTTTCGGTCATGGCAATGTCACGAATCAGACCCACCCGCGCGCTGCGGTCTGCGGTGTCACGCAATTCCTGACGCAGGCGGGCAAGTTCGTTGGTCAGGGCGACCGCCTCCGGCACGGCGCCGTTGTCCCTTAGGATGCGCGACATGACCGCGTTTTCCGGATCGTCACAGCGCGGCAGCGGGCGGCCCGCGCCTTCGAGATTGTCGAAGGCCCCGTCACGTTCCGCCGCCTGAATGCGGCTGTTGATGAGGTCGATCAGAGGGTGGTCCATGTCAATCTGAATGCCACACGCCGTATCGTGATGAAAGAAAGGTTACCGCCGCAGGCACGGAAAAGCGCGCGCAATTCGGTTGATGTTTCAAGGATGGCACAGGGACGCAGCGTCATTCGCCTTGTGCCGTTGCGTGCGTTTCCCTTGCGCGGGGGCGCAAAGCTTTCCACACTGTCGGGCAACAAGAACATGGCGGGAGGAGAGACGACCATGACCTATGCGGGAATGGCCGATCGCAACGCAATCGAAAATGAAATGCCGTGGGATCAGCGTGATCTGCCCAGAACGGTCTGGGGCCTGTTGAACAGGACCGCTGACCGGTTCCCGGCGCGGCCTGCGGTCAGTTACCAATTGTTGTCCGGTCCGACCGACAAGGCAGAGACGCTGAACTGGGCCGATCTGCGTGACCGGACGGCTCAGGCGGCGAACCTGTTCCGCAGTCTGGGCGTGGGCGAAAACGACGTAATCGCCTATGTCCTGCCCAACTGCAACGAGACCATCGCAACCCTTTTGGGAGGGATGGTGGCGGGGACCGTGAACCCGATTAACCCGCTGCTTGAGGCCGAACAGATCGCCGCGATCCTGCGCGAAACGGATGCCAAGGTGGTGGTCACGCTGAAGGCGTTTCCCAAGACCGACGTCGCGCAGAAGATGGCCGAGGCGGTGCGCAACGCGCCGCATGTCCATACGGTGCTGGAGGTTGATCTCAACCGCTATCTCACCCCGCCGAAAAGCTGGATCGTGCCGCTAATCCGCCCCAAGAACCCGGGCAATCATCACGCCGATATCAAGTGTTTCGCCAAGGAGGTTGCCAAGCAGCCCAAAACGCTGAGCTTTGCCGACAGCACAGGCGACCGCGTCGCCGCCTATTTTCATACCGGCGGCACCACCGGTATGCCGAAGGTGGCACAACACACCTATGAGGGGATGATCTACAACGGATGGCTGGGCGATACCCTGCTATTCTCCGAAGAAGACAGCGTGATGTGCCCGCTGCCGCTATTCCACGTCTTTGCCTGCCACGTGATCCTGATGGCGATGGTCTGTTCGGGCGCGCATGTGGTGTTCCCGACGCCTGCGGGGTATCGCGGCGACGGGGTGATGGACAATTTCTGGAAGCTGTGTGAACGCTGGAAGACGACCTTTGTCATTACCGTGCCCACGGCGGTTTCTGCGCTGATGCAGCGCAAGGTCGATGCCGACATCAGCCGCATCAAGACAGCCTTTTCCGGATCGGCACCGATGCCGATGGAACTGTTCAAACGGTTCGAAAGCGCCTGCGGCGTGACCATCTGCGAGGGTTATGGGCTGACCGAAGCAACTTGCCTTGTCGCCGTGAACCCGGTGGATGGAGAGAAGAAGATCGGCTCTGTCGGGATCCCCTTTCCGTACACGGAGGTCAAGATCATCAAGGTCGCGAACGGTGAACCGGTGGAATGCGGCGTCGATGAGATCGGCGAAATCTGCGTGTCCAATCCCGGCGTCTATGCCGGTCACACCTATACGGAGGCAGCCAAGAATGAGGATCTGTTCCACTATGGCACTCACTTGCGGACCGGTGATCTGGGGCGTCTGGATGCCGACGGCTATCTCTGGATCACCGGGCGCGCCAAGGACCTGATCATTCGCGGCGGCCACAACATCGACCCGGCCGAGATCGAAGAGGCGCTGCTGGCCCATCCGGCGGTGGCCTTTGCGGGGGCCATTGGCCAGCCGGATGCGCATTCCGGGGAACTGCCCTGCGCCTTTGTCGAACTGGTCGATGGCGCGCAGGTGACGGAGGCGGAATTGCTGGAACACGCCAAGGTGCATGTTCACGAACGCGCCGCCCATCCCAAGCACATGACCATCCTGCCGGAACTGCCCAAGACCGCCGTTGGCAAGGTGTTCAAGCCCGATCTTCGCAAACACGCGATTACACGGGTCTACAACGGTGCGCTGGAAAAGGCGGGCAGTGCGGCGCGGGTGACGGCGGTTGTCGATGACAAGAGCCGGGGTCTGGTGGCGCAGGTCGTGGCGAACGGCGCCAGCGACAGCGAAGTCGGCAGTGTTCTGGGCGATTTCACCCGGCCTTGGGAATGGGTCGACGCCAGCAAGTGAGCGGCTGACGTTCAAGGGGAAGCGACATTCCGGGCGCGCGGGGCAAAGCACCCGCGCGCCTTTTGTTATGGAATGTGCGTGATAACAGGGTCGATCGGCGTGGCGGCAAAGCCTACGGCCTCTTCCAACCGCCGGGCAATTTGCAACAGGCGTGCCTCTCCCCGAGGGCGGCCAATCAGTTGCAGGCCAATGGGCAGGCCGCGCGCATCGCGGCCCACGGGCAGGGACAGCGCAGGCAGACCGCAAACGGTGGCGAGGAAGGCAAAGCTGAGCCAATCCAGGTAGTCGCGGCTTTGCACGCCGTCGATCACGGGCGGATACTCGATCTCGACCGGCAGCGGACCAATCCCGGTCACCGGGCAGGCGAGCACGTCATATACGCTCAGGAAGTGTCGCATGACTTCATAAAGGCGGCTGCGGGTCAGGTTGGCCTGCGCGATGTCATCGACGGTCAGGCGACCGCCCTCGGCGATGTTGGCCTTCAGCGCGGGCTTGTACTGGTCCGAGATGCGCGCAGGAGTGGCCTTGAAACTGGTCCACATGCCCAAGGCGCGAAAGGTGCGGAAACAGTCGACAAGGCCGGTCGCCTTCGGGCTGTCCTCTGTCACCTGAACGTCCGGCGCCTGCAGTCCGGTCAGGGCGTCCTGAAGGATCCGGCGCATCTCCGGCTCCACCGGCGCCAGCCCGCCAAGGTCCGGCGCATAGGCGATACGGATTTCTCCAGCTTTGGCCCGGCAACTCTCAAGATAGCTGCGTTCCGGGGCCGGGAAAGCCAGCGGCGAACTCGCGTCCCATCCCGCCATTGCATCCAGAAACAGCGCGCAGTCCTCGACCGTGCGGGCCATCGGGCCGTCAACGCCCATCACGTTGAATAGGTCATGACCGCCGGGGCTGGACGCGACGCCGGGCGAAGGGCGCAGGCCGACGATGCCACAGAAACTGGCCGGCGTGCGGAGCGAGCCGCCCAGGTCCGAGCCTTGGCTCAGCCAGACTTCGCCGGTGGCCAGCCCTGCCGCCGCGCCGCCCGACGATCCGCCCGCGTTCATCACGGTGTGCCACGGATTGCGCGTGGCGCCAAAGATCGGATTGAAGGTGTTGGCGCCTGCGCCCATCTCCGGCGTGTTGGTTTTGCCGATGACGACGCCGCCCCGGGATTCCAGCCGCAGGACCAGGGGATCGGACTGGGCCGGTACATGATCCGCCAAGCCGGGGGTGCCAAAGGTCGTGCGGACTCCGGCAACGGGTGTCAGATCCTTGATCGCGATGGGCAGACCCGCCAGCAGGCTGCCCGCATCCGCCCGTTTTGCGGTGGCGCGCGCCCGGTCCGGGCATGGCGTCACCGTGGCGTTGACGGCATGGGATGTCTGTTCGATCCGGGCAAGGCTGGCATCCGCCAGTTCACCTGCGCTGACCTCACCCCGGCGCAGCAGGTCGACCGCCTCGCAGGCGGTCAGTTGGCACAGCTCGGGGCCGGTGAAGGGCCGCTCAGCAGCTGCCATCGTCCTGTGCGCAGAACATGTCGTAAAGCAGCGCGATCACCCGGCTGGTGTTGTCATTGGCAAGGCTGTAGTAGATCGTCTTGCCTTCGCGGCGGGTGGTGACAAGACCCTCTTCGCGCAAACGGGCCAGCATCTGGCTGACCGCTGCCTGCCGGATGCCAAGAAGATCCTCCAACTCGCCCACGGACTTTTCACCCGATCCGAGGTGGCACAGAATCATCAATCGCCCCTCATGCGCAAGGGTCTTCAAAAACGCCGCAGCGTGTTTGGCATTGGTTTCCATCTCGCTCGGCGGTGCCGGGAATTTGGTCAGATCTTCCATGGGACTCGCTTGGTTTTCCTCAGTATATAGCGCGGCCATATGGGAATTGCGAGGTCATGCTTCGGTTGCGGGTGCACCACCTTCGAACGCGTTGCCATTTGCATAATCGCAGGGCGCATCCTGCATCTGAAGGTGCAGGCCATCGCCTGTAAAAGGATGAGCGCGGGCCAGTTCCTCATCCATCTCGATGCCAAGGCCGGGGGCCGTTGGCGCAGGCACAAATCCGCCCTCCACCCGGATCGAGCCCTTGATCAGCGCATCGTGGAACGGTGTTTCGATGGTTTCCGCGATCAGGAGATTGGGGATAGCGGCGGCCAGCTGGATGTTGGCGGCCCATTCCACCGGACCGGCATAAAGATGCGGTGCCATTTCCGCGTTGAAGCTTTCGGCCATGGCCGCCAGTTTGCGCATCTCCCAGATGCCGCCCGCGCGCCCCAGCGCCGGTTGCAGGATCTTGGCACCGCCGGTGCGGAGCAGGGCAGCAAACTCGGCGCGGGTGGTCAGCCGTTCGCCGGTGGCGATAGGAATGCGGACGGCGCGGGCGACCTCGGCGAATTCGAGCAGATTGTCGGGCGGTATCGGTTCCTCGAACCAGAGCGGCAGGTAGGGTTCCAGCGCCTGCCCAAGCCGGATGGCGCCTGCGGTGTTGAACTGTCCGTGGGTGCCGAACAGCAGGTCGGCGCGGTCGCCAACCGCCTCTCGGATGGCCTTGCAAAAGGCGACGGAGAGGGCAATGTCGCGCATGCCGGGCTGGTGGCCGCCGCGCATGGTGTAGGGGCCTGCCGGGTCGAATTTGACCGCAGTATAGCCCCTGTCGACGCAATCCAGGGCGGATTCCGCGGCCAGTTTCGGTGAAGTCCAGAAATCCGACATTTTGTGCCGGGGCAGCGGGTATAGATAGGTATAGGCGCGGATGCGTTCGTTCATCAGCCCGCCGATCAGCGCCCAGACCGGGCGGCCCCGCGCCTTGCCGAGGATGTCCCAGCAGGCGATTTCCAGCCCCGAAAACGCCCCCATGACCGTCAAATCCGGCCGCTGGGTAAAGCCGGAGGAATAGGTGCGGCGGAACATGCGCTCAATGTTTTCCGGGTTCTCGCCTTCGAAATAGCGGGCAAAGACGTCGTTGATGACGGCCTTCATGGCGTCGGGGCCCACCGAAGAGGCGTAACATTCGCCCCAGCCGGTGATCCCGTCATCGGTGGTCAGCTTGACGAGGATCCAGTAGCGTCCGCCCCAGCCCGGCGCCGGAGGGGCCGTGATGATGACGTCGAGGTCCTGAAGTTTCATGGCTGTTTCCTGACGTTGAACGGGTCGGTGGCGGCTCTGCCCCCCGCCTGCGGCGTCCCCCGAGGTATTCTGAAGACCAAAGAAGCGGGGGCGGGGCGCCGTGGTCAAGCGGGGTCGAAGAGGATCACGTTGCGCCGTGCGCCGCCGCCCTTGGTGTCGGCGATGGCCTCGTTGATCTGATCCAGCGTCCAGCGCCCCGACACCAGTTCATCCAGTTTCAGCCGACCCTGCCGGTAAAGGTCTGCCATCCAAGGAATATCGCGCTGGATCACCACGTCGCCCATTTTCGACCCGACCATCTGTTGCCCCATGTAGGCGGGCACCACCGGCTCATAGCGGGCCGTCGCCCCGGAATGCGGCATGCCAACCATCACCATGCGACCACCCCAGCCGACATAGCGCATTGCCTGTTCGTACGCCGGGATCGCACCCACGGTCACGGCGACGACATCGGCCCCGCGTCCCATCAGGTCCATCGCGGTTTTCCACGGGGCCTCTTCGCTGGCCAGCACGCCGTCGGTGGCGCCGAATTCGCGGGCAATGTCGAGCTTTTCCTCGCTCATGTCGACCGCGACGATCCGGCGGGCGCCGCCGATACGGGCGCCCTGAATGGCGTTGAGGCCTACGCCGCCCGCGCCGATAACCACGACATCGTCGCCCGGGCGCATCTTACCGGCATTGATCACCGCGCCGATGCCGGTGATGACGCCGCAGGCCAGAAGGCAGACCGCCTCTGCCGGCATGTCTTCGGGCATGACGACGACCTGGCTTTGATCGACGACGACGCGTTCTGCAAAGGCCCCGCAGAACATCGCAGAGGCGACCGGTGTGCCGTCCGGCCGCGTGAGGACGGCGTCAGTTGTGCGGTCACCGATGCAGATGGTGGGCTTGCCGCCCGCGCAGTTCGGGCAGGTTCCGCAGGCGCGGATCAGCGTGACAACCACGCGGTCGCCTTCCTTGAGGTCTGTGACGCCGCCACCGATGGCAGAAACGCGGCCGGCCGCCTCATGCCCGTAGACGGCGGGCAGATCCCCGCCCCATGCGCCTTCGGCATAGGAAATGTCCGAGTGGCAGATGGCGACGGCTTCGAGCGTCACTTCGACCTCGCCCGCGCCGGGGGCGCGAAGGTCGAGCTCCTCGATCCGGAGCGGGGCGTCATGTGCGGTGCAAACCGCGGCGCGGATACGTGGCATTGAAAAGGCTCCCCGATTTTTGAGGGAGCCTGCGCAGGCACGAGCCACGCTGCAAGCCGGAAAGCGACCTATGAGCGTCGTGTTACGTTACGGCACAATCCGCGTCGGTCAATCGGGCAAGTCCGACACCGCAGCGGCAAAGGCCCGTGCCTCCTGCGGCGCGGTGCCCATCTGTGTGACCGGGTCGAACAGCGCCTGCGGCAGATCCGGATGGGCGGCGAGGGCCACCTCTGCCAGCGGTCGGCCGGTTTCTCTAGCCGTCTTGCAGAGCGTCTTGGTCACGGCCTGTGCCTCGGGGCGGGGCATGTGATCCGCCAGAGCAAAGGACAGGGCCTCTGCCATCAACAGCCCGCCGGTGGCGTCCAGTGTCCGTGCCATCACCTCGGCCTCCGGCGTCAGGGTTTCGGCCTGGGCCTGCGCGTGGGTCATCGCCGCGGCGGCGGACAGCACCAGTTGCGGCAGGCACAGCCATTCGGTGAACCATGCCGCGCCATCGCGTTGCTGGGTGTGGATGGCGGCGCCCTGCAGCGTCGCATTCACGCCCTGCGCATGGCGAGCCAGGGCGATCATGGCCGAGGGGACGACCGGGTTCTGTTTCTGCGGCATCGTCGAGGACGCGCCTGATCCGCCAAGCCGCACTTCGCCGATGCCGGATTGCGTGGCGCGGACAAGGTCCTCTCCCATTTTGCCGGCGGCCAGCGCGGTGCGGGTCAGCCAATCGGCGATCTTCAGGATCGGGGTGCGGTCGCTGTGCCAGCTGCGGCCGGGATCGGTGAGCCCCAGTTTCGCGGCCATCGCCGCCCGCAGGCCCGCCGGATCTGGACCCAGTGCAGAGGCGGTGCCCGCCGCGCCTGACAGCGACACCAGAAGCGCCGATTTGCGCAGGACCGGCAACTCCTGCAAGGCGGTCAGCAGCGGCCAGCCCCAGGCCGCGGCCTGCGCGCCAAAGCTCATCGGGGTGGCGTGTTGGCCGTAGGTGCGGGCGGCCATCGGGGTTTCCGCATGGGCTATCGCCAGACGTGCCAGGGCGGCGAGCGTGGCACGCAGGCGGTCTTCCTGCTGGGACAGCGCCTGACGCAGGCGTAGCATCAGCGCCGTATCGAGAATGTCCTGAGAGGTCGCGCCCCAGTGCAGGTATTGCCCGTGTTCCGGCGCTTCCATCGCCTTTCGAAAGGCCGTGACAAAGGCCGGGACACTGACGCCGTTTTGCCCGGTGGCCTCTGCCAATCCGGCCGGGTCGATCTGGCATTCCAGGCTGCATCTCTGGATGAAGGCGGCAGAGGTTTCCGGGATCACGCCTTGGGCTCCCTGCGCCTGCGCCAGTGCCCCCTCGACCAGCATCATGGCGCGGATCTCAGCCGTGTCGCTGAACAGGCGAGCGGTATCCCCGGTGGCGAAAAGCTGCGTCAGGTGGGCGCTGTCAAAGGGGGTTGCGGGCATGGGTGTCAGGCTTTCACGAAAGTGTCGATGGCGCGGGCAAGCGCGTCCGGCATCGAGAAGAAGGGAGAGTGGGAACTGTCGAGCGTCGCAACCCTGCCTGGCGAGAACCGGTCTGCCATCCGCCTTTGAAAGACCGGCGGAATGGTGCAGTCCTGCGTGCAGAGGATGTAGTTGCGCGGAAGGGATTGCGAGCGTTGGGACAATGTCACCGGGACTGAGGACGCGGAAATGGCCTGCGGGCACAGGTGATCCAGCGCAAAGGCCACCGCCTCCGGCGGGCAGTCATGATAGAAAAGGTCCGGTGCCATGTCTGGGTCGATGGTAAAGCTGCGTCGGTCCTCGGACATGCGAAGCGCAGGCAGGAGCGGCTGCTCAGGGGCCTCCATCCGCATCTGGGCAAGGCTGAGACCGGGCCAGGGGTCATAGGCGCAGACATAACTCAGCGACAGGATATGGGACGGGTCGATTTCGGCGGCCTGCGTAATCGCGTAGCCGCCCATGGAATGGCCGACGACATGTGTCGGCCCCTGCAGCGCGTCGATGATCGCCTGCCCGTAGAGATCAAGGGTGACCTCGTTCACCGGGGTCGAGTCTTGCCCGTGCGACGGAAGGTCGATGGCGCGCACGTCATGCCCCAGCGCCTGTAACGCTGGAATGGTGTCGCGCCAGCACCATGCGCCATGCGCCGCGCCGTGGATCAGAAGGATATCGGCCAAGGGATCAGGCCGCGCCCTGCGCCTTGAGAAAGGCGGTGAGGATCGACGCGTATTCCTCGGGCTTTTCCACGCAGGGCAGGTGGCCTGCGCCGCGGATCAGCTCCTTTTGCGATCCGGGAACAAGGTCCGCCGTCTCAAAGACCAAATCCGGTGGGGTAGAGCCGTCCTCGCTGCCCGCGATGGCCAGCGTCGGCAGGCGCAGCCCGCTGGTGGAAGTGATGAAGTCCGTGCCGGAAATGGCGGCGGCGCAGCCGGTCCAGCCCTCAGCCGGGGTGCGCAGGAACATGTTGCGCCATGCGGGAAACTCGGGGTCGTCGTGGAACGGCTTGGAAAACCAGCGATCCATTGTCGGCCCGACCACAGAAGCCAGACCACCGTTGTTGACCGCCGCGATCCGTTCGGCCCACATGTCACGGGTGCCGATCTTTGCCCCTGTGTTGGACAGCACCATGGCGCGCACAAGGTCCAGCCGTTTGGCCGCAAGCCCCTGCGCGATCATCCCTCCGATGGAGAGACCGACAAAGATGGCATCCTTGAAGCCGGCATGCTCCATCAGCTTTTCGGTGTCCGATATCAGCGCGCCCATACTGTAGGGCCCCTGCGGGACGTCCGATAGACCATGGCCGCGCTTGTCGAACCGCAGGATGCGCAGGCCCGTGGGCAGCAGCGGCAGGATCTTGTCCCAGAGCCGGAAATCGGTGCCCAGCGAGTTGGCAAAGACGACGGGCGTGCCGTCCTCTGGTCCGGTGACGCTGTAGTGCAGGCGAAGATCGCCGAATTGTGCCATCTGCATGTGACTGTCCCTCCGTTAAGCAGGGTGTAGCGCGAAGGGGCAAGAATAGAAAAGGGCCTGTCGCGCTTCAGTACGGCGTGTCGACGAGCCTATCGGCAAAGGTGACCTGACCTGCGCCATCGATGCGGGGTTTCTGGACGACTTTGCCGATAGGCCCATCGAACAAGAGCGCGCAGTCACCGTACCCGTCCGGGGTCAGCCTGCTCCACCTTTCCGCCAACGCCGGACCAGAGAGACATGAGGGTCAGTGATGTGAGGAGGCGGGAAACCGTGGTCATGAAACGGGCCTGTCATTTGCAACAACAGGCCCGTAAATCTGCCCTTCAAAGGGCGATGAAAGTGCGTGGCGACGCCTCAGGCGATTTCGACCAGTTCGATATCGAAGGTCAGATCCTTGCCCGCCAGCGGGTGGTTGGCGTCGATCGTCACGGTCTCTTCGGTCATGGCGACCACAGTCACCGGCAGAACCTGACCGTTCGGGGCCTGTACCTGCAACTGCATGCCCAGTTCCAGCGGGATTTCCGGCGGGATCTCTCCGCGCGGGACGTCTTGCTTGGCTTCGGGGTTTGTCGGGCCATAGGCGTCGTCCGCAGGGACGTTGACGGTCTTCTTGTCGCCGACGGCCATGCCGGGGATCGCCTTGTCGAGGCCCGGGATGATCTGGCCCGAGCCAACCTCGAATTGCAGCGGGTCACGGCCTGCGCTGCTGTCGAATGTGGTGCCGTCGGCAAGGGTGCCGGTGTAATGAAGGGATACGGTATCGCCGGTCTTGACCTGCGTCATGGGAACTCCTGTCATGTCGGGGGGTGATTGGGTGAGGCCGGGATCGTTCCGGGTGCTCGAGATTTCAACCAATTTAGGCATGTGCCTGCTGGATTGCAAAGGAGGATCTGCGGCTTTTCCGCCCGTAATCGGGGTTTTCGCGGCCGTTGGGGCGTGTCAGGGTGGCGCGAAAGCGAAACAGGGGGGCGTTTATGGCCATCAAGGTTTGCATCTTCGATGCCTATGGCACGTTGTTCGACGTGGCCGGGGCGGCCCGGGTCGCGGCAGAGGAGCCGGGCCGTAACAAGCTGGCCGAGGTCTGGCCGCAGTTGGCCGCCGACTGGCGTGCCAAGCAGTTGGAGTACAGCTGGTTGCGGGCGGTCACGGGCGACTATGTGCCGTTCTGGGAAGTGACAAAAGATGGGTTGGACTGGGCGATGGAACGCGCCGGTCTGGACGATCCGGAACTGCGCGAACGGCTCTTGGCTCTGTACTGGGAATTGCCAGCCTACCGCGAGGTGCCGATGATGCTGGCCCGTCTCAAGGCGCAGGGCGTTGCGTCGGCAATCCTGTCCAATGGCAATCGCGACATGCTGGAGGGCGCGGTAGACAGCGCCGCGATCGGGGAGTTCCTGCAGGCGCTTTTGTCGGTGGAACAGGTGGGCATCTTTAAGCCTGCTGCCGTGGTTTATGACCTTGTGGCCGAGGAATTCGGCTGTGCGCGGGACGAGGTGCTGTTTGTCTCATCGAACGGTTGGGATGCGTGTTCGGCGGCGGCCTACGGGTTTCAGACCGCCTGGGTCAACCGGATGGGCCTGCCGATGGACCGCCTGATGGCCAGGCCGGACCATGTCCTGAGTGATCTGACATCGATACCGGAGCTTGTGTGATGCCGCGTTTTGAAACCTCGGACGGATTGTCCCTGTTCTACCGCGACGAAGGTGAAGGACTGCCGTTGCTCTGCCTTGCGGGGCTGACCCGCGACGGGCGGGATTTCGACTTTGTTGCCCCGCATCTGCAAGGGGTGCGCCTGATCCGTCTGGATTATCGCGGCCGGGGGCAATCCGATTGGGGGCCAAAGGAAACTTACCAGATCCCGGTCGAGGGGCGCGACGCGCTGGAACTTCTGGATCATCTGGGGATCGAAAAAGCGGCTGTTTTGGGCACCTCACGCGGGGGGCTGATCGCCATGGTACTGGCCGCGTCGGCCAAGGACCGTCTGATGGGTGTGGCGCTGAATGACATCGGGCCGGAGATTGCGGAGCCGGGCTTGAAATACATCGAGGGCTATCTGGGCCGCAAACCGCCGCAGAAGACGCTGCCCGAGGTGGCGCAGAGGCGGGCGGAGGTGTTGACCGGATTTGTCGGTGTGCCGGAGAGCCGCTGGCTGGAAGAGGCGGATCGCCTGTTCGTGCAGACGTCCGAGGGGCTTGAACTGCCCTATGACGCGGCGCTGCGCGAGGCGGTTCTGGAAGGGGGGGCAAATCCCGCGCCGGATCTCTGGCCCTTGTTCGACGCATTTGCCGGTTTGCCGCTCTGTGCCCTGCGCGGCGAGAATTCGGATCTGTTGACGGCCGAATGCTTTGCCGAGATGCAGAACCGTCGACCGGACATGATCGCGGTCGAGGTCAAGGGACGGGGGCACATTCCGTTTCTGGATGAACCGGAAGCGGTGACGGCCCTGCGCAAATGGTTGTCGATGCTTGGGTGACGGAGGGTGACGCTCTTGGTCCCTTTGGGCCCAATTCGCCCCACCCACCGTCCCTTGGGGCGCTTATTCCGATAGGTTGAAGACCCGAGAGGGGTGCAGTTCGCCTGCGCGATACCGGCCCACGGCCAGCGGTTTGCCCTCGAAAGAGGCCCAGGCCTCGTCGCCGTATTCCACGTCCGAGGCCAGCACCATGCCCGGGTTGCCGTTACGCAGGCGGGCGGCGCCCTGCGCGGTGCATTTCAGTTCCGGCAGGTCCGCAAGGCCCACTTCGAGCGGCAGCAAATGCGCATCCAGTTCGGGCGTGCGCGCCAGCGCATCAATCTGTTCCAGCGTGATCCCGTTCTCAGCCTCGAACGGACCGGACCAGATCCGGCGCAGGTTGCGCACGTGACCGTAACAGCCCAGGGCCTTGCCCAGATCGCGCGCGATGGAGCGGACATAACCGCCCTTGCCGCAGGTCATTTCCAGTTCCGCGTGATCGGCATCCGGGCGGTCGATCAGCACCAGTTCCTCGACCCAGAGCGGGCGCGCCTCGATCTCCATTTCCTCGCCGTCGCGGGCGCGTTTGTAGGCGCGTTCGCCGTCGATCTTGACGGCGGAGAACTGCGGCGGCACCTGCATGATCTCTCCGACGAAGCCATTGAGCGCCTCCTTGATGTCCTCGTCGCTGGGGCGCGTATCGGAACTGGCGATGACCTCGCCCTCGGCGTCGTCGGTGTTGGTCGCCTGACCGAAGCGCACGGTAAAGCGGTACGCCTTTAGTGCATCGGTGATGTAGGGCACCGTCTTGGTCGCCTCACCCAAGGCCACGGCCAGCACGCCGGTCGCCTCGGGGTCAAGTGTTCCGGCATGGCCGGCCTTCTTCGCGTCCAGCGCCCAGCGGACCTTGTTGACCACAGCGGTGGAGGTCAGCCCGGCGGGTTTGTCAACGATGAGCCAGCCGGAAATGTCCCGGCCCTTGCGCTTGCGTGCCATGGGGGTCCTCTTGTCGGATAAGGGCGGCGAGGTAGCAAGCGCATGGGTAGCTGTCAATTGCGCGCGGCGACCCTGCGTGAATTGGTGTGACCGGGCAGCGGCACGGCAAGCAGACCGGCCCTGTGGCACAGGAAGACCGCCCCGGCCACGGCCCAGAGGTTGGCCAGCACAAAAGCCCCGGTGATCCCGGCAAATCCGAGCAGCGCCGCGCCTGCCCACGCCAGCGGAACGTAGACCAGTGCAATTCGACTGGCCGACAGCGCCATGGACCATAGCGCCCGGTTGCGCGCATTCATCGCGGCATTGGCAGTCACAAGAATTCCGTAGCCGAAAAAGCCGAGGCTGCCCCAGCGCAGATAGGTGGCCGCATCCTGTTGCGCGGCTCCGCCGCCGGTCATGAGACCCGCCAAAGGGTCGGCGATCAGGAACAGGACTACTGACAGGGCCGCTCCGTAGATCAGACAAAGGGTAAAGGTCAGGCGCACAGCCTGCTGCGCGCGCTCTCTGAGATCGGCGCCCCAGGCCTGCCCGACAACCGGGCCGATACCCGCCGACAGTGCCAACATGGGCACGAACAATAGAGACTGCACCCGGGTGGCCGCGCCAAACCCGGCAACGGCGGCATCGCCCAGCGTGGCGGCGGCAGAGGTCACCAGGGACAGGCCCAGCGGATTGATCGCGTTCGAAGCCGCTGCTGGTCCTCCGATCCGCGCGATGCGGCGCAGGCTGTCACCGATTCCGGTCAGGCAATCGCGCGACAGCGAGAGCCGCCCGCTACGCAGGGCAAAGGCCAAGAGGCCGGCAAACCCGAGGACCCGCGCGATGAAGGTTGCGATGCCCGCGCCTTCGGTGCCGAGCGCTGGCACAAAGGCCAGCCCGAAGATGAAAATCGGGTCGAGCGCTATGTTGATCAGCGATTGCACCGTCATGACCGTGGCAGAGATATGTGCCTCTCCCCCGGCACGGAAGACGGCGTTCAGGCCCATCCCCGCGACCATCGGCGCGAAACTTATGCACCACCACGGTACGTAAGACAGAACCGCCTCTTTCACCTCTCCCGTCGCGCCCATAAGTTCGAAAATCCACGGCGCGGCAAGGAAAAAGGCCAGGGCGGTCACGCTGGCCAGCAGGGTTGCAAAGATCAGCGAATGCAACGCCAGACGGGCGGCACGGCTGTCGTCGTCACCGTCACGGCCAAGGGTCTGACTGACCACCGCTGAGGTGCCCGCGCCTAGTCCGATCGACAGGGAGGTCAGCGCCACGATCGCCGGGTAGATGAACCCGATGGCGGTCAGCGCCGTATCGCCCGCCCGCGCCAGAAAGGCGGCGTCTGCCAGCCCGACCGACAGAACGCCGAGAATGCCAATGCTCATCGGGGCGGACACCCGCCACAGCGCGCGACTCACCGGGCCAGAGGTCAGATAGCGCTTGCCAGTGTTATTCTTCCTCTCAGTCATGGGCCGGACTTGGCGCAAAACCGGTCAAAGGCAAGTCGCGGGATCAGCCGTCGGCTTCGGTCAGCGCCTCGGCGATGGTGTTCAAAGCGGCGCGGATGGGCGGATCGTGACGGGCCTCGTGGTGAGAGACCAGCCATTCCTCATGAGCCAGTTCCGGGATCGGGTCCGACAGGCGGATCAGGCCCGGTTCGGCGTCACCGGCAAAGGTGGGCAGGACGACTCTGCCAAAGCCGCCAAGCGCAAGGTCGAGGCACAGGCGCGGGTCGCTGGCGGTGGTTGTGATTTCGCCCTCGTGGTTTTCGTGCAGCCAGCGCTGCGAGGGCGGGGCAGGAATCCCGGTGGGCAGGCTGACAAATCCCGTGATCTCTGGCCCGCGCGCATAGATCGCAAAACCGATGCGGCGCAGCCGCTGCCGCGCCAGACGCGACGAGTCCGGTGCGCGGTTGCGGATGCCGATGTCAGCCTCGCGGTGGGCAAGGTCCAGATTGGCATTCGAGGGCAGAAAGGCCGGACGCCAGAGCGGCGCGCCCTCTGGACTTAGCCGCTGGGCAAGGAATCGAGAGGTCCAGAACCCGGCCGTAATGCGAACCGGAACCGGCCCCACAGCCGTATCCCGCCACAGGTCGGCCTTGCGCCGGATCGCGTTCAGGCCCGCCACCCGCTCGACCAGCGCGCGGCCCTCGGTGGTCAGCGTGTACCCGGCCTTGCCGCGCAGAAACAGCGCGCGCCCGCATTGCTGTTCTAGCCGGGTCATGCGGCGCGAGAGGGTCGGGAGCGGTATATCGGACTGGCGCGACGCCTCTGACAGTGAGCCGCAGCGCGCGACCTCGACCAGGACGGCCAGATCGTCGAGGCTGAAAGGGGTTTCATTCATGAAAGACAGCTTGCGCAGTTCAGCGCTGTTTTCAAGGGATGTACTGCGTCACCTATGAGGCGGCATCACAATCAATGCTTCCAAAGGTGAAAACATGACCGTTCTATTTGTTCACGCGCTCCCGCGTGCCGCATCGCAGAAACCTTCGGAAAAGGAGATCATCACCGCGCGCATCGCCAGCCGCCGCAAATGGATGCGGCGGCAGCAGTATTTGTTGCTGCGGGTTGCTCTGTTCGGGCGCGCGAAGCTCAGGCGCGGGTCCCGGCGAAGCGTTCCTGCCATTCTTCGCGTTCGGCATCCGTGATCTTGCGGAAGGTCACGTCCGGCACGGTGAACGCGTGGCCTGCGGGCATGACCTCCAGCGCGGCAGCGATATCCGTGGGCCAGCTGTCATCGTCGCTTTGCATGGCGGCGCGCAGGTCGGCGCAGGCGTCGGGGATGAACGGATCGGAAATCACCGCGTAGAGCCGGATCAGGTTCAGCGCGAGGCGAATCTGCATCGCTGCCTGTTCCGGGTCGGTCTTGAAGGTGGACCAGGGCGCGACCTCTTGCAGGTATTCGTTGCCCAGCACCCATGCGGCGCGCAGGGCAGCGGCAGCCTTGCGGATCTCGACCGCCTCCATGTGGCCCTCGTATTCGCGGACCTTGGCCGTCAGATCGGCGATCAGCTTGGCCTCTGCCTCACCGGGTGTGCCACCCTCGGGCACCGCTTCGGAGAACTTGGAGCGGCAGAACTTGGTCACGCGGCTGGCGAAGTTGCCCAGCACGTCGGCGAGGTCCTTGTTCACGCCGGACTGGAATGATTCCCAGGTGAATTCGCTGTCCGAGGTCTCGGGCACATGGCTCAGCAACCACCAGCGCCAGTAATCGGCGGGCAGGATCTCCAGCGCCTGATCCATGAACACCCCGCGCCCGCGCGACGTGCTGAACTGGCCGCCATCGTAGTTCAGGTAGTTGAACGACTTGATGTAATCGACCAGCTTCCATGGCTCGCCGCTGCCCAGGATCGTGACCGGGAAGGACAGCGTGTGAAAGGGCACGTTGTCCTTGCCCATGAACTGGGTATAGCGCACGTCCTCGGCGCCCTTGTCATTGCGCCACCAGCGCGCCCAGTCGTCGCCTTTGCCCGCGTCGACCCATTCCTGTGCACAGGCGATGTATTCGATCGGCGCGTCGAACCAGACGTAGAAAACCTTGCCCTCCATGCCGGGCCAAGGTTCATCGCCCTTTTGCACGGGCACGCCCCAATCAAGGTCACGGGTGATGCCCCGGTCCTGCAACCCGTCACCATCGTTCAGCCATTTCTTGGCGATCGAGGTGGTCAGCACGGGCCAGCCTTCGCGGGTGTCGATCCATTCCTCGATCTGGTCCTTCATCGCGGATTGGCGCAGGTACAGATGCTTGGTCTCGCGCATTTCCAGATCGGTGGAGCCGGAGATCGTCGAATGCGGGTTGATCAGGTCGACCGGGTCCAGCTGCTTGGTGCAGTTGTCACACTGGTCGCCGCGCGCGCTCTCGAAGCCGCAGTTGGGGCAGGTGCCCTCGATATAGCGGTCGGGCAGGAAACGCCCGTCCGCCTTGGAATACATCTGCGTCTCGGACACTTCGCGGATCAGGCCCTGTTCATCCAGTACCTTGGCGAAATGCTGTGTCAGTTTGCGGTTTTGTTCGGAAGACGACCGTCCGAAATGATCAAACGACAGGCGGAACCCCTCGGCCAGCTTGGCCTGCACTTCCCACATCTCGGCGCAATACTCGGCCACCGGCTTGCCCGCCTTGGCGGCGGCCAGTTCGGCGGGGGTGCCGTGTTCATCGGTCGCGCAAAGAAACAGCACCTCATGCCCGCGCTTGCGCAGGTAGCGGGCATAGAGATCGGCGGGCAACTGACTGCCCACGAGGTTTCCAAGGTGCTTGATGCCGTTGATGTAGGGAATGGCGGATGTGATGAGATGTCGTGCCATTGGTGTCGCGCCTGTCCGTCCTGAGGTTTGCGCATCGTTTATCCCTCATGCCGCCCGAGGACCAGAGGGACGGTGGCTTTGTCGCAAACGCATCCTGATCGTTACGTCTGTCGCGCGGCGTGGCGCCAGTTCCGGGCAAAGCCGGTCAGTTGCGCCTGTCGCCGTTGTCACGAAAGTTCGACAGCAGCCGCCCAACCATGAACGAGGATCGGGGCGTATAGATATAACGGGTGCTTTTGGCCTTGGTCCGGCCTGTCCGCATCCGGACCAAGCCAAAGACCACCAGCACCGCATGTCCGATGGCGATCAGGACAAACAGGGCGGGCGGGCCATAGGCCTCGATCAGGGCCGAGGCCACCCAGGGGGCGGCAATCGCGCCGACCGCGTACCAGAACATCAGCGCGGCCGACAGGGCGACGCGCTCTTCGGCATCGGCAAAGTCATGGGCGTGTGCGGCGGCAATGGAAAAAATCGGAAAGGTGGTCAGGCCGAACAGGGCCGCCGTCAGCATGATCGCCGCGGTCGGCATGCCTGCGGCCAGCCCGGTCAGCGTGCAGGCCACGACCGCCGCGATCGACAGCCAGATCAGCACGTGCCGCCGGTCATAGCGGTCGGCTAGCCAGCCGACCGGGTATTGCGCCAGCGCGCCTCCGGCCACGAAAGAGGCCAGAAACAGGGCGATTTGCCCGGTCTCCAGCCCGACGCCGGTGCCGTAGAGGGGGCCGACCATTCGGAAAGAGGCGCTGGACAAGGCGGCCACCAGCACACCGGCCACCGCCAGCGGCGACCGTGCCCATGCCAGACCGGGCGTCAGACGCGGCGCGTCGGGCATGTCCGGCGGGACCAGCCGGGTCAGCGTCAGCGGCAGCAGCGCCGCGCAGCAGATCAGCGCCAGAATCGTGTAGCTGATGTAATGCGCGGGCGGCAGGATCGAGATGATCATCTGCGCGCAAAGCGATGCGCTGATGTCGACAAGTCGGTAGGCCCCGGTGGCGCGGCCACGGGTCTCGTTGGTGACCTTGGCGTGCATCCATGCCTCGATCACCGTGTAGCACCCCGCCACGCAGATGCCCTGTCCGATGCGCAGAACGCTCCAGACATAGGGATCGTCGCTGAGGACATGTCCCAGGATGCCGATGGTCCCAAGCGCGGTGAAGGCGGCATAGGCGCGGGAATGGCCGACATCGCCCATCAGGCGCGGCGCCCACCAGCAGCCGATGAAGAAGCCCGCGAAATGGGCCGAGCCGAGAAAACCGATTTCCTGTGTCGAAAAGTTCAGCGCCAGTCCCGACAGCGCGTCCAACGGACCGACGCCGCCCGAGGAGAGCTGCAGCAGAATGACGGAAAGGAACAGGGCGGCGAAGGAGACGATCAGGCGCATGCTGCCCTTGTGCGTCACCGGGAACGGGATGTCAGGTGGGCTCGCGACATTTTCTGTGTCGTTTCGGTCTTTTCCTCCGGGACAGGGCAGGGGCGGGTCACGCCTCTGCCGGATCGGTCCAGCGCGTCAGCCGCTCCTGCGCCAGCCGCCAGCGTTTCGGCGGCATCATCCGGGCGCGCAGTCGTTCGATTTTCCAGGCCTCCTGCCCCGGGGCATGGGCCGGATCGCAAGACAGCCGCGTTTCGATCCCCGGCGCACCGCCGCTGCCCGGTGTCAGCAGCAGCCCTACAGGCCGGAACAGGCCCGCCCCGGTGCCGGTTTCGGCGGCAAGGTGCAACCGGCGTACCGGGGTCATTCCGGGCGGTTCGGCCAGATCGGCCACCACCACCGGCACCGCGCCGCTGCGCAGGGCCTCCTCCATCGCCCAGAGGCTGTCATCGGGGCGGTCGGCGCTGACGAACAGCACGTCGCCGGGATTGAGGAGTCCGGCCATGCCGCAGGGGTTCAGTTGATCGGTGCCGTGGCGACGGGTGATCCAGACCACCGACCCCTCTGCCTGCGCCGCGATTTTCAACGCCAGCAGGCGCCGCGCCTGACCGCAGATCTCATGCACCCGCGCAAGTGGCAGGGTGATATCCCCCCAGAGCTGCAGGCCGGGGGGTGGGCTGTGCGGACGGCGCGACAGCAGGGCGGAAGCGGAGGCCATTGTCATGTTGATCAGTGTAGATTGTTCTCATTTTGTTCTCAAGATGCTGGCCGGGGCTGTTCGCTCACAATACCGCGGATGCGTCCTGTCGGACTGCATTTGCTGTTTCGGGGACCATGTCCGCATCCGTCCGTGACAGGCGGCCTCCCCCTTGCCATCCGGGCGGGGGGTGTCATCTTGCGCCCCGAAGCGAACATCAGAAACGATCATCAAACGGGGCACCCCCATGAAAATGAACCCTCTGGGCCGCAGCGGCCTGCAGGTGACCGAGCTTTGCCTTGGCACCATGACTTATGGAACCCAGACCCCGCCGGAAGAGGCGCACCGTCAGATCGACCGGGCGCTGGAGGCGGGCATCAACTTCATGGACACTGCCGAGATGTACCCGGTGAACCCGGTGCGGGCCGAAACCATTGGCCGGACAGAAGAGATCATCGGGGACTGGTTCGCGGCTTCGGGGCGGCGGGCAGAGTGGGTCCTTGCCACCAAGCATTCCGGCGAGGGCAGCAAGGCGCGGGACGGCGCGCCGATTTCTTCAAAGTCGATCCGCGAGACGGTTGAAGGCTCACTGAAACGGCTCAAGACCGATTACATCGATCTCTACCAGTTCCACTGGCCGAACCGGGGCAGCTATATGTTCCGCAAGAACTGGCGCTATGATCCCGCGAAATCGGGCTGGAGCAGGGCGCAGGTGGTGGCGGATATGGAGGATTGTCTGGGCGCGCTGCAGGCCGAGGTGGAGCGTGGGACGATCCGGGCCTTTGGCCTGTCGAACGAAAGCGCCTGGGGCACGCAGATGTGGCTGGAGGCGGCCGACCGCGTGGGTGGGCCGCGCGTGGCCTCGATCCAGAACGAATATTCCTTGCTGTGCCGGATGGCCGATACGGATCTGGCCGAGTTGATGACCTACGAGGATGTGGGGCTGCTGCCGTTTTCGCCGCTGGGGGCGGGTTTCCTGACCGGGAAGTATCAGGGCGGCGCGGTGCCGGAGGGGTCGCGCATGTCGTTGAACGAGGGCATGGGCGGGCGGCGGACCGAGCGGGTGTTCGAGGCTGTGGCCGCCTATCTGGAGGTGGCGCGGGACTTTGGCCTTGATCCGGCGCTGATGGCCCTGGCCTGGTCGGCGCAGCGGTCCTTTGTGGCCTCGTCGATCTTTGGCGCGACGACTTTCGAGCAGTTGGAGCACCTGTTGGGGGCGGTCGAGGTGGAGCTGTCGGAAGAGGTGCTGGAGCGGTTGGATGCGGTCCACAAGGCGCATCCGATGCCCTATTGAATTTGGTGTGTCCACGCGTGGACAGCTTAGGGGGAATGCAGGATCAAGGGGTTACGAGGGCGATTTTACCCTTTGCTAACCTTTGAGGCCTGTGGATCGGGGACGGGTCTCGCGGCCCTTTGGGCCGCATCGCCCGCCCGCCGACCCTTTTGAGGGTGAGGTTTTCGCTTCAGGATTCACCCGTGAACAGGCCCGCCCGCCAGACCCCTCCCTTGCCGATTGATGCCTGAGACAGCCGCCCGTGCAAGGCAAGGGCAAGCCGCGCTTTGCGCGGGGCTGCGCCCCCTTGCCTTGCCCGCGCGTCCGTCTCTTTTCGGCATCAGCAAGGGGCGGAGCCCGGGCCCGAAGGGAGCACCGATCCGGTCGAAGACCGGCAAACTCTCCGGGGGAGTGAACAGTGGTTCGGCCCTTGGGTCGACGATCTCTCCAGTGGAGAGATCGAACTGTGAACGGGCGGAGCCCTGACGCGCGCAGGGGCGGAGCCTTGGGTCTTGGGTCAGGGGGCGAGTTGATCTTGCAGCGCGCGCAGGTGGCCGGGCAGGGCGCGGGCGGTGATGCTGGCCTCCTTGACCAGATGGTCGAAGTGCTGGGTGATCGCCGAGACCCGTTCGGTGTCGCGGAAGGCGAGGTAGTTGCGGCCGAGGTAGAGCACCGCCAGCAGCGGGCCAAAGACGGTGACGGGGGCGGAATAGAGCCTGCGGGCGTCGAAGAGGTAGACGCGCAGGCGGGGGTAGAGCGCCTCTGACAGGTCGGCCAGTTGCGCCAGCTGGCTGCGGCGGTCCTCTGCCGGGAGGTCGGAATAGTAACCGGTTCCGGCGGCGAAATTCGCGATTTCATGAACCGGCAGGGCGATTTCATAGTCCGATTGCGAGGCGCGCATCCAGTTCAGCCGGTCCTCTGAGGCGTTGATCGCCTGCTGGGTCGTCTTGCCCAGATGTGGCGAGTATTCCCATTCCAGCACGGCGCGCGTCTTGAACATGTCGGGCAGGGCGGCGGGCACATGGCGGATCTTGTAGCCTTCGGCCTCGCGGTGCCATTGGTAGATCTGTTCGTCGACTAGGGCGCGGGGCGCTTCGGTCAGGGTCATGGAGGTGGCGAGCAGGTCCGCCGCGCTTTCGGGCCGTTCCGAAAGGCCAAGCAGCCAATCGGTCGAGACGCCAAGCGCCTGCGCGCAGGCCCCGACCACATGCGCGTTGGGCAGGCGCGCGCCCTCATCCTTGAGCAATTGCGAGATGGTGGAGCGGTCCACCCCGATGCTGCGCGCCAGCGCGGTCTGGTTGGACCCCGCCCGCTGCATCGCCTCTGCCAGACGGGCGCGCAGCTGGGCGGCGCGGCGGCGTTTGTCGATAATTTCCATCATTTGGTGATTATTATCACGTCTGCCGAGAATTGTGAACCAGACGCAGAATACCCCACCGCGCACGCCGTCGTTACCTTTGGCCAAAAGGTCAATGAAATGGAGGCAGTATGGAAACCCGCGCGCGCACCTTGGTGAAATCCATCCTTTGGACCCTGTTGGGACTGGTGGTCATGGTGGGGGTCGGCTTTGCCTTTACCGGATCGCTGGCGGTGGGCGGCGGCATGGCGGCAATCAATGCCGTGCTGGGGTTCCTGACCTATCTTGTCTATGAACGGGTCTGGGCCGGGATCCGCTGGGGCCGGCATGGTTGAGCGGTTGCGCGGATTGGAGTGGCCGACGCTGTGTCTGCTGGGCGTCTGTTATGCGCTTTGGGCGCTGGGGACCACATGGGCGGCGGAGGTCTGGCTGCCCCTTGGCATGGCGCTGGTGGTGATCGGCGCGGCGCTGCATTCGTCGCTGACCCATGAGATGTTGCACGGGCATCCGTTCCGGTCGCCTGTCTGGAACGCGGCGCTGGTGTTTCCGGCGCTGTCACTGGTGGTGCCCTATCTGCGGTTCCGCGATACCCATCTGGCGCATCACCGCGACGCGATCCTGACCGATCCCTATGACGACCCGGAAAGCAATTTCATGGATCCCAAGGTCTGGGGCCGGTTGCCGCGCTGGGCGCGTGGCCTGTTGCGGTTGAACAACACGCTGGCCGGGCGGATGGTGTTGGGGCCGGTGATCGGCACGCTGGCCTTTGTGCTGTGGGACCTGCGGGCGGCGCTGCGCGGGGACCGGCGGGTGATGCTGGGCTGGGCGCTGCATGTGCCGGCGGTGCTGCTGGTGGTCTGGTGGATCTGGGCGGTGGCGGTCATGCCGGTCTGGGCCTGGCTGGCGAGCACCTATCTGGCGCTGTCGGTGCTGAAAATCCGCACCTTTCTGGAGCATCGCGCCCATGAGGCCGCGCAGGCGCGCACGGTGATCATCGAGGATCGTGGGCCATTGGCGCTGATCTTTCTCAACAACAACCTGCACGTGGTGCATCACATGCATGCCATGGTGCCGTGGTACCGGCTGCCGCGCGTGTACCGGCAGGACCGCGACCGCTATCTGAGCCGGAACGGCGGCTATCGCTATGGCTCTTACGGCGAGGTGTTCCGGCGCTATTTCCTGCGCGCCAAGGACCCGGTGCCGCATCCGCTTTATCCCGGTGAGTGAGCCGGGCTTGCGCCCGCAGCGCGCCTGTCGCACATGACGGCATGGATCTGTGGATTATCGCAACGCTGGCGGCGGCGGGATTTCAAACCATCCGCTTCATGCTGCACAAGGTGCTGGCCGGCGGCGCGCTGAGCGCCACGGGCAGCACCTTTGCGCGCTTTGCCTATGCCGCGCCTGCGGCGGCCCTGGTTCTGGCGGGCTACCTGTGGGTCACGGGGGCCGATCTGCCGGATCTTGGCGGTGCCTTTCTGGCCTGGGCCGTGGTTGGCGGGCTGGGGCAGATCCTTGCCACGGTGCTGGTGGTGCTGACCTTTCGAGAGCGCAATTTCGCGGTGGGCATCACCTTCAAGAAGACGGAGGTGATTCAGACGGCGCTGATGGGGCTGGTCCTGTTGGGCGAGGCGATTTCGCCGATGGGCTGGCTGGCGATCGGGATCGGCCTGCTGGGGGTTCTCTTGCTGTCGCGGACGCCGGATGCGGCGGGGCTGTGGCGCGGGTTGAAGAGCCGCGCGGTGCTGCTGGGCGTGGGGTCCGGGTTCTTCTTTGCCATTGCCGGGGTGGGCTATCGGGCGACGACGCTGGCGGTGCCAAGCGAGGATCCGGTCTTGCGGGCGGCGGTGTCGCTGGCCTGCGTGACGCTGATGCAGGCCCTTGGCATGGCGGTCTGGCTGCATCTGCGTGAGCCGGGGCAGTTGCGTGCGGTCTGGGCGGCGCGGGGGCGGGCGGTCTGGCTGGGGCTGACGTCGATGGCGGGGACGATGGGGTGGTTCACCGCCTTCACCCTGCAGACCGCGGCCTATGTCTATGCGCTGGGACAGGTGGAGCTGATCCTGTCGCTGGCGGCCTCTGTGCTGTTTTTCCGCGAGAAGGTGACGGCGCGCGAACTGACGGGGATCGGCGTGCTTACGGTGTCGATCGTGGTTCTGGTGCTGGTTCTGTAAAGCTCAGCGGTTCCGGAGACAGCGCGTCGCGCAGGATCAATGTCACGGTGGCGAAGCTGACGTAGAGCAGGAGATACCAGGACCCCATCTTGGACAGGTGCACGATGTCCAGCGTGCTTTGCCCCGAATAGAGCCATGTATTGGTGTTGGTGCCGACGTTTTCCGCGATCCAGAGGAAGATCGAGGTCAGGAAAGCGGCGAGCGGCAGCGGCATCCAGCGGCGCGTGCGGTTGAGGGTGAACCAGACGCGGGTGCGGAGGAACAGCAGCAGGGTGAGGGCCATCAGGACATAGCGCGCGTCGGGCAGGTAGTGGTGGGCGAAGAAGTTCACGTAGATCGCCACGGCGAGCAGGACGGTGGTCCAGAACGGCGGGTAGGGCGCGAATTTCATGTCGAAGATGCGGATAACGCGGGCCATGTAGCTGCCCACGGCGGCATACATGAAGCCGGAAAACAGCGGCACGCCGTAGAATTTCAGGAAGGCCGCTTCGGGGTAGGCCCAGCTGCCTGCGTTGACCTTGAACAGCTCCATCGCGGTGCCGGTCAGGTGGAACAGCAGGATGACCTTGGCCTCTTTCAGTGTTTCCAGCCGGAAGATCAAAAAACCGATCTGCAGCGAGAGCGCGTAGAGGAACATGAGGTCGTAGCGGGCAAGGGGGGCGTCGTCGGGCCAGAAGCGGTCCGTGACCAGAAGGCCGCCCAGCATGAGAAAGCCGAAGAGGCAGGCCCAGCCTTGCTTGAGGAGGAACATCAGGAGGTCTGAAAGACCCCGGGGCAGGCGGGCGCGGGCGTAATCGCCAAGCGCGCGTTCAAGACGGCGGGTGCTGATCATGACGTCCTTGTGGCGTGGCAGGCGTGGCGGTGCCAGTCAGGGCGGCCAGAGGGGTTGCGGCGGGGTGGCTCGGGGGGGGAGGGACCGCCCCGGGGCCGGGGGGGCCGGGGGGGCCGCCGCGGCCCTCCTGCTCACGGGTGGCCCGGGCCTGGGCGGGGGAAGGGGGCGCTGCCCCCGTCGCCTGCGGCGCCTCCCCCGAGGGTATTTCAAGCCCAAAGAAGACCGGGGGAGCGTTCCTTTCAGCTGTCGCGCGGGCCGTTGTAATCGGCGTCCGAGACCTTTTCCATCCAGTCGGCGGCGCTGCCGTCCTGTTGTTCCTGAATGGCGAGGTGGGCCATGGCCACGTCGGGGGCGGCGCCGTGCCAGTGGCGTTCCCCCGGTTCGAACCAGACCGTATCGCCGGGACGCAGTTCCATGACCGGGCCGCCATCACGCTGGGCGAGGCAGAGGCCGGAAAGGATGCGCAGGGTCTGGCCCAGCGGGTGGGTGTGCCATGCGGTGCGGGCGCCGGGCTCAAAAGTGACGATCAGCGCATTGACCCGGGCGGGTGCGGGGGCGGAAATCACCGGGTCGAAACGGACCGTGCCGGTGAAGTAGTCTGGGTTGGGCCTGGACGAGGGGGTGGTTCCGGCGCGGGTGATCTGCATGGGCTGTCCTTTCCTGTTGTCCGCAGCCTAGCGGATTGCGCCGCTTGTGGAAGCGTCCGTCGCGGTGGTGGCGCTGAACGATGTTCACAACCGGGGCGGGGCAATGGCGGGAAAGGTGGCCGTGCACAAGGCGGCGCTATGGGAAAAGCCGGTGGCCTTGGCCGAGGCACGGATTGCCGAGGAGGGATTGCGCGGGTTGAAGGCGCGCGCACGGACCTGATGGTGCGGGCGCTGTTTTCCTCCGTGCATGGGATCGTTCTCTCGGGATAGGAGCCGCGCATCTTTGCCCCACCGTCGTGCACGATGTTCATTGAATGGCGGGCGAGATGCTCGAATTCCTCAAGACGCTGATCGCAGGTGCAAATGTCCGGGCCGAGGAGCAGGTGCGGGACCATTTCTGCATCACGTTGATCGAACGGAAGATCCGCGAGGGGGACCCTCAGCGCGGCAGGGGCGTTGCGCCCTTGTTGTAGGGGGTCCAGTCCTGAATGTCCGGGTAGTAGCGCCTGCGCCAGTCACGGACGCGGGGATTCATCACCCTTCTCCACAGCGGCGGCACCATCGCGGCCATGGTCATGATCGGATAGCCGTAGGGCAGTTGCGGGGCGTCCTCCTGCGCGTGGTTCTGCAGCAGGGGAAATCGGCGGTCCGGTTTGTAGTGATGATCGGAATGGCGTTGCAGGTTGATCAGCAGCCAGTTCGACGCCTTGTGCGCCGCGTTCCATGAATGACGGGGCAGGACGTGTTCGTATTTGCCCTCACCCAGGTGGCGGCGGGTCAGGCCGTAGTGTTCGACGTAGTTGACCAGTTCCAGCTGCCAGACCGCCACCCCGGCCTGCACGAGAAACAGCAGGAGGCCGGTGCCGCCGCCAAGGGCAATGGCCAGCGCCAGCATGATCAGTTGCAGGCCCCAATAGCGCCAGAACGGGTTCGACAGGTGGTGCCAGGGCAGGCTCTTGCGCGCCAGCATGGCCTTTTCGGCGGCAAAACTGCTGAGCAGGCTTTGGCGCAACACGCGGGGGTAAAAGCGGTGGAAGCCTTCGTTGTAGCGCGCGGTCACCGGGTCGCGCGGGGTGCCGACGTAGCGGTGATGCACCAGCAGGTGTTCGGAGCGGAAGTGCGAATAGAGCACCATGGCCAGCAGCAGATCGCCAAGAAAGCGTTCGATGCGGCTTTTCTGATGCATCATTTCGTGGCTGTAGTTGATGCCGACCGTGCCGGTCATGACGCCGACGCCAAAGAAGACGCCGAATTTTTCCAGCGGTGTCAGCGGGGCGTCGCTGACGACCCAGATCAGGGCAAACAGGTTCACGAATTGCAGCGGTACCCAGGCGGCGGTGATGATCTTGTACCATGTCAGCTGCGCGTCGGTGGTCTGCAGGTCTGCATTTTCGGTGTTGAGGCCCAGAACCGCATCCAGCGCCGAAAACAGATACCATGTGGCGGCGATGGGCAGCAGGATCCACCAGCCGCCCAGAGAGGCCGCGACCCAGACCAGCGGAATCAGCAGGTAGGACAGGTAGAAGGGCAGGGCGGCGGTGGGCTGGGCCACCCGATTAGCGGGGATCATCGCGTTGCTCCGATCTGATGCCGGTTCAGTCTAATGCCGCTTGCACCCTGACCCAAGGCGCGATCAGCCACCTTGCGCGAGGTCAAAGGCCTTGCGCATCACCGTAGGCAGGTCGGAGGGGCGAAACTCGGGCAATTCGATGAATTCTCCGCGATGGGGCTGGCGGTCCATCGGGACCAGCGCGGTCTTGACGGTCAGGCGAAGGTGAAAATGCGTGAAGGTGTGGCGGGCCTCGCCGTTCACGGTCTTCCATTCGGCGCGGATGGGCGGATCTTCGGCCGGGGCATCGCCCCAGTCCGAGCCGGGCCAGCCCAGCATCCCGCCCAGCAGCCCCTTGTCGGGGCGCCGCTCCAGCAGCCATGCGCCATCGACCCGGCGGGCGAGGTAGGCGATGCCAAGCCGGGTGGGTTTGCGTTTCTTCGGCTCCTTCTTTGGCAGTTCCGCGGCGGTGCCCTTGGCCCATGCCGCGCAGGAGCGGCGCCAGGGGCACAGGCCGCAGGCGGGGCGTTTGGGCGTGCAGATGGTGGCGCCAAGGTCCATCACGGCCTGCGCGTAACAGCCCGGCCGACTGTCCGGGGTCAGGCGGGCGGCGAAGTCCGTCAGGATCGGCTTGGCCTTGGGCAGGGGGGTGTGTTCGTCGTAAATGCGCGCCATGACGCGCTCTACATTGCCGTCGACCACGGTTTCCGGCGCGTCAAAGGCGATGGCGGATATGGCGGCAGCGGTATAGGGGCCGATCCCCGGCAGGGTCAGAAGGGTGGCGTGATCGGAGGGAAAGATGCCCGCATGGTCCTGCGCCACCACGCGGGCGCATTTCAGCAGGTTGCGCGCGCGGGCGTAGTAGCCAAGCCCTGCCCAGGCGGCCATGACATCGGCATCCTCGGCAGCCGCGAGCGCCTGAACCGTTGGCCAACGTGTTGTGAATGCGTGGAAATAATCCTTGACCGCGGCGACGGTGGTTTGCTGCAGCATGATCTCCGACAGCCAGACGCGGTAGGGATCGGGGCGGATGCCCCGGGCCAGATCCTGCGGCCCCACACGCCACGGCAGGGCGCGGGCATGGCGGTCATACCAGTCCAGCAGGGCCGCTGCGCTGGGTGTTTCTGAGGGCTCATCACGCAAGGGTGAAACTCCGGATCGGTTGGGGGCTGGCGCCGCCCCGCTGGGTCACTAGAATAGCCTCCGGGATTGGGAGTCAAACGTGGCCGACCGCAAGACGACGACATACGGGTTTTCGCGCGCCTCCAAGCTGTTGCAGGGGCGGATCCGGCATGCCGCCGAGGGGCGGGGATTCGCGCAGACCCGGGTGCTGACCCATTGGGAGGAGATCGCGGGCGCGGATATCGCCCGGATCGCGCGCCCTGTCGAGGTGAGTTATTCCAAGGGTGGGTTCGGCGGCACGCTGACCGTTCTGACCACGGGCGCGATGGCGCCGCTGCTGGAGATGCGCCGCGAAGAGATCCGCGCGCGGATCAACGCGGTCTACGGCTACAATGCGATTTCGCGGGTGCGGATTACGCAGACCGCCGCCAGCGGATTTTCCGAAGGCAAGGTCGACTTTCAACACCGTCCCAAGGCGCGCGGCGCGGCCGCGGCAGCCCCCGAAGTACAGGCCAAGGCCAAGGCCGTGGCCGAGGGGGTCGGAGACGAGGGCTTGCGGCAGGCGCTTGAACGTCTGGCTGCAAACGTCATATCGAAGGCGGGCCGGGAGTAGCCCCGGGTGCCAGAACCGACAGAAAAAAGGCTAACGACATGAACAAGATCCTTCCCGCGGGCGCGGTTGCGCTGGCGCTGATTGGCGGCGGTGCGTGGTACTTCACGCAAGGCACGGGCGGTTCCGGTGCTGCAGAGGTGCGCCTGCCCGGAGCGGCCTCGGCGCAGGGTGCAGAGGTGGATACCTCGGCCATCGTCGAAATGGTCAAGGGCGATGAAAACGCGCCGATCGAGGTGATCGAATACGCCTCTTACACCTGCCCGCATTGCGCCAGCGCCCATGCCAGCCTGATCCCGCAGCTGGAGGACAACTATGTCGACACCGGCAAGGTCAAGTTCGTCTACCGCGAGGTCTATTTCGACAAGTTCGGCGTCTGGGCGTCGCTGATCGCACGCTGTGGCGGCCCCGAGAAATTCTTTGGCATCACCGACCTGATCTATAAGGGGCAGGCCGAATGGTCGCGCGCCGGGTCCGAGGGCGCCATCGTGGACGAGCTGAAAAAGATCGGCCGTCTGGCGGGCATGGAGTCCGAGCAGATCGACGCCTGCCTGAACGACAGCGACAAGATCTCTTCTCTGGTGGCATGGTTCCAGCAGAACGCGGCAGAACATGAGATCACCTCGACCCCGTCCTTTGTCATCGACGGCAAGAAATATTCGAACATGAACTATGCGGATTTCTCGGCCATTCTGGACGAAAAGCTGGGGGAATGACATCTGCACCGCGCGGCCCGCTAGAAGGTGTGCGGGTCATCGAACTGGCGCGGATCCTGGCCGGCCCCTGGGCCGGTCAGACGCTGGCCGATCTGGGGGCCGAGGTCATCAAGATTGAGGCCCCGCAGGGCGATGACACCCGCCGCTGGGGTCCGCCCTTTATCGAACGGGAGGGCGACAGGTCGGCCTCCTATTTCCATTCCTGCAACCGGGGCAAATCCTCTGAGGTTGTCGATCTGGCCAGCGCCGAAGGGCAGGCACGGATGCGCGAACTGGTGGCCGGGGCCGATATCCTGATCGAGAATTTCAAGGTCGGTGGTCTGACGAAATACGGGCTGGACTATGCTTCGTTGAGCGCGGTGAATCCGGGGCTGATCTATTGTTCGATCACCGGGTTCGGGCAGGACGGGCCCTATGCGCATCGCGCGGGTTACGATTACATCATTCAGGGCATGTCCGGTTTCATGTCGATCACCGGCGATCCCGATGGCCAGCCGCAGCGTGCGGGCGTGGCGATCACCGATCTGTTCACCGGGCTCTATTCGGTAAGCGGCATCCTTGCGGCGCTGCATCAGCGCAGCCGCACCGGCAAGGGGCAGCATATCGACATGGCGCTGATGGATTGCGCGGTGTCGGCCATGGCCAATCAGGCGCTGAACTATCTCAGCACCGGCACGCCGCCGGGGCGGACGGGCAACTATCACCCGAACCTGACGCCTTATCAGGTGTTCGATTGTTCGGACGGGCATATCATCATCGCCACGGGCAATGACGCGCAGTATCAGCGGCTGTGCCGGTTGCTGGGGCTGGGCGATATGGCGGACGCGCCGGAGTTCGCCTCCAACGCCGACCGGGTGGCCAACCGCGAGGCGATGATCGCGCGGCTGACGGCGGCGACGGCGCAGCGCAGCAAGGCCGATCTGCTGGCCGCCTGCGAGGCGGAGGGCGTTCCCGCCGGGCCGATCAACGACATGGCCGAGGTCTTTGCCGATCCGCAGGTCGTGGCGCGCGGATTGCAGATTGCGCCGGATGGTGTGGCAGGCGTGCGGTCGCCGTTCCGGTTTTCCGACGCGGATCTGGTTCTGGACCGGGCCGCGCCGAAGCTGGGCGAAGGGTAAGCCGGTCCATCGGACCGGCTTGGCCGATCATTCCGACGCGGTGCGCAGGGCAGGCAGCCCGACGCCGGTGGAATCAAACCCGCCGTCGACGGCCACGATCTGACCGGTGACATAGGACGCCTTGTCCGAACACAGAAAGACGATCACCTCTGCCAGTTCCCGTTCGCTGCCGTAGCGGTTGAGCGGGATGGTATCGTGATAGGCCTGAATGATTTCGGGCGAATGCACCGCCATCGACAGCTTGGTCTTGACCGGGCCGGGGGCCACGCAGTTCACGCGGATGTTGAATTCGCCCAGTTCCGCGGCGTGCTGTTTGGTCAATTGGATCACCCCCGCCTTTGAGGTGCCGTAGGCCACCCGCAGGGTCGAGGCCCGCAGGCCGGAGATCGAGGCGATGTTGAGGATCGCACCGCCGTGTTCCTTGAGGTAGGGGATGGCCGCCTGCGAACAGAGGAACACACCGTCAAGGTTGGTGGCCATGACGCGGCGCCACATCTCGAAGTCGCAGTCTTCGATCGGGCCAAATTCGGCCACGCCCGCGTTGTTCACCAGCGCGTCGATGCGGCCCGCCCAGCCGTGCGTTTCGCGCACCATGGCGTTGACGTCCTGCGGGTTCGACACGTCGCGGACCAATGGCAGCACGTTCTTGCGGGTGGCGGTCTGTTTCAGCAGTTCGTCGCCGTCGCGGTCCAGCATCGCCACCTTCCAGCCCTGTTCCAGAAACAGGTCCGCCGTGGCCAGACCGATGCCGCGCGCGGCCCCGGTCACGATTGCGCATTTGGTGTCCATTGGTGTCCTCCCGAATTCCCGTTGCCGCCATTTATGCAGGGGGGCAGGGGAGGGGGGAAGCCCCGTTCTGCCGTCTCAGCCCCGCATCAGATCGGGCAGGTCGCCTGTCAGTCCCGCCGCCTCGCGGATGAAACCGCGGCGCAGGCCGGGCAGGGCGCCGACCGCCGCCATGCCCAGATCCCGGGCGGCGCGCAGGAGGGGGTTGTCGTTGGAAAACAGCCGGTTGAAGATGTCGGTCGAGGTGGCCAGCGCCGCCGTGTCGAAGCGCCGCCACTGCGCGTAGCGGTCCAGAACGCCGGGGCTGGCGAAATCCTCACCCCGGCGGGTGGCATGGGTGATGACATGGGCCAGCACCGCCACATCGCGCAACCCGGCGTTCAGTCCCTGGCCTGCGATGGGATGCATCCGGTGCGCGGCATCGCCCACCAGCGCCACACGGTCAGCCACGAACTGGCGCGCCAATGACAGGTTGAGCGGATAGGTAAAGCGCGCACCCGCGAGGGAGATCTCGCCAAGGAAATCGCCGAAGCGCGGGCGCAGGATCTGCAGGTATTCCTCATCCGGCAGCGCGTTGATCGCCTGCGCGCGGCCCTCTATTTCCGACCAGACGATGGATGAGCGGTTGCCGGTCAGCGGCAGGATCGCCAGCGGCCCGGCGGGCAGGAAAAGCTGATGCGCCACGCCGTTGTGCGGTTTTTCATGGGCAATGGCGCAGACCAGCGCGGTCTGCCCATAGCCCCAGCCCATCCGCCGGATCCCGGCGCGGGTGGCGACACCGCTGTTCTGGCCGTCGGCCCCGACCAGCAGCCGCCCGGTCAGCACATCTCCGTTTGACAGTGTGACAGAGACACCCTCGGCGGTAACCTCTTGCCCGGTCACAAGCACCTCTGCCCGGTGGTCGATCAGGTCCGAAGCCGCCAGCGCGACCAGAAGGGCGCGGCGCAGGTAGCGGTCCTCGACCATGTAGCCCATCGGGCCTTCTTCGATCTCGGCACTGTCGAAATGCAGGCCCAGAAAGACGCTGGCATCGCCCACGCGCCCGTCCGAGACCTTGATTTCATTCATCGGTTGCGCGTGATCTGCCAGCGCGTCCCAGAGGCCCAGACGGTCCAGCATCCGTTGCGAGGATTTGGCCAAGGCATAGGACCGGCCGTCGAAATCCTCTGCCGCGCGGGTGTCGATGGGCAGGGCGTCCAGCACACAGGAGCGCAGCCCGGCCTGCGCCGCAGCCAGTGCAAGTGCGGGACCGTTCAGCCCGCCGCCGACGATGATCAGATCATGTTCCATGACCGGCAATATGATCGCCCGCGCGGGATTGTCCATGCGCCCGCCTGCCGCTACCGTCGCGCCGAACAGGAGAAAGCCGCATGACCAACTGGACCGAGATGAGCGCCGCCGATCTGGGACGCGGCATTGCCAAGGGTGAGATCGATCCGGTCGAGCTGACCGAACAATATCTGAGCGAAATCAACGCCCACCCCATGCGGGACCGGATTTATGCGCGGCTGACGCCGGAACGCGCATTGGCAGAGGCGGAGGCCGCTAAGGTCCGCGCCGGGCATCGTTTGCGTCGGCATCCGTTGGACGGTGTGCCGATCAGCTGGAAGGACCTCTACGACACCGCCGGAACGGTCACGGAGGCGGGAACTGCGCTTCTGAAGGGGCGCGTCCCGGAACGGGATGCGAAGGTGCTGCAGACCGCCACACAGAACGGCCTTGTCTGCCTCGGCAAGACGCATCTGTCGGAACTGGCCTTCTCGGGGCTGGGCCTGAACCCGGTGACGGAAACCTCTCCTTGCGTGAATGACCCCGAGGCTGTGGCGGGGGGCTCTTCCTCTGGTGCTGCGGCCTCTGTGGCATTCAGGCTGGCCCCTACTGCGGTGGGGTCCGATACCGGGGGATCGGTGCGGCTGCCGGCCTGCTGGAATGATCTTGTCGGGTTGAAGACCACCTCTGGCCGATTGTCGCTGGACGGTGTCGTGCCGCTGATCACCAGCCTCGACACCGTCGGCCCGCTGTGCCGCACGGTCGAAGATGCGGCGCTGATGCTGTCGGCGCTGGAGGGCATGCCCGCACCTGACCTGAATGGCGCGGATCTGCGGGGGCGCCGCTTTGCCGCGCTGCAGACCATCGTGATGGACGATCTGGATGAGGCCCCGGCCCGCGCCTATGCCGAGGCGCTGGACAAACTGCGCGCATCGGGCGCCACGATCGAGCCGCTGGATTTCCCGGAAATCGACCAGCCGCATCTGGACAGCGCGATGCTGTATACCGCCGAAGCTTGGGCAGAGTGGGGCAAGGAGATCACCGCGCAGCCCGACCTGATGTTCAAGCCGATCCGCGAACGGTTTGAATCCGGGGCGGCGCACAAGGCCAGCGATTATGTTGCGGCGTGGAAGAACGTGCACGCGATGCGCGCCATCTGGGCGCAGCGGACCGCCGGTTTCGATGCCGTTTTGTGCCCCACGGCGCCGAACCTGCCGGAAAAGGCGGCGACGCTGATGGAGTTGGGCGAGGTTTACGTTACGGCGAACCTGCGGACCCTGCGCAATACGCGCATCGGCAACCTGATCGGCGGCGCAATCGTCACCCTGCCCACCGGCGTGCCGTCCTGTGGCCTGTCCCTGATGGCCGGTCCGATGGAAGAACACAGGCTTTTGCGGCTGGCTGTGGCGGCCGAGGCGGCGCTGAACTGACCACATCCAACGGGAGGTGTGCGGCTTTCTCGCCACAGCGCCTTCTTGCAGGTCCTTGATTCTGGACAGAACCCCCCGGGATTCCGTATCCTGCGGCCAAACCGCGGGGCGAAAAACGATCCCGCACCCTTGAGGCAGTATCGGCTTATGTTCCCTGAACGGTTTTCGAACCTTCCGGCCTATGCGTTCCCGCGTTTGCGGGCCCTGTTGGATTCGCATGAACCCGGCGGGCCGGTGCTGCACATGTCCATCGGAGAGCCGAAGCACCCGGCGCCGTCGTGGATTGCGGATATCATCACCGAGCACGCTGGCGACTTTGGGCGCTATCCCCCGAACGAAGGCACGCCCGGGCTGCGCGGGGCCATCGCGGGCTGGTTGCAGCGTCGGTATGGCGCCAGTGTCGATCCGGAAACACAGGTGCTGACCCTGAACGGAACCCGTGAGGGGCTGTACAACGCGGGCATGGCCCTTTGCCCAGAGGTGAAGGGCGGCACACCTGTCGTGCTGATGCCGAACCCGTTTTACCAAGTCTACATGATCTCGGCGATTTCGGCGGCGGCAGAGCCGGTGTTTGTGCCTGCCACCTCAGAGACCGGGCATTTGCCGGACTACGCGGGTTTGCCTGAGGATATTCTGGCGCGCACTGCGCTGTGCTACATCTGTTCGCCCGCCAACCCGCAGGGGGTCATGGCGGATGCCGCGTATTGGCGCAGCCTGATCGGGCTGGCGGAAAAATACGACTTTCAGATTCTCGCCGACGAGTGCTATGCCGAGCTTTACCGCGACACCCCGCCCACCGGGGCGCTGGAGGTGGCGGCGCAAATTGGGGCGGATCCGGAGCGTGTGCTCAGCTTTCATTCGCTCAGCAAAAGGTCCAACGTGCCCGGTCTACGCTCTGGTTTCGTGGCCGGTGGCCCGCAGAGCATCGCACGGATGAAACAGTTGCGTGCCTATGCCGGTGCGCCGATCCCGCTGCCGTTGCAGCACGCCTCCGAGGCGCTGTGGAACGAAGAACAACACGTCACCGAGAGCCGCAGGCTCTGGGTCGAGAAATATGTGCTGGCGGATGAGATCCTTGGCCATGTGCCGGGATACATGTCGCCCAAGGCGGGCATGTTTCTCTGGCTGCCGGTCGAGGATGGCGAGGCGGCGGCGCTGAAACTCTGGCGCGAAACAGGGGTGCGGGCGCTGCCCGGGGCCTATTTGTCGCGCGATACAACAGGCGGAAACCCGGGGCAGGGGTATCTGCGCGTGGCGCTGGTTGCGCCCAGGGATGAAACACGGGACGGGCTGATCCGGATACGGGATTGCCTGTTTACATAACAAAAAACGACGAGGCGAAGATGGCATCTTTTCAGGCACGGGGGCGCGACCCCCTGTTCGACACCAACACCGCCGCAACGCTGGAAAAGCGTGGGCGGGAACTGATCGGTCTGGCGCTGGTGGCGCTGGGGCTGATGGTGGCTGCCATGATCGCCTCTTACACCCCGGACGATCCGTCCTTTCTGTCGGCGACGGATGCGCCGGTGCAGAACTGGATGGGCCGCCTTGGCGCCTATGTCGCGGCACCGATGTTCATGATCATCGGGTTGGGCAGCTGGGCGCTGGCGGCGGTGTTCACGGTCTGGGGTGTGCGCATGGCCCTGCACCGCGGCAACAGCCGGGCCTTTTCCTGCCTGATCTTTTCGCCCATCTGGGTGGCGCTTTCGGCGGTCTATGCCTCTGGACTGCCCGAATCCGCCGGATGGACGCATAACTTTGGTCTGGGCGGTCTGTTCGGTGACATGATGATGGGATCGGCCCTGAACGTGCTGCCGCTGTCGCCAGCCATCGGTCTGAAGTTCATGCAACTGGTTCTTGGCGGCGGGATCCTTGCGCTGGGCGCCTTTGTGCTGGGCTTTACCCGGGTGGAGCTGACCAGTATCGCGCGTTTCCTGATCGTGGGTCTTGTCATGGTTTACGCAACCCTCGTGCGCCTGCTGGGCCGCGGGGCGACCGGTGCTGCGGATGTGGCGCAGCGTGTGAAGGTGGCCCAGGCCGAACGCCGCGAGGCCCGCGTGACCGCCCGTGCCGAAGCCGCCGCGGCGCAGGACCTGGCGCCGCTGTCGCCTGCCATTCCGTCGGCCTCAAGGGTGCTGCGGGCCGACACTGCGGTGCCCCCGTCGCCCGAGGCGGACTATTACGACGACGATCTGGACGACGACCTGTTCGAGGACAACTATGCCCCGCAGCCGGAGAAGACCGGTTTCCTTGCGCGGATGCCTTCTGTCTTTCGCCGGGCAGAGCCGGACCGGATGCCGGAGCCCGAACTGGTCGAGGGCCTGATCGATCACGACGTCGAAGTCCCAGGAGAGGATCGCATCCGCGCCAAGATCGCCAAGGCGGTCAAGACCCGCCGCACCACGCTGCCCGGCCGTCAGGCACCGGCACTGGCCGCTTCTCGTCCGCTGACAAAGGGACGGGGCCATGGCCCGCAGCCGCTGGTGTTCCGCGATACGCCGAGGGTTTCCGACCATCTGCCGCCGGAACCGCCGCTGACCGCCGCCGCGCGTGGTTTGCCGCCGGAACCGCCGTTGACCGCCAGCCGGATGCCGGTGTCGGAACAGGTCGATTACATGCAGCCCGACATGGCCGAGGATCTGGAGGTGGACACCCTTGACCAGCCGGTCGAGCTGTCGCCCGCCGCGCGCGTTGTGCCGCCTGCGCCGGACCGGCAGGCGCCGACCGTGGATGAGGGGCTGTATTCCGACCTCAGCGATTTCGATGACTACGGCGACGAGGACGACGCCGAGATCCTGACCGACGAATACGGGCCGGACTATGACGCAGAAGCGGAGCCCGTGACGCAGGCGCGGACCCAAGTGCCGATGCCGGAGCCGAAGAAGGTTGTCATGCAACCGGCCCGTAAACCGATCCTGCCCTCCAAACGCGCGCAGGCCGAAGCGCAGCCCAGCCTGCGGTTTGACGACAACAAGCCGGAATACGAACTGCCGCCGCTGTCGCTGCTGATGTCGCCGGACAAGATCGAGCGTCATGTCCTCAGCGACGAGGCGCTGGAGGAAAACGCGCGGATGCTGGAAACCGTGCTGGACGACTATGGCGTGAAGGGTGAGATCGTCTCTGTCCGCCCCGGCCCTGTCGTCACCATGTACGAACTTGAACCCGCGCCGGGTCTCAAGGCGAGCCGCGTAATCGGTCTTGCCGATGACATCGCGCGCAGCATGTCGGCCCTGTCCGCCCGCGTCTCGACCGTGCCGGGCCGCAGCGTGATCGGAATCGAACTGCCCAATGACAACCGCGAGATGGTGTCGTTCCGCGAGATCCTTGCCGGGCGCGATTTCGGCGATGGCAAGCACAAGCTGCCGCTGGCGCTGGGCAAGAACATCGGCGGTGAGCCGGTTGTGGCGAACCTTGCCAAGATGCCTCACCTGCTGATCGCGGGGACCACCGGTTCGGGTAAATCGGTGGCGATCAACACCATGATCATGTCGCTGCTCTACAAGCTGACGCCCGAGGACCTGCGTCTTGTGATGATCGACCCCAAGATGCTGGAACTGTCGGTCTATGACGGCATCCCGCACCTGTTGTCGCCGGTCGTGACCGACCCGAAAAAGGCGGTTGTGGCGCTGAAATGGGTCGTGGGCGAAATGGAGGACCGTTACCGCAAGATGTCCAAGATGGGCGTGCGGAACATCGACGGGTACAACAGCCGCGTTCAGGATGCGCTGAACAAGAACGAGATGTTCGAGCGCACCGTGCAGACCGGGTTCGACGATGAAACCGGCGAACCGGTGTTCGAGACCGAACAGATCGAGCCCAAGAAGATGCCCTACATCGTCGTCATCGTTGACGAGATGGCCGACCTGATGATGGTGGCGGGCAAGGAGATCGAGGCCTGCATCCAGCGTCTGGCGCAGATGGCGCGTGCCTCGGGCATTCACCTGATCATGGCCACCCAGCGTCCCTCTGTCGACGTGATCACCGGCACGATCAAGGCGAACTTCCCCACGCGGATTTCCTTTCAGGTGACGTCGAAAATCGACAGCCGCACCATCCTTGGCGAAATGGGCGCCGAACAACTGCTGGGCATGGGCGACATGCTCTACATGGCGGGCGGCGCCAAGATCACCCGCTGTCACGGTCCCTTTGTGTCCGATGAGGAGGTCGAGGAAATCGTCAACCACCTCAAGGCTTTTGGTCCGCCGGAATACGTGGGCGGCGTGGTGCAGGGACCCGACGACGAAAAAGCCGACAACATCGACGCGGTTCTGGGCCTGAACACCGGTGGCAATACCGGCGGCGAAGACGCGCTTTACGATCAGGCGGTGGCCATCGTCATCAAGGATCGCAAGTGTTCGACCTCCTACATCCAGCGCAAGCTGGGCATCGGCTACAACAAGGCGGCGCGCCTTGTGGAGCAGATGGAGGACGAGGGCGTCGTGTCTTCGGCCAACCACGTGGGCAAGCGCGAAATCCTGGTGCCGGAAGAAGCCTGAGGGGACCACAGGACGACAGGGAGCGTCGAAGATGCGTCGCGTCGTCTACTGGGTGTTCCTGATCGCGGGGCTGGCTCTGCTGGCCCTTGGCGTGCTGGCCACGGGGGCGCTATTGTTCCTGTTTTTCATCGGGGGTGGGGCGGGGTACGTCGCACATTACGGCGCGTGGGAATTCGCCAACCTGCTGTTACCCTTGGTTCCGGGGCCTGTCCTGCTGGCCGTTGCATGGATCCTGAAATAGCGGGGCCCGCGGGGCCTCTGTCAGCGACAGCTTGGCGATCTCCCGGCTTGGCCGGGGCCTGCGGACACCGGCGCATTGCCGCTCTTGTGTGCGAGGCGGGCTTGATCCGTCGGGACCAGACGCCGATATCTGACGGAAACAGCGCGCTATCGCATATCCACGCGTTTTCGTGCGGGATCCGAGACGCAACGAATCGAAAAGGACCAACATGATCCGTACGCTATTCGCCGCACTGGCGTTTCTGACCTTTGCCGCCCCGGCTTCGGCGCAGCAATTGTCGTTGAACCAGATCTCGAAGTATCTGAACACGATCACGTCCGCGACGGGCACCTTCACGCAGATCAACTCCGACGGCACAATCTCTACCGGCGAGATCGCGATCAAACGCCCCGGCAAGGTGCGGTTCGATTACAATCCGCCCGAGAGCGCGCTGGTCATGGCATCGGCCGGGGCGGTGTATATCCTTGACCGCAAACTGGGCGGCCAGCCGGACACCTATCCGCTGAGCAAGACGCCGCTGTCGATCATCCTTGCCCGCAACGTGAACCTGAGCAAAGCCGGGATGGTGGTGGGCCATTCCTATGACGGAACGGCCACCACGGTGACTGCGCAGGACCCCGACAATCCCGAGTACGGTACGATTCAGCTGAAATTCACCGGCCCGTCGCCGGAATTGCGGCAGTGGGTCATCACCGATGGCAACGGGGCCCAGACCACCGTGATCCTGGGTGGTCTGGAAAACAAATCGCTCAAGAACAGCGTGTTCTCGATCGACCTCGAACTGGATCGTCTCAAGCGTTGAGACCCTGCAGGGGCGGCGTCAGCGCGCCGCCCGGCAGTTCTTCAGCTGTTGCTGATAGACCAGGGACCGCTCTCCGACTTCGGCAGAGACCCGCAGCAGCCACGACTTGGCGTTGTAGCTGCCCCGCCGATAGCCGGACCGGCCTTCGTGATAGGCCAGATACTGGTTGCGCGCGTCCCACAACGAGATGCCCAGTTGTTCGTTGGACAGCTTCATGTACCAGCCCATGAAATCGGTCGCATCGCGGATATTGTCACGCCGCGCGTTCCGTTTGCCTTCGGCGGCAAGGTATTCCTTCCAGGTGCCATCCAGCGCCTGGCTATAGCCGAAGGCGGAACTCTGACGGCCCACCGGGATCACGCCCAGCCGGTACTGGAAGGGGGTTCTTGCGTCGCTGTCGAATTTGCTTTCCTGGTAGATCGTCGCCATCTGCACATGCACCGGTACACCCCAGCGCCGCTCTGCGGCGCGGAAGGCGCTGTAATAGCCCGGTCGCTGTTCGAGAATCGAACAGGCGTTGTCCAGGTTGCGCGGGGACGTGCCTTGGCCGCCCCCTCCGCCACCGCAGGAACCAGCCAGCAACACGATCACCAGGGCGCGTAGGACTCTGCTCATTTGTCACTCGCCTCGGTTTGTCTTTTTATTGTCCGGTATTTTAGCCGATTGCGCGGACGGAGGGAATCACATTTCCTGTACCCCGGCGAGACGACGCCTTTGCAGGCTTGCCGCCGGAGATTGGTTGCGAGATAGGCAGAGTCGGCACTGTTGGCGGGTGATTCACAGTGTGTTTCTCTCTGATTTGAGGCGAAAGTTGGACATTACCCCGGCCTTGGCGGTACTAAGGATTAAGAGAGGTTCGAAAAGATGATGCACAAGCGCGCGAAATATCACCTCGGCCAAGTCGTCCGCCACCGCAGGCACCCGTTCCGTGGCGTTGTCTTTGACGTCGATCCCGAATTTTCGAATACGGACGAATGGTACGAGGCGATTCCCGAGGACAGCCGCCCGTCGAAGAAGCAGCCGTTCTACCACCTTCTGGCGGAGAACGATCAAAGCTTTTACGTGGCTTACGTTTCCGAACAGAACCTGGTTGCCGATTATTCGAACGAGCCGGTGGACCACCCGGACATTCCCGATCTTTTCGGGGCTTTTGAAAATGGCTCTTACGAGCTGCATTTCCAGATGAACTGAAAAAGGCGTGGGCCTTGGTCCTCAGTTCGGGTAGCGAAAGCAGACCGACAGCGCACCGCTGTTGTCGGTCAGATCTGCATTGCCTTCGTTGATGCGGAATTCGATCACGTCGAGGTTCATGTTGAACGTGCCGGCCATGTCGATGGCGCTGTGAAAGCGGGCCCAGTCCATCGTCTGCGCGGCCCCCTGTACGTCAAACCGCACCAGCAGGGCGCCATAGCGGGCGCTGACCAGTTGCCGCGCCTCGGCGCGGGTTTCCAGCATCTTGCCGTCCATCCCGCCGTGGCCATTTGTGCCCGCCGGGACAAGATCAGGCGCCACGGACCAGAACCCGGTTGCGTGAACGCCCTGCACCAGCCCCGCCGGGAAATCCGCGGCTTGCCACCCCTGCCGGGCGTCGATGTCGTGGCAGACGTCCCCGGCCAGGGCCGGAGACGCCAGAAACGCAGTCAGGCAGAGCGCCCGCGAGATCATGCCAGATGATCCACCACGTTCAGGTGCTGGGCCAAAGTCTGCACCTCATCCATCCACTCCGCCACCAGCTTGGGGTCAGAGGGGGCGGCGGAGACACCGGCGGGGACCGCGCGGTTCAGGACCGCCTCCACCGCCAGCGACACCGGGATCGAGACCAGCCGCGCCATGGCGCTGCCGCGCGCGTCACCCCAGGCATCCATCACGTAGGTCTTGTGATAGACGGTCTTGCCGTCCCGCTCCGCCTCCAGCGCGACGCAGAGCACGACGCGGTCCGGCTCTCCCTCGTCATAGGCGTTTTCCTCTAGCAGCTTGTCGGCGATCTCCTGCAGGCGGGCGTCCGTGGCGGTGCCGGCCTCGGCAAAGATATCGGCCCATGCCTCGGCCCAGCCGTTCAGGCGCAGGGTGCCGCGCACGAAGTTCTTGACCTTCCACGCGTCTTCGAATCCGTAATCCTGCATGAAGGGCAGGCTGTCGCGGTTTGGGTAGACCTCAAAGCTTTCGGGCGCGGAGAGCGGCGCGTCATAGCGGCTGATCGCGTCCCAGGGGCGGTTCACATTCAACTCGCTGAAATGGCGGATCGAGCGTGAGGGCGAGCGCAGCGCCTTGAGCACGCCGACCGGTGCCCAGCTGAACTTGTAGCGGAAAGCATTGGGGATCTTCGGCACGCCACCGCAGTAAGAGGTGAAGGACAGGGCGTTGTCCGGATCGAAGGCGTCCGAGGCGCGGTAGTCGGCCACCAGCCAATGCGCCATCAGGTGGTCGATGCCGGGATCAAGGCCGACCTCGTTCACCAGTCGCGCATCGGCTGCCTTGGCCTTGGCGTCCAGCGCGCGCATCTCGGGCGAGATGTAGCTGGACGAAACGAACTGCGCGCCTTTCTCCAGCGCCAGTTCCGCCAGCGGTACGTGCCAGTCACCCGGCAGCATGGAGACAATGACATCACCTGCCTGCAGATCTGCGGCCAGCGCGTCGCGGTCAAAGGTCCGGATATCATCGGTCAGATCGCCCACCGCCTCGCGGGCCTTGGCCTCTGTCCGGTTCCAGACGGTGACGGGGTGGCCGCCTTCGATCAGACGGCGCAGGCCGGGGACGGATGAAAGGCCGGTGCCGCACCAGTGGATGGTCATTGCGTGTCCTTCGGTTTGTGTTTCAGGTAGGTTTCCCGCGCGCGGCCCCAGACGCCCTGATCTATGGTGTCCAGCGCCATCAGATGCGGCAGCAACTGATCGGCGAAGTCCATGGAGCTTTCGCGCGGTAGCAGGGACGGCAGGTTGTCGATCGCCATGATATCCAGCGGCGGTGCGCCACAGACGCGGGTTGTGGGCTGTGCCCAGCTGGTCGCCGCATCATACAGCGGGATCGGGTTGAACGGGCTGTCCGGGTCACAGGCGATATCGCCGATGACCCGCAGGTTGCGTTCGTCCGTTGGCGCGCTTGCCGGGACAAAGACCGGCACGCCGGGGGTGGCAAGGATGCAGTTGAGAAAGATGCTGTGGTCCAGCACTTCGGGGAAGGGTCCGCCATGAGCGGTTTCGGCCATGTCCCATTCGGTCACGGGAATGTCGAGTTCCGTGCACAGGTCGCGCGCGCCGGACCCGACGCGCCCCTTGGCGCCAATGATGATGACTGAGGGGCAGGCAGCAATGTCCAGCGCGGCGCGCAGATCGTCCTGAAGCGCGTCGGCGGTGCGCCATGTGTCGACCGGCGGGCAGGTCTTGCCATCGGCCTGTGCCGCCCATGCCAACAGCGACACGGCGGCGCCCGCATAGCCCGCCCAATAGCCAAAGGCCGCGACGCGTCGGCCCTCGCTATCGGTGAGGTACTCCAGATCATAGAGTGTGCCGCCACCGGCGGCGAAACGCTTCAACAGGCGGGCGCCCGCCGACTGGCCCTTGTAGGCATGGCCGAACATGATGTGGCGGTGGATCAGCGGCGTGTCGTCCTCTGGCAATTCCTTGAGGCCGAGAATGATGGCGTCTTTGGGCGCATCGGGCCAACTGCCGTGCGCGGCGATCTCTGCCCCGGCGTCGATGTAGGGTTGCGGGCGCAGGATGCGGCGGGGGCAATCCTCGACCGTGACGCGAAAGCCCTTGGCAATCAGCGCGGCGACGCCTTCGGGGGTGATGCCGGTGCGTTCCTCGTTGGGGCGGCTTTCGGCTCGGATCCAGAGATGTGTCATGGCGTATCCTGCGGTTTTCGGGGCAGAGAACCCGTCCCAAAGGCCGGGTGCAAGGGGTATCGGGCCTAAAGGTGGCTGCGGGCGTGTTGCCGTTCCGGCGTGTCGAGATGGGGGATCGCGTTGAACTGCGTCACCGCCAGCCCGGTGGACAGCGGCTGAATCCGGTGCAGAGAGCTGTTTTCGATGGCGAGGCAGGCATGGGCCATTGCGGGGATGTCCAGCCGCATGATGATCCGCATCGCCATCCCGATCAGCCCGCCCGAGGTCACGATCAGCGCACGGCCGTCGCCCCCGGCGATTTCCGTCAACGCTTCGTTCACGCGGGCCTCAAAGCTGTCCCAGCTTTCCGGGGCATCCTTGATCCGTCCCTCGCGCCAGTAGTCCAGCAGTATCGGGATGTGGCGGATGAATTCTTCGCGGCCGTCGGGGATCGCAATGCCGTGCTGCGCCTCCATCAGCGCCGACAGGTCAAAATAGGCCATCTCGTTCAGGCGCGGGTCGCTGACCGGCGGCGTAGCGCAATTGGCGGCGATGCCCTCGGCGGTTTCGATATGGCGGCGCAGGGTGCCGGTGTAGACGCGGGCGAAGGTGTCGCCGGTCTGTTTGAAATACCCGCCCAGCCAGCGGGCCTGTTGCCAGCCCAGATCGCTGAGACGGTCATATTCGCCCTCTGTCCGGGCGGCGGAAATGGCCTGTCCGTGGCGGACGAGCGTGATGAAGGACATCGGTCAGCCTCTGCAATGCGCGAGGCGCTGATACGCCGGGCGCGGGCCGAGGGAAAGGGTCAGTCCGGACGCGACAGGGAAATCGACGGATCGTAGGTAAAGACCTGAACGTGGATATCCTTGTTCAACTCAGGCGCAAAAGAGCTGACGAAATCGGTCAGTTCCCAGCGCATGACCCGCTGGCTGTCGGGATCGAGGTAGACAATGTTGCGTCCGCCGAACCATGCGCCGCCCATGTCCTCATTCGGGTCGGTCCGCGAGACGTATTCCACCTTGTCGTAGGTCGTCCCGTCCAGTTCGACCGTACCGTGACAGGTGGTGTCGGTGAGATTGGCCAGCATCTGCGCCAGTTGCGCGCGCTGAAAACCCTCATAATCGTCGGGCAGCATGTTGGGGGCGGCGGTCCACGGGCCTTCGGGGGCTGGACCGGTCCAGCTGTCGCCGTCGATCACCAGCGTGAAAGGGCCGGTGCCGATAATGCCGGAAATGCTGCGCGCGGGACTGTCCCAGATGGTCAGGAAGGCATAGCGCGTGTCGCCTTCGGGGCTGGTTACGGTGTTGGTGAACCGGTGGGGCGGACGCACAAACGGGTCCAGCGCGCCGCCGGTGAACATGGCGGCGATGCGGTCGTGGCAGGCGCTGTCCTGCGCTTGGACGGGTAGGGCGGTTGCCGCTACCAGCAGCGTGGTCGCGATCAGGCGGAGCGGGGCGGCCATGGGCGTATCCTCCGATTGGGGTTTGGGCAAAGAGTAGCGGGGGGACCGGAAAAAGGGCAAGTGTCACAGCCATTGCACCTGTGCATGGCCGCCCCTACTGGCAAATCCGGTCGTTGACCGCTAGATAGGGGAAAACATCCGAGGACGAGACGTGAAAGACAAGTCGGGCCACAGTTTGACGCGTGATGGTATTCGCATTCATTCCCCCGCGGATTTCGAAGGCATGCGCGTGGCCGGGCGGCTGGCCGCGCAGCTGCTGGACGAGGTGGCGGAGCATGTCTACCCCGGACAGACCACCGGCGCGATCGATGCCTTTATCGAACGCCGCGTGACTGAAGAGGGGGCCACATCGGCAACCATTGGGTACAAGGGCTATCAGCACGCCACCTGCATCAGCGTGAACCACGTGGTTTGCCACGGTATCCCCGGCGACAAGAAGCTGAAGGATGGCGATATCCTGAACATCGACGTCACCGTGATCGTCGATGGCTGGTTCGGCGACACCAGCCGCATGTATGTCGCGGGCAAGCTGTCGCGCCGGGCAGAGCGGCTGATCCAGGTGACGCATGATTCCCTGATGAAAGGGATCGAGGCGGTGAAACCCGGCAACACGTTCGGTGACATCGGCTATGCGATCCAGAGCTTTGTCGAGGCGAACCGCATGTCGGTTGTGCGCGATTTCTGCGGTCACGGTCTGGGAACGGTGTTCCACGCGCCACCCAACGTCCTGCATTATGGCCGCGAAGGCACCGGCCCGGTGCTGGAAGAGGGCATGTTCTTTACCATCGAGCCGATGGTAAACCTTGGCCGTCCGGAAACCAAGGTTCTGGCCGATGACTGGACGGCTGTCACGCGGGACAAATCCCTGTCGGCGCAGTTCGAGCATTCGGTTGGCGTGACGGCGGACGGGGTCGAGATATTTACCCTGTCGCCTGCGGACAGATTCCACCCGACCTACTGAGCGCGGAGCGTTTGACCGCCACGCCCCCATCGGACCATTCCGGCGAAACCGAACCGACAGGCGTCTACCTGATCCTGTCCATCTGCAATTTCGTGATCGGCATGGGGGCCTTTGCCCTGATCGGGATGATCGAACCCATGGCAGAGGGGCTGTCGGTTTCGGTGACATCGGTGGCGGGGCTGCTGACCGTCTATTCCGTGGCTTATGCGCTGACCTCACCGGTTCTTGTCGCCCTGTCGGGCAAGATGGGGCGGCGCCGGGTGTTGGCGATGGGGTTGAGTGTCTTCACGCTGGCGACACTTGGCGCGGCGCTGGCGCCGGGCATGGCGCTGCTTTATCCGGCCCGTGTGATCGCTGCAGCGGGCGCGGGCATGGTGACGCCGGTGGCGCTGGCCATTGCCGCCGTCCTGTCGCCGCCCGAACGTCGCGGGCGGACCATGTCCAAGGTTTTCCTGGGTCTGACCCTTGCGCAGGTGGCAGGGGTGCCGGTGGGCAGTTGGTTGTCCTACACCTTTGGCTGGCGCAGCGTCTTTGTGCTGGTCTCCGCCATGGGCGCGGCCTGCATCTGGCTGGTCTGGACCTATGTGCCGCGCGGCTTGCGGTTCTCTCCGGTGTCGCTGCGTGATCTGGGCGGCAGGCTGAAAGATCACGTCACCCTGCTGACCGTCGGGTTCACGGTGGTGTTCCTGTCGGCGATCTACATGGTCTACACCTATCTGCCGCCGCTGTTGTCGCAGACCATGGGTTACGGGCGGGACGGTATCAGCCTTTCCCTGCTGCTGTTCGGATTCGGCGCACCGCTTGGCAACCTGCTGGGCGGAGTGATGGCCGATCGCCTTGGCCCGGCGCGCAGCCTTGGCCTGATCTGTATCCTCGAGGCGCTGTGCCTGCCGGTCTACGGCTTGTTGCCCATGCCCGGTGTCCTGCTGCTGGGGTTCATCTTTGCCTGGTCACTGGTCGGCTGGTGTTTTTCGCCCTCGCAGCAGTTGCGGCTGGTCGGTTTGGCGCCAGAACTGGCGCCGGTCCTGATGTCACTGCATGCGGCCTCGATCTACATGGGTGTGGCTTCTGGCTCTGCCCTGGGAAGCCTGGTCGTGGAGACGGGCGGATTAATGGTTCTTGGGCCGGTGGCCTCAGTGGTGGCTATCGCCGCGTTGGGGGCAATGATCTGGTCGGACCGTGCCGCACGGCGGCAGGCGGGAACGCTTTGAAACGCGGGGTGCCTTTCCACTTTTCAATCCCGGGCAGCGCGGCCTAGTGTCCCCGCATGAACACCTCCGATACTGATCGCCCGCTGCTTGGCATTGCCTTGATGCTTGGCTTTTGCGTTTTGGCCCCCTTTGCCGACGCATTGGCCAAGCTGCTGGGCCCGGAGATGGCGGTGGGGCAGTTGGTCTTGCTGCGCTTTGCCTTTCAGGCACTGATACTGGTGCCGTTGACGGTGATGACCGGGCGGGTCTGGCGGATGGACCTGCCGACCTTTGGGTTCGTGTTCCTGCGGACCCTGCTGCATATCTGCGGCATCGCACTGGTGTTCACCTCGCTGCTGTACCTGCCTTTGGCGGATGCTATCGCCATCGCCTATGTGATGCCCTTCATCATGTTGCTGCTGGGCTTCTGGTTTCTTGGCGAAGAGGTCGGCTGGCGGCGCCTTGCGGCCTGTGCGGTCGGTTTCGTGGGGACCCTGCTGGTGGTGCAGCCGGCGTTTTCGGACGTGGGCTGGCCCGCGCTGCTGCCCTTGGGCGTGGCGGTTGTCTTTGCGTTTTTCATGCTGGTGACGCGCCGGATTGCCGGACATACGGACCCGATCGGTATGCAGGCGGTGTCTGCGTTGATCGCATTGGTCCTGATGGGGCCGCTGATGGCACTCACCTCGGCGGAGGCCCTTCCCGAACTTGCATGGACAGAGCCGACGGGCCATGGCTGGTGGCTGATTGCCTTGATGGGAACAGCCGGAACCTGTGCGCACCTCTTGATGACATGGTCGCTGCGTTATGCGCCGGCGTCCACGCTTGCGCCGATGCAGTACCTTGAAATCCCCTTTGCCACGGCGGTCGGATTTGCGCTGTTCGGCGATTTGCCCGGCCCGCTGGCCACTGTCGGGATCGCGGTGACGATGGCCTCGGGCCTTTATATCGTCATGCGTGAGCGGGCCATGCACCGGGCGAAGCGGCCAGCCCCGCAAGCAGTTCATTCAGGCACGCCACCGGCAGGATGAGCAGCATCAGCGGTTCGTCCAGCGACAGATGGACCGGGCCTGTGACCTCGTTCGAGGTGCCGACTGTTGCCGCAGGCGAAAAAGTCAGCCCGTCGATGGGCCAGCGCAACCCCGTGGATCGCCCCGTAACAGCCCCCATCGGGTAGAGAGACAGGCGTGTCCCGGGCGTAAGGTCCAGCGACAGCTCTGGCGGGCACAATACCACCACGTCCTCGTCCCCGATCAGCAGGCACCTTTTGTCGGGCCGTCGTGCCAGCACCGTCATGGCAGACAGCTGGTGGTCCAGACGCTTGCCCAGAAAGCCGTAGCCAAGGATCAGAGGCGCATCGACATGGCGCAGGCATTTGTCGAAATCGGTGCTGTCCTGTTCCGCGATGGGACGCAGGACTCCGGGGGCAAGCTGATTCTGTATCTCGGGGGGCAGCGAATCCATGTCGCCATAAACCGCGTCTGGCATCCGCCCGAGTTCCAACACCCGCAGCGCGCCGCCATCTGCCGCCACAACCGTTTCCGCAGCGGCGACAACAGTGGCCAAAACCGAAGGATCACAGGCTCCTCCGCCGATCAGAACTACGGGATTGCCGCTTTGAACAATTTTAGTTTTCATGGCGGATTAATGGCGTTTTGGGAAACAGATCACAATCCGGTCACGAAATGATACGCTTGCGGGCACAGATTCGGTCAGCTTTCGTCCCGGTCAACGTAGTAAACACACTGTTGCAGAACGAAAGAAAGTGAGCAGCACGATGTCGAGTTCGAGCAAGATCCTGACCGTTTCCTACGGCACGTTCTCCTGCACCGCCGAAGGATTTGACGATCCCCTCGATGTGGTCAAGGAAACTACGCATTTTTTCCGGGGCGTCGTGGGCGAAGACCGCTTCTTTGGGGCCGAGCCGCCGCAGTTCGATCCGGAACTCGCATCCGAATACCTGCGTGACCGGCTGGCCGACAGCGGCAAGACCGGCGGCACCCTGTCGTTGGGCAGCCCGCCCCGTGTGATGGCCGCAGCGGCCTCTGCCGGGGCGATGGCGGCGGCGTTCAACGCCGGCCCCGCCGACGTGACGGACACCGATGCGCTGCTGCCAGACGATGACACCATCGAAGCGACCGCCGTTCTGACCGAAAGAACCGTGCTGGATGACGCCGATCCCTCGCTGGGGGATGATCTGGGCGAAACGGCACTCGACGGAACGGAGGCTGCGCTTGCTCCGCTAGCCTCCGCTCCGGACGATATCGCGGCCAAACTGGACCGCATCCGCGCCGTCGTGGCGCAGGCCGAAGAAGACGAAGAGACTGCCGAACCTGACGTGATCGACGAGCCAGAGATGGAGGCCGTGGAACCCGTGGCCGAGCCTGTCTCGGAACCGGATCCCGTGCTCATCGCTGAGTCGCTGACCCAGGAAATCGAGGCAGTGGAACCGGAGCCGGTTGCGGCTGATCCAGAGCCGGAGATGCAGGAGCCGCTGGACCTTACACCGGACATGGTGCTTGCGCCGGAGACGGATTTTGCGCCGGTGACGGACTATGCGCCGGAAATGGACCTTGCACCGGAGACGGATCTCGCACCGGAAATGGATTGGACTCCAGAGGTGGAGCCCGTGCCGGAAACGGGTTTAGCAACGGAGCCCGAGGCGCTGGACCTGGACGCGGCAGAGCCGGGCGATGTCCCCGATGCGCTCGAGTCGCTGCTGGGTGAGTTGGTGGTCGAAAGCGGCGACGCCGATGCCGCCGATCTGACGGCAGAGGCCCTGGAGGACGACAGCGATCCGGAAACGGACGATGGCGCACTGGATGCCGCCGTTGCCGACCTGATGGTCGATGAGGATGACGACGACGAGCGTGACGCCGTGACCCCCGTCGCCGCGGCAACCGCGGCCGTTGCCGCCTTGGTCGGTGGCGCAGCAATCGCATCGCAAGATGACGCCGAGCACGATGACGCGGACGAAGATTTCGACCGGGCCGAGGCAGATTTCGACGATTTCGACGCCGCAGAAACCGCGCTTGATCAGGCATGGGCCGCAGAGGCTGCGCCCAAGCCCATGTTCGAGGAGTTCGAAGAAGACGAGATCGACCAGCCCGAGCCGGAAGCGGACCTGGCCGAGGCCGAGCAGGACGAACCCGCCGCCTTCACCCCGATGCCTGAGCAGGTTCCGGGTGTGGCGCCGGTGCGTGCCCGTGTGGTCAAGGTCAAGCGCGCGGCCTTTGAGCAAGCGATCGACGACGGCAGGCTGGAAGAGATCTTGGACGAACCGGCCCCGACACCTGCGCCGGTTTCGGAAAGCAGCTTGACGCCGGAAGAGGAAGAAGAGCTTGCCCGCGAATTGGCCGCCGTAAAGGCCGAACTGGCGAGCGATTTCGGTGCCTGGGACGAAGATGAAGTCGAGCCCGAGACAGACAGCGCCGAGGCCGACGGGCCCGAACGTGAGGCTCTGCGGTTTGACGACGACGAGCTGGAACTGAAGCGCGAAGACGAGCTGGTGTTCGATGATGAGGTTGAGCTGGAGCTGGACGACGACGAGGATTTGGACGACGCAGCAATCCTGGAAGCGGCCGTAGCCGCACAGGTGCCGGAAGAGGTCGACGCCCCTGAAGCCCTGGCTCCTCTGCGCCTTGAGCACCCCGTTCAAACCTCGGACGAGGACTGGAACGAAGACTGGGCCGCAGAGGCGGACGACCAGCTGGAAGACGATCTGGACGACGAGTGGGACGACGAAGAGCGGGAGGCGGTTCACGACTCGGCCCGCAAGGCGGTCAAGATGGCCAGCCCGGCGCGCGCCCTTCTGACAGAGCAGGAGGTGGCGGACGACGATACCTCGCGTCTTCTGGATCAGACCAACTCGGAGCTGGACGAGCCGGAAGGCAATCGCCGCCGCAGCGCCATCGCGCATCTGCGCGCCGCAGTCGCTGCAACCAAGGCCGACCGCCTGTTGGGCCGCAAGTCGGATGCCGCCGAAGAGCAGGAACCCTACCGTGAGGATCTTGCCAGCGTGGTGCGTCCCCGCCGCCCGCAAAGCACCGGTGTGCGGCAGGCCCGCCCTGAATCGGCCCCTGCGCCGGGGTCGCCGCTGAAACTGGTGGCTGATCAGCTTGTGCGGCCGGTAGAGGCCCCGCAGCCCAAGGCGGAAACCGTTGCAGCGACCCCCGCCGCGCCGGTTCGTCCGCGCCGGGTGCGCCGCGCCAACCCGCCTGTCGAGCAGACCTCTGCGGGACCCGATGGCGAAAACAGCGAATTCGCCCTCTATGCGCAAAGTGTCGGCGCGTCGGATCTGCCGGAATTGCTGGAAGCGGCAGCGGCCTATATGTCCTACGTCGAAGGCCGCGATCAGTTCTCGCGTCCGCAGTTGATGACGACCCTGCGGCAGGCCGAGGTCACGGACAGCTCTCGTGAGGATCGGCTGCGCAGCTTTGGACAGCTGCTGCGTGAGGGCAAGATCCGCAAGACCTCGGGCGGGCGGTTCACGGCGGCTGAGACCATCAGCTTCAAACCGGACCGCGCAGCCAACGGCTGAACCTTCGGACCACAGAAAAAGGCCCCCGCGTCACCTGACGCGGGGGCCTTACCTTATTGCGGATCAGACGTGCGCGGGCTGTCCGCGACCGCCAAGGATGGCATCCATGCTCATCCCGCCGATCCACATGCAGAACAACGCCAGCCACGCGGTTCCGGCAAAGATCGAGCCGCCGGAAACGCCCGCGCCAATGGCGCACCCGCCTGCCAGCATGCCGCCAAAGCCCATCAGGGCGGCACCGACCATGGCATTCCGCATCGGGGTCGGGCCTTCAAAACCCTGAAACTTCAGATCGCCACCCACCCAGGCCGCAAGGAAGGACCCGACAACGACACCGGGCACGAGGCCGATGTCGAATTCCAACAGGGCGTTGCGATCAAGGAAGAACATCAGGGTGTTGGCGGAGGGGCCGGTGAAGGTCAGGCTTTCGATCTGAACGGGGTCAAAGGCGACCCGGCTGAGTTCATAGGTCAGGCCATACCCCACGGCGGCGGCAAATCCGACGCCGGAGGCGAACACCAGCCGCGAAAAGCCGATGCGATTGCGACGGCTGAGTTCCAGCGCTAGCAAGGCCACCGCCAGACCGATGACCAGCCCGGCCTCTCGGGGCAGGTGCGAGGCGGCCAGCAGGTCCATGTTGCGGCCGCCGGATGTGATCCAGAGCGCGGCCAGCTTGTCCCGCACCGGGGCCAGCCATCCGGTCAGCGACATCTGCGCCACAACGGCAAAGATCAGGCCTGACACGACAGACCTCAGGTTGCCGGTGGCCGCCAGCACCAGCAACCGGCCGGAACAGCCGCGCGCCAGAACCATGCCGGCGCCAAACATCAGGCCGCCGATCACCGCGCCGGACCAGCTGCCCGGCACTGCCATCATCCGTGCCTCTGCGGTGTCGACCAGTCCCAGCAATTGCGCGCCCTGCACCCAGACCACGGCGGTGGAAAAGGTCAGGAGCCAGACCGCGACCTTGTCCTGCATCATGCCTCGGGCGAATTCGACAACTGCCGCACGCAGGCAAAATCGCGAACGCTGGGCCGCGACGCCAAAGATCACGCCAGTAAGCAGGCCGAACAGCGCTGCGGTCGGGCTCTCTCCGATCCGGTCGATCAGGGGAACGATATCCATGGGGTCTCCTTGCGCGATTTCAGCGGTTTTGCTGCAAGTGCAGCCTGCTTGCCTTGATTCAGATCAGCCGCGCCCATGTCGTTGAAAAGCCGCGCGAAGTCGCGATTTGACTGCGATGCATGGCGAATTTGGCATCACGGTTCAATTGCGACGCCGTGGTCGTTTCCGGGCGCGTCGGGGGTGGCTGATTCGGGCGACGAGGCGAAACAGAACAAGCCAATGGAGGGCGCCGTGACCGATACTCTGCAATTCGACCTGACCGCTGCCGCATTGGCTGCAATCCCCGTTGTGTCCAACGCCAACCACGCACCGCTGGAAGGGGGAGAGGATCCCGCCTTTGGCACGGTCCGCTGGCGGACGCTGTTTTCGGGCGACAAGACTGCGACCTCGAGCATGGTGATGGGCGTTGCCGAATTCGGCGAGGGCGGCACGCTGCTGCCGCACCGGCACAGCCCGGCTGAGATCTATTTCGGGCTCGACGGTTCCGGTGTGGTCACGATCGACGGCGTGGCGCATGAATTGACGCCGGGCACGGCGCTTTACATTCCCGGAGATGCCGAGCACGGAACAGTGGCCGGTCCGGACGGTTTGCGGTTCCTCTATGTGTTCCCGCGCGACCGTTTCGCCGATGTGGAATACCGGTTCAGCGCTGCGCAGATGGCCTGAAGACTGTGCGCTGACGCAGAATTAGCCTACTCGCCAAACCCGCGTGCAGGGCGTAAAGCGAAGCCATGACCCCGGTTTCCCTGAACGACGCACACACATTGCCCCTGTGGCGCCGCCCTGCGGCGCTGCTGACGCTCATGGCGATTGCCATGCCGCTCTCGTTTGCCACCTGGTCGGCGCTGCTGAACAACTTTGTCATCGAAGCGGCGAACTTTGACGGCAAGGACATCGGCTGGCTGCACACGGTGCGCGAAATCCCCGGCTTTCTGGCAATTGGTGTGATCGCCGTCCTGCTGGTGATGCGGGAACAGGTGCTGGCGCTGGTGTCGCTTGTCCTGTTGGGCGTGGCCACGGCGCTGACCGCGCTGTTTCCCAGCATGGGCGGGTTGCTGTTCATCACGCTGCTCAGTTCTATCGGGTTCCACTATTACGAGACGGTCAACCAGAGCCTGCAATTGCAGTGGTTGCCCAAGGATCGCGCGCCGCAGATGCTGGGCTGGCTGATCGCCGCTGGATCGGGGGCCACGCTGATCGCCTATGGCGCCATCGTGATGACGTGGGAAGCGTGGGACTTGTCCTACAACTTTGTCTACATGGTGTCGGGGGGGCTGACTCTCGCCATCGTGGCCTTTGCCGCGCTGGCCTATCCACAATTCGAAAGCCCCAACCCGCAGGTCAAGAAGTTCATCCTGCGCCGCCGGTACTGGCTGTATTATGCCCTGCAATTCATGTCGGGCGCGCGGCGGCAGATCTTTGTCGTTTTTGCCGGTTTCATGATGGTCGAACGCTTCGGGTTCGAGGTGCATGAAGTCACGGCGCTGTACCTGATCAACCTTGTGGCCAACATGGTGATCGGGCCGGTCTTTGGCCGGGCGGTGTTCAAGTTCGGTGAGCGCAATACCCTGATATTTGAATACGTCGGGCTTGCCATCGTGTTCTTCCTGTACGGCGGGATCTACTGGTTCGGCTGGGGCGTGTTCCTTGCTGCGGCGCTCTATGTGATTGACCACCTGTTCTTTGCGATGGCTCTGGCGCTGAAAACCTATTTCCAGAAGATCGCAGATCCCGGTGATATCGCGCCCACCGCTGCCGTGGCCTTTACCATCAACCATATTGCGGCGGTCTTTCTGCCGGCGCTGCTTGGGTATCTCTGGCTCTATTCTCCGGGGGCGGTATTCGGAATGGCGACCGGCATGGCGCTGGGCAGTCTTGCGCTGGCCATGATGATCCCGCGGCATCCCGAACCAGGCAACGAAACGATCTTTAGCGCGGCCTTGCCGACCCCGGCAGAGTAATCCGTGGCCGATACAGCGGCGCAGGGCGAAGGACGGTTTCTGAGCGGCTCGACCCTTGGGCATGTGATCCGCATGACGCTGACCGGCGCGGCCGGGATCACCTTCGTTTTTGTCGTCGATGCGGCCAACCTGTTCTGGCTGTCGCAACTGGATCAGCCGATTCTGATGGCGGCCATCGGGTACGCCTTTGCGGTGCAGTTCTTTGCGGTCTCGATCGGCGTCGGCCTCATGATTGCCACAACGGCGGTGGTGTCGCGCAGCATCGGGCGCGGAGAACGGGCGCTGGCGCGTGAGCAGGGCGCAGCCGGGATGCTGTTGACGGTATTGGTGCAACTTCTGACCGCTGCCATCATCGTCACCTTTCGCGTGCCGTTCCTACAGAGCGTCGGGGCAGAGGGCGAGGCGCTGGCGCTCGCCGCGCGCTATGTTGCGCTTTCGATGCCCTCACTGGCGATCATGGCGGTCGGGTTGACCGGCAGCGCGGTCCTGCGGGCCGAGGGGCTGGCCCGGCAGGCGATGATGGTGACCATGGGCGGCGGGCTTGTCATGCTCGTCTTGGATCCCGTGCTGATCTACGTTCTGGAACTGGGTCTGGACGGGGCGGCGCTGAGCATCTGGACGTTTCGTATCATCATGGCCGGTCTGGCGATGTGGTTCGCGGTAGGCCGGAACAACCTGCTGGCGCGCCCTGCGGTCGGGATCGTGCTGCGTCATGGCAGAACGCTGCTGGCCGTGGCAATTCCGGCCATGGTGACCCAGATGGCGACCCCGTTCGGGAATTTCCTGCTGACCAGCGTTATCGCAAGCTATGGTGATACCGCCGTTGCGGGCTGGGCGGTGGTCAACCGGCTGACGGTTGTGGCCTTTGCGGGGTTGATGTCCCTCGGCGGGGCCATCGGCGGGATCTTCGGTCAAAACTTTGGCGCGCGGCGGTTCGACCGGCTGCGCCAGACCTATCGCGATGCCGCCCTGTTTTGCATCGTCTACGCCGCGACGGCCTGGGGGATCCTCATGACGCTGTCGGGCTTCATCGCGGAGGGTTTCGGCCTGTCGGGGGAGGCAGCCGAGGTGCTGCGCGCCTTTTCACATGTCGGCGCGGCGTCCTTCACGCTGGGCGGCTTGTTGTTCGTGTCGAATGCGGCGCTCAACACGCTGGGTCGTCCGCTCTGGGCATCCGCTCTCAGCTGGCTGCGCGAGGGGGCGCTGATGTGGCCTGCGGCGCTGTGGTTCTCCGCCGTCTTTGCCGCGCCCGGCGTCGTCTACGCGCAGGCGGGGGTCGGGGTCATCATGGGCCTCGTGGCCGGTCTGATTGGCTGGCGCTACGTGCGCTCCATTGGCGACGGACCATTGCCATGGCTTGACCTGAGCGAGCGACGGGCCTACCGGGACCCGAACCGCTATCGTCGCCGCTGACAGGATACGCCATGCCCACCTACACCGCCTTTACCAAGCTGACCACGCAGGACCAGGCAGAGGCGCTGGGCCTCGCCATGGAAGAGCTTGACCCGGAACCGACAGGTGTCGGCGTTTTCGAGATCGAAGACGGCTCTGGCACCTGGGAGGTGGGGGGCTATTTCACCGAAGAACCCAACGATGTGGAGCTGGCTCTGCTGGCAGCCGCCTTTTCCGCCAAACCCTTTGTGGTCTCCGAAGTGCCGGACACCGATTGGGTCGACAAGGTCCGGCGCGAACTGACGCCGGTGGAGGCGGGGCGATTCTTTGTCTACGGCAGCCACGACGCCGACAAGATCCCCGAAGGCGCGGAACCGCTGCTGATCGAGGCCGCAATGGCCTTTGGTACGGGCCACCACGGAACGACTCAGGGCTGTCTGGAGGCGCTTGATCGTCTGGCCAACGAAGGTTTTGTCGGGCGTAGCGTGGCCGACATCGGCTGCGGAACGGCTGTTCTAGCGATGGGCGCCGCGCGGATCTGGCCTGACACGGCCATCGCTTCGGATATCGACGAAGTCGCGGTGGACGTGGCAGAGGCCAACGTCCGCGCCAATGACCTGACCGACAAGGTGATCTGTGTCGAGGCGGCGGGTTTCGATCATCCGGACCTGCACCGACGTGCCCCCTATGATCTTGTTTTTGCGAACATTCTGAAGCAACCGCTGATCGATCTTGCGCCAGACATGTCTACGCATCTGGCCCCAGGCGGCTATGCCATCCTGTCGGGTATCCTGACGCGGCAAGCGGATGAGGTGGTCGAGGTCTATACCGCTTTGGGCATGCCCCAAATCCGCCGTGATGTGATCGGCGATTGGGTAACCCTGACTATGCGAAAGAACCCGTAACCTGCATTAACGCGGCCTTAACCAAGGCCGTTTTGCCCAAATTGAAGGGGTTTGCCTCAATTTTGCCGCAATGATTGTCTAAAAATTGTCTCAACTGGTGGGGGCTGGTTGAGACGAGGCTGTCATGTCTGACGCAATGACGAATTTCCGAAAGCGTGAAAGCGCGCTGCGCCGCAAGCACATGCGTATGGCACAGGGCTTTACCACCAAGATGGATCACGCTGGCCTGATCATTCAGGTCCCCGACAACAAGGCGGGCAGCATCGGCCTGCGACTGGCCATGAAGCTGGTTCTGGTTATCCTGGCGTTCAAGGTGCTTGTGCTGTCCTGGCTGGGTCAGGAAGCCTATGTGGCGACCCTGAATGGCCTGTCCGTCGGTACGTTGTACGAACGCGCCGGTGCTTGGATCATGCAGATCGACCCCGTGACGAAATTGCTGTCCGACCTGGTCGCACCTTTCTTCGGCTGACACCGATCCAAAAAAAACGACCGCGTCCAGATTGGAGCGCGGTCGTTTCTCTGTGTCGTGAGTGGTGTCGGACGCCTGTGCCGCCGGGTCATCCCAATCGGCGAGCCCAGGCGTTCAGTTCAGTAGCGGCGTGCCACAGCTTCGATGTCACCACGATGCAGGCCGATATCGTCCAGTTCGCGGTCGGTGAGGGTGGACAGGCTGTTGCGCGTCAGGCGTGCGTCATTCCAAGCGGCGAATGCGCCGATAGCTGCGGAAAAGAGGCCGCCGATGCGTGCGGCGGAGCTTGCAGCGGCGTACGGGCGGTTGATGTCATATGCGGCCATCGCTGGTCTCCTTGCATAAGATGTTGTGACGGTGAGGTCCGTGTTTCGTTCTGAAACCGCACATAGTTTGGGCTTTGTGCCTCAACAAGCCGCAAAATTTGCATGGGTCACATGCAGTTTCTGCATGGCAGAAACAGTGCTTAACCACATTGATTATTCATTAAAAATCGCCTTTTCAATGTCGATTTCAAGCCGCCGTATGCCGCATCCAGACGCAGTGTGTCGGTCGTGAAACGACAGGTGTCGCAAACTGACGCCAACGCATTAACCTTGGCTTTTGTTCGCCTTTCGTGCTACTCGTGGCGGAATAACAACAAAAGCAGGCATCCATGCGGATATTGGGCATTGATCCGGGGCTGAGAACCCTTGGCTGGGGCGTGATCGAGGTCGAGGGAAGCCGACTCAGGCATGTGGACAACGGGTTGTGCAAGCCGCAGGGCAAGGAACTGGCCGAACGGCTCTTGTCCTTGCATGAGCTTCTGACCGACATTTTCCGTCGCATGGAACCGCAGGAGGCGGCGGTTGAACAGACTTTCGTCAACCGCGACGGGGCGGGCACCCTGAAGCTTGGTCAGGCACGCGCCATCGCCCTTTTGGTGCCGGCGCAGTTTGGGCTGCAAATCGGCGAATATGCTCCGAACTCGGTCAAGAAGACGGTGGTGGGTGTCGGACACGCCGAAAAGCATCAGGTCGAACACATGGTGAAATTGCAGCTGCCGGGTGCGATGCCCGCCGGTCCTGACGCGGCGGACGCGCTTGCGGTGGCGATCTGCCATGCGCATCACATGGGAACCCGGCGCATTAAGGTGTTGGCATGATCGGGCGCATCGCAGGGCGGATCGTCTACCACGGTGAGGATCATGTGCTGATCGATACGGGCGGTGTCGGCTATGTTGTCTACTGTACGGACCGGGTGCGTGCGGCGCTTCCCGGTCCCGGAGAGGCTGCCGCGCTGTTCACCGATCTGCTGGTGCGCGAAGACCTGTTGCAGCTCTTTGGCTTTCCCACGCTGGTCGAAAAGGAATGGTTCCGGCTGTTGATGTCCGTTCAGGGCGTCGGCGCCAAGGCCGCTCTGGCCATTCTAGGCACACTGGGCGCGGATGGGGTCAGCCGGGCGCTGGCGCTTGGCGATTGGGCGTCGATCAAGGCGGCCAAGGGCATCGGTCCCAAGACTGCGCAGCGCGTCGTGAATGAATTGAAAGACAAGGCCCCGGCAATCATGGCGATGGGTGTCTCGACTCCGACAGGGGGCGAAATGGCGCTCACCGAGCCGGTGACAGATGCACCTTCAGCGGCATCAACTGTATCCAACCCGCCACCCGCGCGCGCCAATGCGCAGGCCGAGGCGCTCTCGGCCCTTGGCAACCTTGGGTATGCGCCTTCAGAGGCGGCCAGTGCCGTTGCCGAGGCCGCAGGCACCGCCCCGGAGGCCGAAACGGCCGAGTTGATCCGCGCCGCCCTTCGCTTGCTGGCGCCCAAGGGGTAACAGGGAATGACCATGGCCGAGCCTGATCCCGCACTTCGCCCCGAGACCCTGCCAGAGGACCGCGACCGCGCCCTGCGCCCGCAGATGCTGGTCGATTTTGTCGGGCAGGCCGAGGCGCGCGCCAACCTGCGCGTTTTCATTGCCAGCGCCCGTACCCGGGGCGAGGCGATGGACCATACGCTGTTCCACGGGCCTCCGGGGCTGGGCAAGACCACTCTGGCGCAGATCATGGCGCGCGAGTTGGGCGTCGGCTTTCGCATGACCTCCGGTCCGGTGCTGGCCAAGGCGGGCGATCTGGCCGCGATCCTGACGAACCTCGAGCGCAACGACGTGCTGTTCATCGACGAGATCCACCGCCTGAACCCGGCGGTCGAAGAAGTGCTCTATCCCGCGATGGAGGATTTTGAACTGGACCTTGTCATTGGTGAGGGGCCGGCGGCCCGCACCGTGCGGATCGAGTTGCAGCCCTTTACTCTGGTCGGGGCGACGACGCGGCTGGGCCTGCTGACAACGCCGTTGCGCGATCGCTTTGGCATTCCGACGCGGCTGAATTTCTACACCATTCCGGAACTTGAGACGATCGTTGCCGGCAACGCAGTCAAACTTGGCGTGCGTGTCGAAGGAGACGGTGCCATGGAAATCGCGCGCCGGGCGCGCGGGACACCGCGGATCGCCGGGAGGTTGCTGCGCCGCGTGGTGGACTTTGCCGTTGTCGAAGGGGGCGGCGTGGTGACCCGCGCGCTTGCCGACAGCGCCCTGACGCGCCTTGGCGTGGACGGTCTTGGTCTTGATGGCGCGGACCGTCGCTATCTCAGCCTGCTGGCGGAAAACTACGCCGGGGGCCCGGTGGGGATCGAGACAATCTCTGCCGCACTGTCCGAAAGCCGCGACGCGCTGGAAGAAGTGGTGGAACCCTACCTGCTGCAACAGGGGCTGATTCAGCGCACCCCGCGCGGCCGTATGCTGGCGGCCAAGGCGTGGACACACCTTGGCCTGCCTGCGCCCCGGGCCCCGGGCCAGGCCGACATGTTCGACGGCTGAGCCCGACCCGGTTTCATCCCTACAGGTGGTTCACCACTGCCAGAGCGCCGGAACGAACCGATAGGCATCGCCCTCGCGCGCGATGTGACCAACGCCGGGGAAGGGGAAGTGATAGCCCAGAACCGCCATCCGGTCGGTCGCCGCCATGTCCAGAAGACGTTTGCGCGTCGATACGGTCAGATCCGCATCCATGTCGAAATTGCTGACCCAGTCGGGGCGCGTCGTGCTCATCCAGGCGTGGTTCATGCTGTCCCCCAGCGCGATCAGCTGTTTGCCGCCAGACTCCACCACAACCGACATATGACCCAGGGTATGCCCCGGGGTGTCGATCACCCGAACACCGGGCACGATCTCTGTCCCGTCGCTGGCGACGGACCAATCCGCCCCGTCGACATTCAGTGAATTCACCGCCCCGACGACAAATTGCTGCATCTCTGTCGGCACCTGATTGGCCAGGCCGTCTTGAAGCCAGTAATCACGTTCGGTGCCCCCGATATGGTAGGCGGCGTCGGGCAGGATGGCCTCATCGAAATCGTCCCGGATGCCCCAGACGTGATCCGGGTGGGCGTGAGTGATGACCACATCGGTGATCGCCCCCGGATCGATCCCGGCGCTGTCGAGGTTTCCCATCAGCTTGCCCGCGGTCGGCAGAAAACGGTTGCCGGACCCCACGTCGACCAGAACCGTCGCATCGCCGATCTCGATCACGAGGTGGTTGGTGTGTGAGTAATTGGTTTCCGGCGACAGAAAGTAGCTTTCGAGGAAGGTTTTGACCTCTTCGGGGTCGGCGTTCACGCCCAGCCCGTTTGCCGGTATCTCAAGATGTCCGTCCGAGACCACGGTCAGGACTGCTTCTCCCAGTTGGAACCGAAAATGGGCGGGGTTGGCGGCGGCGGGCGCGCCAAGCGTCTGTGCGCGAGCGGGAGTGGCGGTCAAAGCGGGCAGGGCCAGCGCCGGGGCCGTTGCCGCAAGGCTGAGAATCTCGCGGCGCGAGGGGCGAAAAATCGACATGAGTCCTCCCAGTCATTCATGCATTCGCATGAGATAATATCAGGGAAAGGCGAAATTTCCAGTTCAATACGTCCAGAGGGAAAGACATCCTGAATTCACTGAGGTAGCGAAAATAATGTTTTTTACCAATTGGTTAAAGATGTTTCTGCGGCGGTTTGTCCCTGTGGGGCGGTTGCGACAGTTCGAAACGCGCCGTATGTCTGTGCCGCCGCTGCACTGCGGCGAAGACACGATCCTAAAGGAGATCGCCATGAACCTGACCTTCCGCACCACCGCTATTGCCCTTGCCGCCAGCCTGCTGAGCGGTCCCGCATTGGCACAGGAGGTCACGCTGCGTTTCCAGCATTTTGTCTCTCCCAACTCTGCCAATCCAAAACATTTCATCGAACCCTGGGCCGAGAAGGTCGAGGCGGACTCCAACGGACGCATCAAGGTCGAGATCTACGCCTTCATGCAATTGGGCGGGTCCGCGCCGGACCAGTTCGACCTTATTCAGGACGGCGTCATTGACGGCGGCTGGGTCATTCCCGGTTATCAAGCCGGCCGTTTCCCCGAGGCCGAGGTGCTGGAACTGCCGTTCATGGTCACCAAATCCGCCGAGGAAGCTTCCATCGCCGCGTGGCACTTTACTCAAAAGTATCTCGCCGATGATTTCGAGAACGTCCATTTGATCGCCGCGCACATGCACGGGCGCGGGTTGGTCCACAAAAAAGGCCCGGCCATCGAGACGGTCGAAGATCTGGAAGGGTTGAAGCTGCGTGGCCCGTCGCGCCCGGCGACTCTGCTCCTTGAGAAATTGGGTGCAGAGCCTGTCGGCATTCCGGTCCCGGCCTTCCCCGAGGCGCTGTCCAAGGGTGTTGTTGACGGTGGCGTCATCACTTGGGAGATGTCGCCCTCGCTGAAGCTGGACGAACTGACCGACAGCCACACCGATGTGGCCGGTGAGTTTTCGCTCTACAACCTCTACTTCATCTGGGCGATGAACAAGGACGTCTATGAAGGCCTGCCGGACGACCTGCGGGCTGTCATCGACGCCAACTCCGGTCTGATGGCCTCGGCCTGGGCTGGGCGCGCGCATGACACCGGCGATGCCGAGGGCAAATTGGTGATGGAAGCCGCAGGCAACCAGATCGCCACCCTGTCCGAAGCTGAAACTGCGCGGATCAAGACGCTTGGGGATGAGGTGATTTCAGAGTGGATCGCCGACAAGACCGATAAGGGACTGCCGGCGCAACAACTGGTCGATGATGCGCGCGCCTTTGTGGCCGAAGCTCATGAGGAGGCGTCGGGCTCCTGAGCCTCCAGTAGCGTCACATGCGTGTCGCCGTAGCGGCGCGTTTCAAGAAACGCAAAGCCCTCAGGAGCATCCTGGGGGCTTTGTTCTTCCCAGACCACCAGCGCGCCGGGCGTGATCCAGCCTTGGGACTGGGCAGAGGTCAGCGCCTTGCCGCCCAGATTCTTGCCATAGGGCGGATCGAGAAAGATCAGGTCACAGGCCGCATCTGCGTGGGGCAGGCGGGTAGCGTTCTGGGCAATCAGGCGCGTGCGGTCCGCGCAGCCCAACTTGCGGATGTTTTCGCGGATCAACTTTCCGGCCACGCGCCCGTCATCGACCAGCGTCAGGTGCTCCGCCCCGCGCGACAGCGCCTCCAGCCCCAGCGCGCCGGTCCCGGCGAATAGGTCCAGCACTCGCGCGCCTTCGAACGGGTCGCCAAAGCGCCCGCCCGCTAGCATGTTGAACAGGCTTTCGCGGGTGCGGTCGGTTGTGGGGCGCAGATGCGCGCCCGCATCGCCCTTGCCCACGGTTGTCAGTCGCCGCCCACGCCAATCTCCGGCAATGATCCTCACGCCTTGAGCAGTGCCTTGAGGTTGGTTTCCGGGTCGGAAACCACCTCAGGGGCCGGGCTCTTGCCGGATTCGATCAGGCGTTTGCCCACCATGTAGGCGCGGCTGTCGTTCATCGCATCCACCGCCAACAGGGTGTCGTCCGCGTAGTACCAGTGCGACAGCGCCTCGCCGTCCCTGCGGACCACGACGTGGTCATACCCGGTATTCAGGCCGGCGATCTGCAGCTTGACGTCGTATTGGTCCGACCAGAACCAGGGCTTGGCCTCATAAGCCCGGTTTGCGCCCATGATATTGTCTGCCACCAACTCTCCCATATCGATGGCATTGCCCACCGATTCCAGCCGCATCCGGGTGTCGCCCTGCGGGAAGCTGGCGCAGTCGCCTGCGGACCAGATTGCCGGGTCGCTGGTCTGGCCGTGCGCGTTGACGGCGATGCCGTTGTCGATTTCCAACCCGCAGGACTCGGCCAGTTGGGTGGCGGGGGTGATGCCCACGCCGACGATCACCAGATCAACCTCCAGCGTGGTGCCATCCGCCAGTTCCGCGCCGGTCACATGCCCGTCACCGATCAGGCGTTTCAACCCGATGCCTTCGCGCAGGTCAACGCCATGGGATTTGTGCAACTCGCGGAACCATGCAGAGGTTTCAGGCGCGGCCACGCGCTGCAGAATGCGCTCCGCCGCTTCGACCAGCGTGACCTTCAGGCCCAGCTTGCAGCAGACCGCGGCCGCCTCCAGCCCGATATAGCCACCGCCGACGATCAGCACGCGTTTTCCGGCGGTGCAGGCAGGGGCCATTTCGTCCACGTCCTTCAGCGTGCGCACCACATGCACGCCTTCCAATGCGCCGCCGATGGCTGCGGGCAGGCGGCGCGGCACCGATCCGGTGCACAGGGCGAGGTGGTCATAAGAAATCGACTGGCCCCCTGCGACAATCTTCTTGTCGGCGCGGTCTATCGCGATGGCGGTTTCCGACAGATGCAGGGTGATGCCGCTGTCGGCATAAAAGCTTTCGGGCCGCAGGTAGAGCCGTTCAAGCTCCATCTCGCCCAGCAAATAAGCCTTGGACAGTGGCGGACGCTGATAGGGCGGGGCGGGTTCCTCACCGATCACGGTGATCTTGCCCTCATGGCCCTTGTTGCGCAAACGCGCCACCAGAGAGGCCGCTGCCTGCCCCGCTCCGATCACCACGACGTCGCTCATTTGACGGTTCCCCATTTTCCTTGGCCACGGCAACCCTATAATCGGCATTAGGTAAAACGCAATTCGCAGGAGCGACAGGACAATGGCCATTTCCGAAGGCGACAGCCTCCCCGAGGCAACTCTGGTTCGTATGGGAGACAAGGGACCCGAACAGGTACCGCTGAGCAGCCTGACCACAGGACGCAAGGTGGTGATCTTTGGCCTGCCGGGGGCCTTTACCAGCACCTGCAGCACCGCCCACATGCCCAGCATGATCCGGACGAAGGAAGCGATGGAAGCAAAAGGCGTTCAGGACGTCATCTGCGTGTCGGTCAACGATCCCTTCGTCATGGCAGCCTGGGCGCAGGACACCGGCGCAGACAAGGCGGGGATCCTGCTGCTGAGCGATCTGGACGCGGCCTATACCAAGGCGCTTGGGATGGAGTTCAGCGTGCCCGAACTGGGCTTTTTCGACCGGTCAAAGCGCTACACGATGCTTGTGAACGATGGCAAGGTAACGATCCTGCATGAGGAACTGGGCCGCGGTGTGTGTGAGACCTCGTCCGGCGAGGCGCTTTTGGCGGCGATGTAACACGGGCGGAAACCTGTGCGTAGTTCATCTACGAAGGTGCACAGGGGCCGGTAAAACGCATCGGGGCGCTGCATCGGCGGCGCCCCTTCGCGTATCAAAGGCTGTCCATCTTGCGGGCCAGTTTTGCGTCCAGCGCTGACAGTCCGCCCACGTCATGCGTCGACAGCGTGACCTGCACGGTCTTGTAGACATTGAACCATTCCGGATGGTGGTTCCATTTCTCGGCCCAGAGCGCAGCACGGGTCATCCATGAAAAAGCCTCCGTGAAATCCTTGAACTCGAAGGTCTTGCAGATGGCGTCGCGTCCTTCGACCATGGTCCAGCCGCTGTTCAGCAGGGGTTCGAGCACGGTCTTGCGGGCGGTGTCCGACAGTTTCTCGGTCATTCTCTCTCTTCCCTTCTGTCCTTGCGGAACGGGCCATAGGCGGTGAGGATTTCGATATCCTCGTCCACCGCGCGGCGTTCGGCCTGAAGGTACCGCGCGACAGCATCCGAAAAGCCCGGCTCTGCCAGCCAGTGCAGCGAGTGTGTCTGTCGCGGCAGGTAGCCTCGCGCCAGCTTGTGTTCCCCCTGGGCACCCGCCTCGACCGACTTCAGCCCGTGGGCGATGGCAAAGTCGATGGCCTGATAATAACACGCTTCGAAGTGCAGGCAGGGATGATCTTCGACACATCCCCAATAGCGCCCATAAAGCGCCTCACGTCCGATGAAGTTCAGCGCACCGGCAACGTAGTGGCCATCGCGCGTACACATGACCAACGCGATATCGTCGCGCAGGGTTTCATGGGCGATGTCGAAAAATGCGCGCGTCAGATAGGGTGACCCCCACTTGCGCGCACCGGTGTCCTGATAGAAATGCCAAAAGGCCTCCCAATGCTCGGGCTTGATTGCGTCGCCGGTCAAGGTCCAGATTTCGCCGCCGAAGTCCTGCGCGCGGGCGCGCTCCTTGCGGATATTCTTGCGCTTGCGGGAACTGAGGCTGGCAAGGAAGGCGTCGAAATCCCGATAGTCGTGGTTCTGCCAATGGAATTGCTGCGTCGTGCGGCGCAACAGGCCCATTTCCTCCCCGGCAATCGCCTCGGCCTCGGTGCAGAAGGTGATGTGCAGGGACGACAGCTCATTTTCAGAGGCCAGTTGAACCGCGCCCTGAACCAGCGCCGAAATGCCAGCAACCTCACGCCCCGGTTTGGTCAGGAACCGTCGCCCGGTGGCGGGCGTAAAGGGAACAGCGATCTGCAGTTTTGGATAATACTGCCCGCCGGCGCTTTCCAAGGCGTGCGCCCAGTTGTGGTCAAAGATGTATTCACCCTGACTGTGGCTCTTGGCGTACAGCGGCGCGACAGCAATCACCTCATCGTCGGCCTCTACCATCAGGTAGCGCGGGTCCCACCCGGTGCCGCGCCCGACCGACCCGCTGTCCTCCAGCGCTTTCAGGAAACGGTGCGTGGTGAACGGGTCAATGGGACGCCCGCCTTCTGCCGTTTCCGGGCAGGCGCAGGCATCCCAGACCGCAGCGTCGATCTGATCGAGCGAGGTCAGGACCGAAACGGTCAGCGTGGGCGAAGGGCTCTGGTGCATCATGACACCTGTCAATCTGGCACCTCCGCGCCACGGATCAAGCGGCGTAACCTTCGAAGGTGATATTCTCGGCGATACGCCGCGCCTCTGCCTCTTCCTCGGGCGAGCAGATTGTCCAGCACAGGATGTTCAGCCCACGTGCCTTTTGCTTGGCCACCAGCGGCGAGGCAAGGTCATCGTGGTCATGGCTGATGAAACTCGCGCCCATCGTCTCTATCCCCGGCATCTGACGCAGCAGGTCGCGGCGTTCCTCCTTCAGCGTCGGGTAGTCATCGGCGGTATAGGCGCAGGTGGTCAGGCCGCGTGGCAGGCTTGGGCAAATCCGGGCCATTTCTGCCGCCGAATGCGGGTTGAAGGACATCAGGGCCACGGGGCCGGTGTACCCGTCGAGCGCAGCAGCTGTCGCTGCCTCCAGCGTGCCGATGTTCGGGCCCATCTGCCCGTCCTGATCCTTGAGTTCGATCAAGAGCGGCGCTGCGCCGTCCACGATTTGCAGAACCTCGATCAGTGTTGGCACGCCTTCGTTCCCGCCGATCAAGGTGAGATCGGCAAGATCTGCGGCTGACCGCTGCTGGATCGGGCCGGAACTGCCGGTCATGCGTTTCAGATCATAATCGTGAAAGACCATGGCGCAGCCGTCCTTGGACAGCTGAAGGTCGATTTCGATGCCATATCCGGCCGCTACGGCGGCCCGAACCGCCGCGCGCGAATTTTCGGGACCCGCCTGACCATGCAGACCACGGTGCGCGATGGGACGGTCAAGGAAGACCGACGGAAGGAGGATCATCAGGCGATCTCGAAGATGCCTTCGATTTCGACCGCGACTCCCAAGGGCAGGGAGGCCGCCGAAACCGCCGATCTCGAATGGCGCCCTGCGTCACCGAGGATCTCGACCAGCGTGTCGCTGGCGCCGTTGATCACCTTGGGCTGATCGGTGAAGTCTTGGGTCGAATTCACGAAGCCGGTCAACTTGAGCACGCGCTTGAGCCGCGACAGGTCACCGCCGCAGGCGGCCTTGACCTGTGCCAGCAGGCTCAGCGCGCAGGACTTGGCCGCTGCCGCGCCTTCTTCGACGCTCATGGTGTCGCCCAGCTTGCCGGTAATCAGGCCGTCGGGCCCCATGCTGATCTGGCCGGACACGTAGACCGTGTTGCCGGAGATGACGAAGGGCACGTAGTTGGCGGCAGGGGCGGGCGCGTCGGGCAGCGTCAGGCCCAGTTCCGCAAGGCGCGCGTCGATGGAATTGGTCATGGGAAGCTCCGTGAGGTTTGGCGCCACGCTAGCGGCGGGGTGACGGGCACGCAAGCTGTGGCCCGTTACCGGGACGGAACAGATCGAAAATAAAAAACCCGGGCGCGAACGCCCGGGCCAGTGGATCAAAGACTGAGTGGAAGGAGAACCTCAGCCTTTGGAGAACTCCGGGTATGCCTCCATACCCAGCTCGGCCATGTCGAGACCGGTGATTTCTTCCTCTTCCGAAACCCGGATGCCCATGATGGCCTTGAGGATGAACCACACCACGCCCGAGACGACGAAGACAAACACGCCGACGATGATGATCGAGATCAGCTGGCCGCCGATGGTGGCGTCCGAGTTGGTCAGGACAACGGCGAGGGTGCCCCAGATACCTGCGAGCAGGTGAACCGGGATGGCGCCAACCACGTCGTCGATCTTCAGCTTGTCGAGCATCGGCACGGCGAAGACCACGATGACACCGCCCACGGCACCGATCAGGGTGGCCGAACCCAGCGTCGGGGTCAGAGGCTCGGCGGTGATGGATACGAGGCCAGCCAGCGCGCCGTTCAGCACCATGGTCAGGTCGACCTTCTTGTACATCAGCTGCGTCAGGATCAGCGCGGCGATGGCACCACCGGCGGCTGCGGTGTTGGTGTTGGCGAAGATGCGCGACACGTCTGCAACGTCACCCACGGTGCCCATGGCAAGCTGCGAGCCGCCGTTGAAACCGAACCAACCCAGCCACAGGATGAACGTGCCCAGCGTCGCCAGCGGCAGGTTCGAACCCATGATCGGCACGGTGCGACCGTCCTTGGTGTACTTGCCGATACGCGGGCCGAGGATCAGCGCGCCTGCCAGAGCCGCCCAGCCACCGACCGAGTGCACAACTGTCGAACCGGCGAAGTCGAGGAAGCCATACTGGCTGTCAAGGAAACCGCCGCCCCACTTCCACGACGCCTGGATCGGGTAGATCAGGCCGGTCAGAACGACGGTGAAGATCAGGAAGGGCCACAGCTTGATGCGCTCGGCCAGGGTGCCGGAAACGATCGAGGCGGTGGTGGCGCAGAACATCAGCTGGAAGTAGAAATCCGAGCCGGTCGAGGCATAGCCATAGTCATCGGCTGCGTCGCGGCCAACGCCAACGGCTTCGAGAACGGCAACGCCGAAGGCGCCAAGGTAGCCGCCGGTTTCATCGGTGCCGATGGACCAGCTGCCCAGCGGGTACATCAGGTTGTAGCCGATCAGGTAGTACATGACGGCGGCGATCGCGAAGAGCGAGATGTTCTTGGTCAGCTGCATCGCCACGTTCTTGGTCCGGACGAGGCCGGCCTCAAGCATGGCAAAACCCGCAGCCATCCACATGACGAGGAAGCCGCCGATCAGGAACAGCAGCGAGTTGAAGATGAAGATCGAGTCGGACGAGGCATCGATCCCCGCCACCGCGTCCTGTGCGAAGCCCAGGCTCGGCAGGGCCGTCAGCGCGGCAGCCGGAGCGAGCGTCTTGAGTAGTTTCATGTCTGTTTCCCTCACGATGAACTGCGCGTCAGAGCGCGTCTGCGTCGGTTTCGCCGGTGCGCACGCGCACGGCCTGAAGCACGTCGAGCACGAAAATCTTGCCGTCGCCGATCTTGCCGGTCTGCGCGGTGGTCTTGATGGTTTCGATCACCTGGTCGGCCATCGAAGCCGAGACGACGATTTCCAGCTTGATTTTCGGCACGAAGTTCACAGCGTATTCCGCGCCGCGATAAATTTCGGTATGGCCGGACTGAGAGCCGAAGCCCTTGATTTCCGTCACCATCATGCCGCGCACGCCGATCCCGGTGAGAGCTTCACGCACCTCTTCCAGCTTGAACGGCTTGATCGTTGCAATGATCAGTTTCACCTTGGTCCCCTTCGGTCTGGCAGGGTGTCCCCCGCTGTTTGCACCGGCAGCAAAACGGGTCGCCCGCCCGGATTAGAAGGGAGAAGCCCGGATTCCGGGCAGCAAAAGGCCTTTGAGCGTCTAATTTTTGCGCACAAATTGGAAAGTGGTGAAAATTTAGGCTGAAAATAAAGTCAACGAGGCGCTGGGGGTGGTCAACATTCCCTGCGCTTCCCGGTAGACTCGGACCAAAGAGCAGGACTGTCACGGGCAGAGTTGATGAGTACAACACGAGGAAAGGGCAAACGCCTGGTCGCTGACCGGCGTCATCCGCGCGGTGCGGCCACGAAGCCTGCTGCCAAATTGTCCAAGACGGCGCGGACCGCCCGCACACGTACCAAGCGCAAACCCGTCCGCCGCGGGCGCGGCGGTATCATCGGGTTCTTTGCCGGTATCGTGCGCTGGGTATTGCGGCTGATCTGGCGTCTGACCCTGACGGCAACGGTCGTTGCCTTCCTGTTGGTCGGCAGCGCCGTCCTGTATGTCTACAGCACGTTGCCCGAGCTACCCACGCTGCTGGACGGACGGGCCCGGGGCTCTGTCACATTGCTGGACCGCAACGGAGAGGTTTTTGCCCTGCGCGGCGACCAGTTCGGCGGTGTCGTGACCGCCGACAGTGTCAGCCCACATCTTAAGAACGCTGTCGTGGCCTCCGAAGATCGGCGTTTCTACTGGCATTTCGGCGTCAGCCCCCGTGGCGTGGCCAGCGCCATCCGCATCAACCTGCGCGAAGGGCGCGGGCCACTGTCAGGGCATGGCGGATCGACGATCACCCAGCAGACGGCGAAACTGCTCTGCCTTGGGGTGGAGTTCGACCCGACGGAGTGGAAGAACGAGGCCGAATATGTGGCCGATTGCCGTCGCACGTCATTGAGCCGAAAGGCGCGGGAAGCGCTTTTCGCGATGGCGATGGAAGCGAAATACAGCAAGGACGAGATCCTTTCGATCTATCTCAACCGTGCCTACATGGGCGGAGGCGCCTACGGGGCAGAGGCCGCCGCACAGCGTTACTTTGCGAAACCGGCGTCGGCGCTGAACCCGGCAGAGGCCGCGATGCTGGCGGGCCTGCTGACGGCGCCGTCGACGCTGGCCCCGACGTCCGACCTTGAACGCAGCCAGGCAAGGGCAGCCACGGTTTTGCGCCTGATGAACGATCAGGGTTATCTGTCGGACGCGGAAACGCAGCGCTATCAGGACAATCCGGCAACGCTGGCGACCAATGCGGAGAACCTTGGCGGCGGATACTTTGCCGATTGGGTGATGCAGTCCGGCCCGGATTTCTTTACCCGCGACACGACAGAGGACGTGGTCATCGAAACCACGCTGGATCAACGCATTCAGGGGGCCACCGCGCAGGCGGTCGACAAGATCTTTTCCGAGAAGGTCAAGGCGGGGTCAAAGGCGCAGGTCGCCGTGATTGTGATGTCCGCAGATGGCGCGGTGCGGGCCATGGTGGGCGGGCGCGATACCGATGCCACGGGACTGTTCAACCGCGCGACGCAGGCGGTGCGGCAGACCGGATCGGCCTTCAAGCCCTTTGTCTATGCCACCGCGCTGGAGTTGGGATATTCGCCGCTGGATACGGTGGTGGATGAACCCTATTGCCTGAACATTCCCGGCTCGGGTCAGTGGTGTCCGGAAAACTATTCGCGCCGGCACTATGGTACCGTAACGCTGGCCGAAGCCCTGCGCAGTTCCCTCAACGTCCCGGCGGTCAAGGTGTCCGAGGCCGTGGGCCGGGACCTTGTTCTGCGGGTGGCGCGGGATTTTGGCATTCACCGCGAACTGGCCGATACGCCCGCGCTGGCGCTGGGCGCGGCAGAGGCGACCCTACTGGAAATGACGGGGGCCTATGCGGGCATTCTGAACGGCGGCTCCTCGGTGACGCCCTACGGTCTGCGTGTGTTGCGGTTGAAAGGTGCAAGTGAGCCGCTGATGGGCACCGGTGGCGGCATGGGAGAGCGGGTGATCCGCGAAGAGGCCGCCCGTCAGTTGGTCTGGATGATGAACCGCGTGGTGACAGAGGGCACCGGCGGGCGCGCGGCGCTGCCGGACCGACAGGTTGCGGGCAAGACCGGCACCAGTCAGGAGGCGCGCGACGCCTGGTTCGTGGGTTTCAGCGCCGATTACGTCGCCGGGGTCTGGATGGGCTATGACGACAACACCCCCCTGACCGGCGTGACCGGCAGCGGTCTGCCGGCCGAGATTTGGCACGAGGTGATGGTCCGCGTTCACGAAGGCCTGCCGGCGAAGGGGTTGCCCATGTCTGAACCGGTCGCGCCGGTGATCACACAGCCCGCCCCCCCGCCGGTTTCGGAGCCGGAACAGCGGCGGCAGCGCCAGACTATTTTGGAGCAGGTCTTGCGGGACATCCTTGGCGGAAACTGAGCGGTACGCCCTGGCCTTTGGGCGCGCGGAACGCAAAACAGGCTACATGGCACAGGTCCAGCCGACAAAAGGCCCCCGTCCCATTGGGGCGGGGGCCTTTGACTGTCCAAACAGGCCAATTGCGGCCGATCAGCTGGCCTTGCGCAGGTCGGCGATCAGCGCGTCGATATCGCCACGACGGGCGTCCAGCATGGATCCGATGGCACTGCGTTCCGTCAGTAGCATGTCCACACCTTCGATGAACAGGTTGTAGAACCGATTGGAATCGGAGACGTGAAAGCTGACCCGGAAGGGATCGGATCCGCGCAGGTACGCAATGCAGCGTACGTCGAAACCGCGCCGGATCTGGCCGACCGATTGCACTTCCAGCCGTCCGCCTTCGAATTCGCGGAAACGTTTGCCGTACTTGCGCGAAATGTAGCCGGTGAAAGCATCGGTAAAGGCTTTCTTCTGGGCATTGCTGGCACGTCGTGCATCGACACCCAGCGCGTTTGCCGCGATCACCCGGGTGTCGCCGTATTTGTTGAAAATGCGTTCGAAATCCCGGTACATCGCGCTTGGGGATTTTCCCGAGGCGATCACCGCATTGATTTCATTGACCATCCCGCCTACGAGGTTCGCGGCCTGCTGGGCGGTCAGGGCAAAGGCGGGAAGGGCTGGCAACGTGGCCAGCGCGACGCTTCCGGTAAAAAACGCGCGGCGAGTGAGGTGCGTCATGGCGGGCTCCTTTCGAATAACTTGTTTCTAACGCTTTCAGAAGCCTTCTGTATCCACGGAAAGTGGATCAAAATCGCCGCCCGGCGCCTCTTGGCCCAGTTCGAAGCGGCGGTTTTGCAGGTACATCAGCCTCAGTTGCGCGTAACTGTCCGGACTGTCGTGCAGGATCGAGTCGACAGTATCCTTGAACCGCGACCGCTCACCGACCTTGTCCAGCGTCTTGGCTACGGTGCCAATATAACGATCCGGCGCTGGCACCACGTAACTCAGCGGATCGGTGAACAGATCGACCACATCGCCTGCCGTGTCGCGCTCGGTCGAGGGGCCAAAGAACGGCACCTCGACAAAGGCCCCTTCGGGCACACCCCAGACGGCGAGCGTTTCACCGAAATCGGTCTCATCGCGGGGCAGGCCCCATTCGTTGGCCACGTCGAACAGTCCACCGATCCCGATGGTCGCATTCAGCGCAAACCGCACGGTGTTGTTGCTGGCCCGCACAAGGCGCCCCTGCAGCAACTGGTTCACGACCGTTTTCGGCAGCGAAACGGTGTCCGCAAAGCTGGAGATTGACTGCTGAACGCCCAGCGGCACGGTTTCCGCATATCCCGGACCAGAACCGGCAAACAGCTTCTTGTCCACTTTGCGGTTGAACTCATGCACCTTGCGGTTGTTTTTCTCGTAGGGATCATGAATCCCGTCCGGCGCGTCGCCGGGTCCGGGGACCGAACAGGCAGCCACACCACATACCACTGCCGTCAGTAAGACCGCCCTCAAACGCAACATGCGCGCCCCGTCCTTTTCAAAGCACTTGGGAAAGCCGGAAAGCTTCCGTAAAAGGCTATCTAATTCCATATCCGATTGTACCCAACGTAGGATGCCGGAAACCCTTACCCTGTGGCACAATGGCGACAAGGTATAAGACAGAATCAGACTGTCACACATTCCGGCCCGTGACAAAGCAAAGGGCGACCGAGGCGCATGAGCACCGCACAGAAAGACAACGGCCGCGAAGAATTGCGCGCCGCCCGTCGGAAAAGTCGTCCCTATTACTGGTTCGTCGGTATCTTCAGCCTGTTCGTCAACATCCTGATGCTGACGGGCCCGATGTACATGCTGCAAGTCTACGACCGCGTTCTGGGCTCCCGGTCCGTCGCGACGCTGATCGCGCTGTCGGTCCTTGTGCTGTTTCTCTATTCGATGATGGGCATGCTCGACTATGTGCGCGGGCGAATCATGGGGCGCGTGGCGGCACGGTTCCAGTCGGCGCTGGACCTGCGGGTCTTCGATGCGGTGGTGCGGCGCGCAGCGGTCCAGAATGACGAATTGGCCCAGACGGGGCTGCGCGATCTGGAATCGGTGCAGCGGCTCATGTCTTCGCCGGCGCTGATGGCGTTTTTCGACATCCCGTGGACGCCGTTCTTCATCATCGCGATCATGATCTTTCACCCCTGGATGGGGTATCTGGCCATCTGCGGCGGCGTGGCCCTGATCCTTGTGACGCTGTTGAACCAGTTGATCAGCAAGACACCGACACTGAAATCGAACATGGCCGTCATGCAGGCCGAGCGGACCGCCGAACAGATCCGCCAAGAGGCGGAGATGGTGCAGGCTCTAGGGATGCGCGGCGACGCCTTCAAACGCTGGATGACCGCGCGCAGCCAATCGTTGAGCGGACAGATCACGTCGGCAGACCTGACCGGCACATTCTCGACCCTGACCAAGACGTTCCGGATGCTGCTGCAATCCGCGATGCTGGGTCTGGGCGCATATCTTGTGCTTCAGGGAGAACTGTCGCCCGGGGCGATGATTGCGGGGTCGATCCTGATGGGGCGCGCGCTGGCGCCCATCGAACTGCTGATCGGTCAATGGGCTCTTGTGACCCGTGCGCGCAAAGGCTGGGACAACCTTGCACAGCTGTTGTCCGAGATCCCGCCGGATATCGACCGCACGGAATTGCCGCGTCCGCAGGCAAAGCTGGACGTGCAGCAACTGACCGTCGTGGCCCCCGGAGAACAGCAGGCCGCTTTGCGACTGGTGTCGTTCAACATCAATCCCGGGCAGGCCTGCGGCGTCATCGGTCCATCGGGGGCGGGCAAGTCGACACTGGCGCGCGCCCTGACCGGGGTCTGGCGGCCTGCGGGCGGCAAGATCAGGCTGGACGGTGCCTCTCTGGACCAATACGGGCCTGAGACGCTGGGAAAACACATCGGTTATCTGCCGCAGCGGGTCACTCTGTTCGACGGTACGATTGCCGAGAACATTGCCCGCCTGTCTCCGCAGCCGGACGCCGAAAAGGTGGTCGCGGCGGCGATGAAGGCCGACGCCCACGAAATGATCCTGAAGCTGCCGCAGGGCTATGACACGCGCGTTTCCGCCGCGGGCGGGCGGCTGTCTGGTGGACAGATGCAGCGGATCGGTCTGGCCCGCGCGATGTACGGCGATCCCGTCATCCTTGTGCTGGATGAGCCGAACTCGAACCTCGACAACGAAGGGTCAGAGGCCGTGAACAAGGCGATCCGCAGTTTCAAGGAAGAAGGAAAGGCGGTGCTGATCATGGCGCACCGGCCAGCGGCGATCAAGGAATGCGACGTGCTTCTGATGCTCGAAAACGGCGGGCGCGCCGCCTTTGGTCCAAAGGATGAGGTGTTGCAGGCCATGGTCAAGAACCACCAGCAACTGCAGAAAGCCGGACCGGGAGGTGTGCGATGACACCCGAACAGCAATTTCCCATGCGCGGCCCGATGATTGGCGGTATCCTGCTGCTGGCCGTCCTTGTGGGCGGATTTGGAACATGGGCCGCGACAACCAATATTTCGGGCGCCATCGTGGCCAGCGGGTCCATCGAGGTCGATCAGAACCGGCAAGTGGTCCAACATCCGGATGGCGGCGTCGTGGCGTCTATCCTCGTAGATGAGGGTGACACGGTCGAAGCCGGGGCCACCCTGATCCGTCTGGACCCGACCCTGTTGCTCTCCGAATTGAACATCATCGAAGGTCAGTTGTTCGAACTGATGGCGCGCCGGGCGCGGTTGCAGGCGGAACGCGACCTGGAGGATGAGATCGTCTTTCCCGAGGAGGTCCTGCAACGGGCGGAGATCAACGCCGAAGTGGCCGAACTGGTCGAAGGTCAGCGCAATCAGTTCTTTGCCCGGCGCGAGTCGATCAAGGCCGAGATCGAGCAATTGGGCAAACGTGCCGATCAGATCCGCGATCAGGTGATCGGGGTCGAGGCGCAGCAGGCCGCGCTGGATCGCCAACTGGAACTGATCCGCGAGGAACTGGTCAACAAGGAAGAACTGGAGCGGCAGGGCCTTGTCCGCGCGCCGGAAATCCTTGCGCTGAAGCGTGAGGAAGCGCGTCTTGCGGGCACGGCAGGTGAGCTGAAGTCGACCAAGGCGCAAGCCGAGGGGCGGATCACGGAAATCGATATCCAGATCCTGACCCTGCAGAACAAGCGCCGCGAAGAAGCGATCACCACCCTGCGTGATCTGTTGTTCCGCGAACGCGAACTGGCCGAACAGCGTCTTGCGATTCGCGAACGTCTGAACCGGTTGGATATCAGCGCGCCGGTATCCGGCGTGGTTTACGGCTTGACGGTGTACGCCGAACGGTCGGTGATCCGGCCCGCCGACCCGGTCCTGTTCCTTGTCCCGCAGGATCGCCCCTTGGTCATCGCTGCGCAGGTCGAGCCGATCCACATCGACAAACTCTTTGTGAAACAGGAGGTGTCTCTGCGCTTTTCCTCGCTGGATCAGCGGCAAACCCCGGAGCTGTTCGGGACCGTGACGCAGATTTCGGCGGATGCCTTTACCGACGAGACGTCGAAGGTCAGTTATTACCGTGCAGAGATCGTGCTGAGGGATGGTGAGATCGACCGCCTGCCCGAAGGCGCGGTGCTGATCCCCGGTATGCCGGTGGAGGCGTTTATCCGGACAGAGGACCGCACACCGATTGCCTATCTGGTGAAACCCTTCACGGACTATTTCGCCAAGGCCTTCCGCGAAAGCTGATCCTCTTGGTGGCCAGTTGCGGTCAACCCCTGTCGGCCTCGCGCTGCAGGCGCTGGCGCGCGATTGCTTCGTTCTTGTCGGCGGTTCGGTCGGCGCTCAACGCGGCCTCGACAAAGCCCAGATGCGCCTCGACCGCCGCGCGCGCGCCCGCGGCATCCCGGGCCTGAAGCGCGTCATTGATGGCCCTGTGCTGTTGCAGAAGGCTGTCGCGGGTGGTGCGCTGCTTGAACATGATCTGGCGGTTGTAGAACACCCCTTCGCGCAGCAACTGGTACATCGACCGCATCATGTGCAGCATGATGACGTTGTGGCTGGCCTCGATGATGGCGAGATGAAACTCGGCGTCCAGCCCGGATTCCTCGGCCGGATTACGCTTGGCATGGGCCGCTTCCATCTTGGCAAAGACGGCAGCGATCACCGCCAGATCGGTATCCGTTCCGTGGATGGCGGCGCGCTCGGCGGCCAGTCCTTCCATATCGCGCCGAAAGGACAGGTAATCGAACACCGCCTCATCATGGCTGGCAAAAAGCTGGATCAGCGGTTCGGAAAAGGCGGAGCCAAGGACATCGGTGACAAAGATGCCGGCATTCGCCTTGGAGGTCAGCAAACCGCGTTCCTGCAATTGCGACACCGCGTCCCGCAGCGACGGACGCGACACCCCCAACTGCTCGGACAGATCACGTTCTGAGGGCAGGCGTTCTCCGGGGCGCAGAACGCCGCGCAGGATCAAAAGCTCGATCTGCCGAACGACAGCGGTAGATAACTTTTCCGGGGTGACGGGCTGAAAAGGCATGTGTGTCCTGCGCGAATTGGTCAGATGATATGACCACCATCGCGCCGGAGCAAGAGGACGTTACCAGCGCGTCAGCGCGGCCTCATCCTCGTCTTTTGCTGCTACCCATCCGGCGTCCTGCGCTGTGTGTTCCTTTTTCCAGAACGGCGCGCGCGATTTGAGATAGTCCATCAGGAATTCCGCGGCCTCGAAGGCATCTTTGCGATGCGGTGCGGCGGTGGCAACCATCATGATCTGCGCACCGGGTTCCATCCGGCCAAAGCGATGGATCACCAGTGCATCCCCCAGCGACCAGCGTTCAACCGCCTCTGCTGCGATTTTTTCCAGCGCCTTCTGGGTCATGCCCGGGTAATGCTCGATTTCCATCGCCTGCAGGCCGCCCTCGGCCAGATCGCGCACGATGCCCGTAAAGGTCACGACGGCGCCCATATCATGGTGTCCTGAAGCAAAGGCAGCGGCCTCAGCCCCGAAATCGAAAGGGTGCTCCTGCACGACGACGCGCATCGTTTAGCCCCCGGTCATCGGTGGGAAAAAGGCAACTTCGCGGGCGCCATTCAGCGGGGCGTCAAAATCGGTCAGTTCCTGATCGACGGCGACCCGAAGCGCGCTGAGGTCTTCGAAAGCGGCGGCATAGCGTTCTTCGCGGGCCTTCAATTCCGCCACAAGGTCGGCCACTGTGGCCGCCCCGGTCTCGACCGTTTCGCGGGGCAAACCGATGCGTTCGCGCACCCATGCAAAATAGAGAACGTCCATCAGCGATCCTCCCTCAGATGCGGCATGGCCTTGCGGAAGTAGTCCCACCCGGTGATCAGCGTCAGCGCGGCAGCGACCCAGAGCAGCGCCAGCCCGCCCTGCCCGGACCAGACCATCCCCTGATATTTCCAGCGCAGGCCCATCACGTCCTCGACCTCTCCGCGCAGGACCTGACCGATGATCTCATCGCCCATGCCGATGCTTGATACGACAAGATAGTGCTCGAATATGCCCTGTGCAAAGAGCACAGCAATCGCAACCATCTGGGCCGTGGTCTTCCATTTGGCCAGCTTTGTCACCTTGAGCATTCCCGCCGTGTCACCAAGGAATTCCCGCAGGCCGGATACAAATACCTCGCGGAAGACGATGACCGTGGCCGGCAACACCAGCCAAGGCGACCAGGAGGAAAACCCGATGATGACGGTCAGCGCGATGAGCACCATCGCCTTGTCCGCGATGGGATCCAGCATGGTGCCGAGCTTGGTGATTTGCTGCCAACTGCGCGCAAGGTGGCCATCAAACCAATCGGTGATGGCCGCGCCCATGAACAAGATCAACGCGCACCAGTCTGCAACGGGGCGCGAGAAATACAGGAACATGATCGCCAGCCCGGGGGCGGCGAGCAGACGCAGGATGGTCAGGATATTGGGCAGAGTGAGTTTCATCGTGGCCTTCTCTAGCCGGTTCTCGGGGAAGGGGGAAGGCTTGGCGATGCGGTCGGGGCGTGTGAGGTCAGGATGCCGCGCGCGCCCTGAGCCGGCTCAGAAAGGCCGAGCGTGCAGCGGGCAGGGGTTTGTCGCGCAGTTCAGGGGCCAACCGGTTTTCCATGAAATAGCCAGTGGTCGCCAGCGCCTGCAGGATGTCCGCATCACTGGCCTCTCCGCGACCCAACAGCACCTCTGGCAACGGCAACAGGCGGTCCGACCAGTCGCCTGCGCCTGCGTGAGTAACCGCGCGCCCGGATTTTGGCGAGACAAAAGCCAGCCCCTCGGATGCACCCGTCACGGCGCAGGCGGAGAGGTCGAGCCCAAAACCCATCTCCTCGAGCAGGGCCAGTTCCCAGTGAAGATAGGCCAGTGGCCAAAGTTCGGGGTGGGGGAGCAGATCCAGCAGCTTTTCCGAGCGGGCATAGAGACCGGGATGCGGTTCGCGTTCGGGGAGGCAGAAGGCCAGCAGGGCGGTCACGGCGTTGAGCCCCGCCAGCGCCAGCCGGTCCGACAGCGCGCTGGCCGCGCGGGATCGGAGCGGTTCAGCGGTGAAGCTTCCGATATGATCCTCAAGCCGCGCGCGCCAGCTGAGGTCCAGCTGTGCGCCGGGCTGCAGATGCGGGGCAAGTTTGCGCGAGGTGCCGCCACGCAGGACGCCCGCATGTCGTCCGTGTTCCGGCGTGAATACCTCTAGAATCAGCGAGGTCTCTCCGTGTTTGCGGGTGTTGAGAAGAATGCCAGTGTCGCGCCAGTCCATGGCGTCAAGATCGGGATGTGGCGGCGGTTTGGCAAGCCGTGATCCAAAGGCGCAGCCTGCGGCCGCACAGGATATCTCGGCCCTTTGCAGGGCCTCGGGCCGGGGCGTTCCCAACCAGACTGAGGGGCAGGTCAGGCGAGCGAGGGATCGTCCAGCAGATGGCGACCCTGCCGGTCCTCGACCTCGATCACCCAGAGATCGGGGTCAAAGCTGCGCTGGCGGGAGACGGTGGCATCGACCACGGCCTCTGGTCCGGTGGTCAGTTCAGTCCACTGGCGGTCGCCGGTCGTCAGGTCGAATCCGCGGGTAAAGGCGCGGGCGCTGCCGTCGAGCGGGCAGAGTTTGACCAGAACCGCGCCGGCCTGATCGTCGCCGTGCGACGTCACATAAGCCGGGATATCGAACAGACGCAGGCGGGCAAGGTAGGCATCGACCCAGAAACGGGTGGTCAGCCGTGCCATCAGGCGTTGCCGTCCTTGAAATCCAGACCCATTTCGGAATAGCGCTCGGCCTCTTCGAGCCAGTTCTCGCGCACCTTGACCTGCAGGAAGAGGTGGACCGGACGGCCGACGAATTCGGTCAGTTCCTCGCGCGCGGCCTTGGAGATCGCCTTGATCGTTTCACCCTTGTGGCCAAGGATGATGCCCTTGTGGCCATCGCGGGCGACGTAGATCACCTGATCCACACGCGCAGAGCCGTCCTTGCGTTCCTCCCAGCTCTCTGTTTCGACGGTCAGCTGGTAGGGCAGTTCCTGATGCAGTCGCAGGGTCAGCTTTTCGCGCGTGATCTCGGCCGCGATCATGCGCATCGGCAGATCGGCGATCTGGTCTTCGGGATAGAGCCAGGGGCCTTCAGGGACTTCCCCGGCCAGCCATGTGCGCAGTTCCTCGATGCCATAGCCCTTTTCCGCCGAGATCATGAATGTCTGCGCAAAGGAAAAGCGCTCGTTCATATCCTTTGTCAGAGCCAGTAGCTTGGGCGCCTCGACCCGGTCGATCTTGTTGATGGCGAGTGCGACGGTGCGGCCCTTGGGCAGCTCGTTCAGGCCGTCCAGGATGCGTTCGACCCCTTCGGTGATGCCTCTGTGCGCTTCGATCAGCAGGACGATTACATCCGCGTCGGCAGCCCCGCCCCATGCGGCGGCGACCATGGCGCGGTCCAGACGGCGGCGGGGTTTGAACAGGCCGGGTGTGTCGACAAAGACAAGCTGGCTGTCGCCTTCCATGGCCACGCCGCGAATGCGGGCGCGGGTGGTCTGAACCTTGTGGGTGACGATAGAGACCTTGGCCCCGACCATGCGGTTGGTCAGGGTGGATTTGCCCGCGTTGGGCTCTCCGATCAGGGCGATGAAACCGGCGCGTTTGGTCATGTCTGGCTTTGGCTAAGGATGCGGAAGGTTGCGCTTTAGCGGGTTTTGGCGGTGCTGGCCAGAGGGATGGGGGCGGAACGGAGCGGAGGCAGTGGAGGGCCGCGTGGATTGGCAGGGTCCGGCTGCTGCTTTTGAGCACCTTCGCTCCGGTCGCCCCCCGCGTTCAGGGACGCAACTGGCGCTGAAAGGATTCGTAACAATTCGGAAAACCTCAGGAAAAAGTTGACCCCGAGTGTTTGAATTGCCCAAATGGCGGTCAGAATCGTGGGAGAACCACGATCGGCACGCAACGACGGGCCACGAGGGATGTCGGGGAAACCGGCATGGGGAGGAATAGACTTGGCACATCAGGCTGAGGGCGCAGAGGGTCTGCGCTCGGTTCCGGCGCTATTGCACCGCAACGCCACCAAATTCGGTTCGGCGCCTGCCTACCGTGAAAAAGAATACGGGATCTGGCAAACTTGGAGCTGGGCCGAGACAGAGGCCGAGATCGAGGCGCTGGCGCTTGGTCTGTTGAACCTTGGCGTGAACGAAGGCGATTTCGTCGCCATCATCGGGCGCAACCGCCCCACCCTGTACTGGTCGATGGTTGCCGCGCAGAGCGTGGGCGCCGTCCCCGTGCCTCTGTATCAGGACGCCGTTGCCGAAGAGATGGAATACGTTCTGGGCCATTGCGGCGCGCGATTTGCCATCGTGGCCGACCAGGAACAGGCGGACAAGGTGATCGAAGTGCAGGACGACCTGCACCAGTTCGAGCACCTGATCTATGTCGATCCGCGCGGCCTGCGGAAATATGACCACAGCCATATGCACCAGTACAGCCATGTGCAGGAACAGGGCAGGGCTGCCCGTGACGAATATGAAAAGGAATTGCGCCGCCGCCGCGATGGGCTGACCTATGACGACACCTGCGTGATGCTCTATACCTCGGGCACCACGGGCAAGCCGAAGGGCGTGGTGCTGTCGAACCGGAACATCATCGAAAGCGCGCGGGCCGCCTCCGAATTCGACAACATCCAGCGCACCGATGACGTGCTGGCCTATCTGCCGATGGCATGGGTGGGCGATTTCATCTTTTCCATCGGTCAGGGCTACTGGACGGGGTTCTGCGTGAATTGCCCGGAATCGGCAGAGACCCTGCTGACGGACCTGCGCGAAATCGCGCCCAGCTATTATTTTGCGCCGCCGCGGATCTTTGAGACGCAGCTGACGCAGATCACCATCCGCATGGAGGATGCGGGGACCTTCAAGAAGCGGTTGTTCGACCATTTCATGGCCCATGCCCACAAGGTGGGTCCCGCGATCCTTGATGGAAAACCCGTCGGGATCATGGACCGGATGAAATACGCGCTGGGTGAATTCCTGGTATACGGCCCGCTGAAGAATGCCCTGGGCTTCTCGAAGATCCGCGTGGGCTATACCGCCGGCGAGGCGATCGGGCCGGAAATCTTTGATTTCTATCGCTCTTTGGGGATCAACCTTAAACAGCTCTATGGCCAGACTGAGGCCAGCGTCTTCATCACCGTGCAGCCGGATGGAGAGGTCCGTTCGGACACCGTTGGGGTGCCAGCGCCCGGCGTCGAGTTGAAGATCGCCGAGAATGGCGAGGTTTTCTACCGCTCGCCCGGGGCGTTTGTGGAGTATTACAAGAACCCGGAAAGCACCGCGGATACCAAGGACCCGGAGGGCTGGGTCGCCACCGGGGATGCCGGTTTCATCGAAGAGAGCAGCGGGCATCTGCGGATCATCGACCGGGCCAAGGATGTGGGTCAGATGGCCGATGGGGCGCTGTTCGCGCCCAAGTACGTAGAAAACAAGCTGAAGTTCTACGCCAACATCCTGGAGGCCGTGGTTTTCGGCGCGGACAAGGATCGCTGCACGGCCTTCATCAACATCGATCTGACGGCTGTGGGCAACTGGGCCGAGCGCAACAACATCGCCTATGCATCCTACCAGGAACTGGCGCAGCACCCGCAGGTTTTGGAGGCCGTGCAAAAGCATGTCGAAGAGGTGAACGTCAGTGTCGCCGCAGACGAGATGCTGTCTGGTTGCCAAATTCACCGTTTCCTTATTCTTCACAAGGAGTTGGACGCGGACGATGGAGAGATGACGCGGACGCGTAAGGTGCGCCGCAAGGTGATCGGAGAGAAATTCGCCGACCTTGTGACCGCTTTGTACGATGGCTCCGAGAGCGTCTACACAGAGACGGAAGTGACCTACGAAGACGGGCGCAAGGGCAAGATCAAGGCAACGCTGCAGATTCGCGACGCCAAGGTCGTGCCGGTGACGCCCAAGGCGATGGCGGCGGAATGATGTTCGGACGCTCCCGCTGCGCGGATCGCCCCGCCCGCCATCCCGCAGGGCGCTGCCTGAACAGCGGCGCTTTTTCGATGGCGCAGCCCAATTACAATAAAAAAGGGACAGGTGCGTGAAAGACACCGAAGGATATGTCACCGCGGATGGGCGCCAGATCGGCGGCGTTCTGATGGAGATGAAGAACATCACCCTGAAATTCGGCGGGGTCACGGCGATTTCCGACATCTCCTTTGATGTGCGGGAAGGAGAGATCCGCGCCATCATCGGGCCGAATGGGGCCGGCAAGTCCAGTATGCTGAACATCATCTCGGGGTTCTACACGCCGACGATCGGCGAGGTCTGGTACAAGGGCGCGAAACGCCCCCCCATGAAGCCCTACGAGGTGGCCCGCATGGGTGTGGCGCGGACGTTCCAGAACATCGCCCTGTTCGAGGGCATGACCGTTCTGGACAACGTCATGACGGGCCGGTTGACGCATATGAACGCCTCTATCCCGGCGCAGGCGCTGTGGTGGGGCCGGGCGCGCAACGAGGAAATGGCGAACCGCGAGATCGTCGAGAAGGTCATCGACTTCCTGGAAATCCAGTCGATCCGAAAGACGCCTGTCGGCAGGCTGCCCTACGGTTTGAAAAAGCGGGTGGAACTGGCGCGCGCCTTGGCGGCGGAGCCGTCGATCCTGCTGCTGGATGAGCCGATGGCGGGCATGAACGTCGAGGAGAAGGAGGACATGAGCCGCTTTATCCTGGACGTGAACGACGAGTTCGGCACCACGATCTGCCTGATCGAGCATGACATGGGCGTGGTCATGGACCTGTCCGACCGGGTCGTGGTCATGGATTACGGCAAGAAGATCGGCGACGGCACACCGGACGAGGTGCGCGGCAATCAGGACGTGATCGACGCCTATCTGGGGGTGCCGCACTGATGACGCCTGTTTTGTACAAGACCTACGTTCTGACCATGGCTTCCAGACAAATCGTACATCCTGAAATTTCGGCGGGGGAGAGCTGAGTTGGACCTTCTGAATCAAATCTTCGTCGCGCCCTTTGTCGACATGGTCGCCGCTCCGGATTTCCTGTTGCAGGTGTTGTGGGAGGGGCTGGTGTCTGGCGTGCTCTATGCACTGATCGCGCTGGGCTTTGTCCTGATCTTCCGCTCGAGCCGTATCTTCAACTTTGCGCAGGGCATCATGGTGGTGTTTGCCGCGCTGACGCTGGTGGGGCTGCATGCCTTCGGCATCCCGGCTTGGATCGCGGTGGCGTTGACCCTGGGCGTGATGTTCGTGCTGGCGGTCAGCATCGAACGGGTGGTGCTGCGGCCATTGGTGGGTCAGCCGGACATTATCCTGTTCATGGCGACCATCGGGATCACGCTGTTCCTGATCGGTCTGGGCGAGATCATTTTTGGCGGTGAGAACAAGCAGATGATTTCCGCCGAGTTGGGCATCCCGACCGGCGACACGGTGCTGGAGCCTTGGGGCGGATTGCTGATCCTGCAGCACCTCGACATGACGGTGGTTGCGGTGGCCGTGCTGCTGGTGGGTGCGCTGCTGGCCTTCCTGAACTACACGCAGATGGGCCGCGCGATCCGGGCGCTGGGCGACGACCATCAGGCCGCGCTGTCGGTGGGCATCTCGCTGCAGACGATCTGGGTGCTAGTCTGGTTCATCGCGGGCATCATCGCGCTGGTCACAGGCATCGCCTGGGGCGCGCGGGCAGGGGTGTCCTTTGCGCTGGAGGTGATCGCATACAAGGCGCTGCCGGTGCTGATGCTGGGCGGGCTGGAGTCGATCACCGGCGCCATCATTGGCGGGCTTCTCATCGGGCTGTCGGAAAAGCTGTTCGAGATCTACTGGGGCCAGCCGATCCTTGGTGGCAACACCGAGACGTGGTTCGCCTTTGTCCTTGCGCTGATCGTGCTGTTGTTCCGGCCTCAGGGGCTGTTCGGGGAACGTATCATTGAAAGGGTGTAGGGCGGGGTTTACCCCGCCGCGCCAAAATACGCGCCGAGGGCGACGGGGTGAACCCCGCCCTACGGAAAACGGCAAAACAAGGATCGAACTGCCATGTCGAAACTGATCGCAATTCTGAACGTGATTGCCTGGGCAGGGTTCTGGGCCTTCGGCTACCTCGCGCTGACCGCCGATCCGGCGCAGGGCGGAAGCATGGTCATCGCGCTGCTGCTGGCGGCGGCAGGGGCGGCGGTGGGCATGTGGGCCTATTTCTGGCTGGTCAAACACACGGAGGCGACCGGCTATGCGAAACGCAGCACCAGCCGTCCGCGGTTCGAGGCTGATGAAGGATTGGATGCCTGAGATGACGCTGCCCATGGACAAAAGCGCCAGCGCGCGCCCCGTCAACCGCCCAGATCCGGCAATCGCCGATCTGGCGCGCAGTGCCAACGGGGTAGGGGAACCGGAAGAAGCGGTCAACCGGGGGGGGCTACCGATGGCGGGGCTGGTCACGGCGGGTTTCTGGAACATGGCGGCCCTGTCACTGGCGGGGATGAGTGTGGCCGCGACGACGGCGGCGCGAGTCTGGAGCCTTGGATCCGGGCGCCGCGACGGGGAGGACGTCTGACGCATGGAGCGGGCCCGGTGCAATAACGGCTGGCTAAGGGCGGGTTTGATTTCTGCCGTGGTCACAGGCCTTTGCGCCCTGCTTCCGGCGGCATTCTTTGTTGCCCGGCTGTTTGACGCACCGCACCTGCAATGGTGGCCTTTGGGACTGTTATTCGCCGCGATTGTGCCCTGGCTGGTGTTTGGGGGTCTTGTTCGCCTCCATGATACCAGACGGGAACCGGCCAATCCCGGGCCAGCACCTTGGCAGGGGTGGAGCGTTCTTGTCTTGGCTGCACTTCCAGGGGCGATTTTGCTGGTGCCGCTGTCGGCGCTGATTGCGCTGGGAATTTTCTGCCTGCGGGGATGGCCTGTGCCACCCGGCGGGAAAATGAACGACGCCGCGGCCTGAATCGCGGCAAACAAGAGGGAGGGGCGGATGCTCTATCGCACCGCAGGACAGTTCAAGACGAGTTACGAGGCCGACCAGGCGCTGTTCCCGGTCCGGCAGGATGCCGTGCTGCTGGGGATCATCCTGCTGTTCGTCTGGGTGATCTTTCCGCTGACGGCGAGCGAGTTCACCTTCCAGACGCTGCTGATCCCGATCCTGATCTATTCGCTGGCCGCCTTGGGCCTGAACATCCTGACCGGCTATGCCGGGCAGTTGTCGCTGGGGACGGCGGCCTTCATGGGGGTCGGTGCCTACGCCTGCTACAAGATGATCACGATCATGCCGTGGATGAACCCGATCATCGCGATCCTGCTGTCGGGGGTGTTCAGCGCCGGTGTGGGGGTGATGTTCGGGATCCCCTCCCTGCGGATCAAGGGATTTTACTTGGCCATCGCGACCCTGGCGGCGCAGTTCTTTCTTGTCTGGCTGTTCGAGAAATGGGCCTGGCTTTACAACTACAACGCCTCCGGCGCGATCCAGGTGCCGAACCTTGATATCTTCGGCCTTTATGTGTCCGGTCCGCAGGCGGATTCGATGGTGCAGTACTATGTCGTGCTGTTCATCGTTTGCTTGCTGACTATGCTGTGCATCAACCTCACGCGCGGCACCCTTGGCCGGACGTGGAAGGCGACGCGTGACATGGACATCGCCGCCGAACTGATCGGCATCAACCTGATGCGGTCCAAGCTGACGGCCTTTGCCATTTCGTCCTACATCGTGGGCGTCGCAGGTGCGCTGTTCGTCTTCATGTGGCGCGGCGCGGCAGAGCCGAACCTGTTCGATATTCCGCTGTCCTTCCGCATCCTGTTCATCGCGATCATCGGCGGGCTGGGGTCGATCATGGGCAACTACCTGGGGGCGATCCTGATCGTCGGGCTGCCAGTGGTGCTGAACCTGCTGCCCGAGGCGCTGGGCATTCCGATCTCGTCGTCCATGGTCGAGCATCTGAACATCATGATCGTGGGCAGCCTGATCGTGTTTTTCCTGATCGTCGAGCCGCACGGGCTGGCGCAACTGTGGCGGCTGATCCGGGAGAAATTGATCCTCTGGCCATTCCCGCACTGAACTGTGGGGCGTGCCTGCACGCCCCCGATGGCCGCATGACCTCGGCCCAAGACCAAGAAGACCACGTATCAATGAGACATTCCAAGGGAGGAACGTTATGAAACACTTCACCAAACTGGCGCTTGCGGGTGCTCTGGCGGCAGCGACCGCCGGAGCCAGCTACGCGCAGGAGCTTTTTGCCCCGAACCTAGCCTACCGGACCGGCCCCTTTGCCGCCACCGGCATCCCGCTGATGAACGGTCAGGCAGACTATTTGGCGATGCTCAACGCGCGCGACGGCGGCGTTGGCGGCATTCCGGTCAACGCAGAGGAATGCGAGACCGGCTATTCCACCGAAAAGGGCGTGGAATGCTATGAAAAGACCAAGGGCAAGGCGATCGTGACGCAGCCGTGGTCGACCGGGATCACCCTGCAGGTGCTGCCCAAGACCAACGTCGACATGATCCCGATCCTCGCGCCGGGCTATGGCTTTAGCCCGATGATGGACGGCAAGACCTTCCAGTGGGCGTTCAACACGCCGTCGGGTTACTGGGATGCGGCCGACATGATCATCCAGTATCTCGAAGGGCAGGGCAGCCTTGATGGCAAGACCATCGCCTTCCTTCACCTTGATCACCCCTATGGCAAAGAGCCGATCCCGGTGCTGGAACAGCTGGCCGCTGAAAAGGGCTTTGAGTTGAACCCGATCCCGGTCGGCCTGAAGGAAATGCAGAACCAGTCGGCACAGTGGCTGCAGATCCGCCGGATGCGTCCTGACTACGTCGTGATGTGGGGCTGGGGCGCGATGAACGCGGGCGCCATCACCGAAGCGGTCAAGACCAAGTTCCCGATGGAAAACTTCGTCGGTGTCTGGTGGTCCGGGCATGACGCGGACCTTGCCATCGTCGGTGAGGACGGCAAGGGCTACAAGTCGATCAGCTGGTCCTTCCCGAACATGGACGCGCCGGTCATGGCCGACATCAAAAAACACGTTGTCGACGCAGGCAAGTCCAAGTCGGACGCGACCGAGATGTCGGGCGTGTTCTATTCGCGCGGCATCGTGATTTCGGCCATCCTTGCCGAAGGCATCCGCGTGGCGCAGGCCGAATACGGCACCGCCGAGATCAGCGCCGAACAGCTGCGCTGGGGTCTGGAAAACATCGACATGACCGAAGCACGGATCGACGAGCTGGGCCTGACCGGCATGGTGCCGCCCTTCTCGACCTCCTGTTCCAACCACACCGGCCACTCGGGTGGCTGGATGCTGGAATGGGACGGTTCCAAGTTCGTCAAGGTCTCTGACCACCTGACGCCGAATGTTGCCGGCTACAAGGCGCTGGCCGAGGAAAAGGCGAAGGAATACGCCGACGCCAATGCGCCCTGGCCGATGGCCGAAGGCTGTGACGCGATGTAATCGCGTCCTGTCCCGGCGGCGCGCGGGCGCCGCCGGGATTTCTTGCGTATTTTCAAAGGGAAGAAGCCAAAGGGGCGGCGCGGATCCGACCCGGTGTGCGAGGTGAGATGATGCTGGATACAGGCCGGACGGACGAGGCGCTCCTAGAGGTCAACAACATCGAGGTGATCTACAATCACGTGATCCTCGTGCTGAAAGGCGTGAGCCTGACCGTGAAGAAGGGCGGGATCACCGCGCTTTTGGGCGGCAATGGCGCGGGCAAGACAACCACGCTGAAGGCAATATCGAACCTGCTGCATTCGGAACGTGGCGAGGTCACCAAGGGCTCCATCGTTTACAAGGGCGAGCGAGTGCAGGACCTTGATCCGGCAGCGCTGGTAAAGCGCGGCGTAATCCAGGTCATGGAAGGCCGCCACTGTTTCGAACACCTCACCGTCGAGGAAAACCTGCGCACCGGGGCCTATACCCGCCGCGACGGCAAAGCCGCCGTCGAGCAGGATCTGGAGATGGTCTATTCCTATTTCCCGCGCCTGAAGGAGCGCCGCAGGTCGCAGGCGGGGTATACCTCTGGTGGGGAACAGCAGATGACGGCCATCGGTCGGGCCCTGATGAGCCGCCCGGAAACGATCTTGCTGGATGAGCCCAGCATGGGGCTGGCGCCGCAGTTGGTGGAGCAGATTTTCGAGATCGTGAAATCGGTGAACGAAAATGAGGGCGTGAGTTTCCTGCTGGCCGAGCAGAACACGAACGTCGCGCTGAAATATGCCCATTCGGGATACATCCTGGAGAACGGGCGCGTGGTGATGGAGGGGCCCGCCGCCGAGCTGCGGGAAAACCCCGACGTCAAGGAATTCTACCTTGGGATGTCGGATGAAGGGCGCAAATCCTTTCGTGACGTCCGCTCTTACCGGCGCCGCAAGCGCTGGCTCGCCTGAGCCACACGCCGGCCTATCCGGCCGGTCCCGAGGATTGGAGGACCCAGATGTTCAGAACTGCCCTGACCATTGCTGCATTGATGATGATCGCCGCGCCGGTGGTCGCCAGCGACCTTGTGAAACGCGAGATCTTGCAGGACCAGCCGGTCAGCGATGCCGAGGATCTGAAGCTGGTGCTCACTCGCGTGACGGTGATGCCGGGCGGGCGGATCGAAAAACACGCGCACCCGGGCGACGAACACGCGGTGGTTCTGACCGGAGGCCCGGTCGAGATGGCGGATGGCAGCGGAATGACCTTGGCCGAAGGGCAGGTGCTGTTCTACTCCGCCGGAGAGGTTCATGGCGGTGTGATCAACACGGGGGCCGCAGATATCGTCTTGCTCACCACCCATGTGGTGAACATCTACGAACCCTTCCGTTGGGCTGCGGAGTAAGCAGGGATGGCACCTGATCTGTCCCGAGCCGGGTCAGGCGGTCTGTCCGCCCGGCTGCGGCGCTGCGCGCCCCGCGCTGGTTCAGACCGCCGCCTCGGCGCGCATTTCCGCGATCCGTTCCAGCGCCTCGGCGCGTGTATTGCGGATGTTGGGCCGAAAATCCTGACTTTCAGCGCGCAGGCGAATGTCGGCTTCGGTCTCGGATCCCGGCGCGTAACGTACCGAACCCAGCGAATTGGCAAGGTTCAGCAGCTTGCCCCGGTGGGCGTATCGCACCCAGGCCGCAGGCAGGATCTGCGTGCCTTCGTAGTTGATGAGAAAAAACCATTTGTCGAAGCCGCTGTCGGCGATGCGGGCTTCGATATGGTCGTAAAAGTCATCGACATCGCGCGAGTGGTTGAAGGTGAACCAGCTGAAATCGGCATTCATGACCCGCGACTCCTTGTCAAAGGAGATGCGGTGGAAAAAGTCGTTTTCGGTGTAAGTCGGGTCATGCTGGACCCGCGTGCGGCGTTTCGACGGCAGTTGTCCGATGCGGACCAAAGCGTCGGCGCGGTTGGTGAAGAGGTTGGGGTCGAACGCCTCTGTCAGGGCGGCACGCTCGATCTGGGCGGCGGTTTCAGGCGAGGCATCAAAGCGGACCGAGCCCATGGAATGGGCGTGGTTCAGCGCGCGGCCACGCCGCGCGTAGGCGATCCAGGCATTGCTGTCGATGCGGGTGCCGTTGAGGTTGATGAGAAAGAACCAGAGCTCTTCGCCGGTCTTGGCGATGCGCTCTTCGATGCGGTCGTAGAATTTGTTCACGGTGGCCGAACTGTCGAAATGGAAGTCGGAGAAATCCGCATCCAGAATCTGGCGGTCCTTGTCGAAACGAATCCGGTCATCAAGCGCTGTGGGCACGTCGGGTCTCCTCTCTCTGGTTGTGAGAGGGTAGCCCGGCATCGGCGGCGCACACTTTGTTTCAGATCAAATGCGGGGGAGGGTGGCCTATGAGCGCCTATTTCGACGAGCTTGAGACGCGCAGCCGGGATGCGCGTGAAGCGGCGCAGCTGGAGGCGCTCAACGGGCAATTGGCGCGGGTCGGGCTGGACCCGCTGGAGACGCTGGACGGGCTGTCTGCCCTGCCGGTCCTGCGCAAGTCGGACCTTGTGGCCAGGCAGGCCGCAGAGCCGCCTTTCGGTGGCTTGCCGGTGTCCAATCTGGCGCATGTGTTTCAGAGCCCGGGGCCGATTTATGAACCCGGTGGCATCAGTCATGACTGGTGGCGCATGGGGCGGTTCCTGAATGCCTGCGGGATCGGGCGCGGCGATATCGTGCAGAACTGTTTTGGCTATCACCTGACGCCGGCCGGGATGATCTTTGAATCCGGTGCCCGGGCGGTTGGCGCGGCTGTGCTGCCTGCCGGGACTGGGCAGACCGAATTGCAGGCGCGCGCGGCACATGACGTGGGTGTGACCGCCTATGCGGGTACGCCGGATTACCTCAAGGTGATCGTTGAAAAGGCGGACGAGATGAATCTGCCGCTGAAGATCACGCGCGCCGCTGTGGGCGGCGGGGCGCTTTTTCCGTCGTTGCGGCAGTATTATGCGGATCGGGGCATCCAGTGTCTGCAATGTTATGCCACCGCAGATCTGGGCAATATCGCTTATGAAAGCGCGGCGATGGAGGGGATGATCCTCGATGAGCATGTGATCGTCGAGATCGTCACACCGGGCACCGGGGATCCAGTGGCCGAGGGCGAGGTGGGTGAGGTGGTCGTGACCACGCTGAACCCGGACTATCCGCTGATCCGCTTTGCCACCGGCGATCTGAGCGCGGTGCTGCCGGGCGAATCCCCATGTGGGCGGACCAACATGCGGATCAAGGGCTGGATGGGCCGGGCCGATCAGACGACCAAGATCAAGGGCATGTTCGTCAGGCCCGAACAGGTGGCGCAACTGGTGGCGAAACATTCCGAGATTTCCCGCGCCCGGGTTGTCGCGACGCGGGACGGGGAAAGCGACGTGTTGACCGTACGGATCGAAACCGAGGCTCAGGACGCCTCGGCCTATGACAACAGCGTAGCCGAGGTGCTGAAGCTGAAAGGCAGGGTCGAACTGGTGGCGCCGGGAACCCTGCCGCGCGACGGTCTGGTGATCGAGGACCAGCGCAGCTACGACTGACCTGCCAGATGGGGGCTCTGCCCCCGTCTCCCTGCGGTCGACTCCCCCGAGGGTATCTTCGAAACCAAAGAAGGTCGTGCCGGTGAGGCGTGTATCCCAGGTCGGCGCTTTTCCGCGTGGGACGCGGCCTTGCGCAGAGTGCCGCCACTTTCCCCCTGCGGGCCGCTTGTTCTGGCGCCCCGGCGCGGTAGGCTTGAACCGACAAGAAGATAAGCGGGAGGAAGGTTGATGCGGATTCTGGCAGCGGCGGTGATAGGCGCGGTTCTTGGGACGGCGGCGACGGCCGAGGGCGACGCCTTGGTGATCGGAAACAGCCGGTATTCGGCGGTGCAGACCTTGTTCGGGGCGCAGCGGGTAGCATCGGCGGCGCAGGCCCTTCGCGCCAAGGGATTCGATGTGACAGTGGTGCAGGATGCAGGCGCAAACGAGATGCGCAGCGCCTTTGGTCAATTCGCCGAACAGCTGGACGACGATGGCGGGCCTGTCGTGGTCGTGCTGTCCGGCGCCTTTGTGCATGGTTCGGGCGGGGCTTACCTGTTGCCGGTGTCCGGGGCGGGCTCTGCCAATGAAGCGGACGTGCTGATGAACGGCTTTCCGCTGGACGCTGCGTTGACGATCCTGGCCGGGCATCAGGGGCGGGCGTTCCTGGTGCTGGGGGAGGCGGAGGCGGAACCGGATTTGCCGCGCTATCTATCGGTCGGTGTTGGTGATCTGGATATTCCGCAGGGCGTGACGGTTGTACGCGGGCCGGCGGTGGACGTGGCGCGCTACGCGGTGCGGGATCTTGCCCGCACCGGGCGGTTCGTGCTGCGCGCCGCCCTCGAGTACGAGTTGCAGGTTGACGGCTATGCGCCTGAAACGCAGGTCATCGTCCTGCCGGAAGATGTGACGCCGCCGCGCGGTGCGGTGGAACCGCCGTTTCAGGATACGGCGGCCGCCCGGGCGGCGGACAACGCGGCGTGGCGATTGGCGCAGCAGGCGGATTCGGCAGAGGCCTACCGAACCTATCTTCAAGGCTATCCGCAAGGCGCCCATCTCAACGCGGCGCGTCAGCGCCTGAACGCCCTGAATGCCGAACCATTCTACAGGGAGCGCCGCATCGAAGAGGCCATGGAGCTTGGCCGTGACGACCGACGGGTGATCCAGCGCGCGCTGACGCTTCTTGGCTATGACACGCGGGGGATCGACGGGATCTTTGGCGCGGGTTCGCGCGGGGCGATCCAGCGCTGGCAAAAGGACGCCGGCCTGCCGGTCACCAGCTACCTGAACCCGCTCCAACTCAAGGCGCTGCAACAGCAGGCCGCGGTACGGGCGGCGGAACTTGAAGAAGAGGACCGCAAGAACCGAGAGGCTCGGGAACGGGAAGAAGCGGATTTCTGGCGGCAGGTGAGCGGCCGCGGTCACGAAAGCGGGTTGCGCGAATACCTCAAGCGCTATCCGGAGGGGCGCTTTGCCGATGAGGCGCAGAAAGCGCTGAGCAAGATCGATGGGACGCGGGAACAAAAAGCTGTCGGGAAGGATAAGCGAGCCTGGGCGCAAGCGCGCGATGCCAACACGATCGGCGCCTATCAGGCCTATCTGGGCGACTGGCCGCAGGGTGCGTTCCGGGCCGAGGCCGAGCAGCGAATCGCGGCGCTGCAAAAGGACAGTGAGCGGGTTCGCAACGCCGTTGCCGCGCGCGAGGAAGAGCGCGCCATGAACCTGAACTTTGTGGCCCGGCGGCTGGCCGAACAGCGTTTGCAGCAGCTTGACCTGAACCCGGGTCAGATCGACGGCACGTTTGACGAAAAGACCCGGCGTGCGCTGCGGACCTATCAGGAATCGCGGGGCCTGCGCGTGTCGGGGTATCTGGACGAGCAGACGGTTGTGCGTCTGCTGGCGGATGGGTTCATCGGCATTGATCGCTGAGATCGGAGGGGCTCGACAAAAGAAAACCCCCGCAGGTTTTGACCTGCGGGGGTTTTTTCGTTCGTCATCAGCGTGGAGAGGAAGTCCTCTCCGGCCGGATCAGCCCTGACGCGCCTTGAACCGGCGCTGGGTCTTGTTGATGACGTAAACGCGGCCCTTGCGGCGCACAACGCGGCAGTCGCGATGGCGCTTCTTGAGCGAGCGGAGCGAGTTAGCGACCTTCATGGGGTCTCTCCTGTCGTCGCGGCGCGCGAGCGCCTTGTTGCTGCCAATACCCATTCACCCGAGAGGCACGCCTCCCGGACCGCCGGGTGATGAATTCATGGTGGGCGATACTGGGATCGAACCAGTGACCCCTTCGATGTCAACGAAGTGCTCTACCGCTGAGCTAATCACCCATATGGCCGTTGCAAACCTCCCCCGTCCCGCTAACCGGTGGCGCGGGAGCCTCACGCTGGTGGAGGGTCTATAAATGGCTTCGTGACGGGGATCAAGGGCTTTTGGCGGGCGATTATTTCGGTCTATTCTCTGTGCAAAGGAGACAGAATGCCCACCACGCCATTCCACCTGCACATGCCTGATGAGCTTGCCTCTTGCGTGGTATTTGCCTCTCCGCATTCCGGGTGTGATTACCCTGACAGCTTCCTGCGCACCACGGTGCTGGACAAACACGGCATTCGAACCTCCGAAGATGCCTTTGTGGATGTGCTTTTCGACTGTGCGCCACAGTTTGGCGCGCCCTTGCTGCGCGCATGTGCGCCGCGTGCCTATGTAGACCTGAACCGGGCGGCGGATGAGCTGGATCCGGCGTTGATCGAGGGGATGCGGCGCACCGGGCACAATCCGCGGGTGGCCAGCGGGCTGGGTGTGGTGCCGCGCGTCGTGGCGGGGGGGCGCGCGATTTATCGCGGCAAGCTGTCGCGGCTGGAGGCGGAGCGGCGAATCAACCGGATCTGGCGACCCTACCATGACACCTTGCAGGCGCTGTTGAATGACGCGCATGGACGGTTCGGTGAGGCGATCCTAATCGACTGCCATTCGATGCCGCATGAGGCGCTGGACGGGGCCGTGCGCCACGGCGCGCCCAGACCGGAAGTTGTGATCGGGGACCGCTTTGGCGCCTCTGCCGCGTCGGATGTTGTCGAACGGGTCGAGGCGGCTTTTTCATCCGCCGGATTTGTCGTGGCGCGCAATGCGCCTTTTGCCGGGGCCTTCACGACGCAGCACTATGGACGTCCCTCGCGCCGCCAACATGCGGTACAGGTCGAAATCGACCGATCCCTTTACATGAACGAGGCGCGGATCGTTCCGAACAACCGGTTCGAGGATGTGCGCGCGGCCCTGCGGGGAGTGGTGATTGAACTGGCCGATCTGCGCGCGCGGGGACAGACTCAGGTTGCGGCAGAGTAGGTCAGGACGTCATCGCGAACAGCGCGTCCAGAGCCTGATCGAGTGCAGAGGCGTCATCGATTTCCAGACGTACCGGCAGGGCCAGCACCTCTCGACGAAACTCTGGCGGCAGGCGCACCGCGTCCTTTTCCGTGGTGACCAATTGCGCACCAAGTGCCGTTGCCTCTGACGACAGGCGCGACAGCAGGGCAGGTGTGAACGGCTGATGATCCTCCAGCGCCTCGGCCCGTCTGATGTCAGCGCCAAGACCGCGCAGGGTGGCAAAGAATTTTTCCGGATGGCCGATCCCGGCAAAGGCCAGCGCGGGCAGGCCTTCCCAGTCCATGCCCGTCTGCAGCGGCGCGAGGTGCCCGGTCAGATGCGGTAAGGAAAGACTGGCGCCCCATGTCTCCGCAAAACGGGCCTGCGCCGGTTCCGGGCCGATCGACAGCAGCAGATCGGCGCGCGCCAGACCGGCTTCCAATGGTTCGCGCAAGGGGCCGGCGGGCAGGCAGCGGCCATTGCCGAATCCGGCTACGGCGTCGACCGTGACCACTGTCAGATCCTTGGCCACGTCCGGGTTCTGCATCCCGTCGTCCAGCAGGATGACATCGGCGCCCGCAGCCTCTGCCGCGCGGGCCCCTTCGGCGCGGGCCTTGGACACCCAGGCGGGGCAGAATGCAGCGATGAGAAGTGGCTCATCCCCGGTTTCGGCGGCGGTGTGGTGCCGCGGGTCGACCTGCACCGGGCCATCCAGCGTGCCGCCATATCCGCGAGAGACCACATGCGGGGTCAGCCCGCGTGCGATCAGCCGTTGCGCCAGCGCGATGACGGTGGGGGTCTTGCCGGTGCCACCCGCGTTGATGTTGCCCACGCAGATGACCGGAACGCCGGGTCGGACCTTGGGCGCCCGCGCAACGCGCGCAGCCGTCGCGCGAGCCGTCAGCGCGCCCAGCGGCGCCAGTAGTCGCGCACGCAACGCCGGGCGTTCGGGCGGGGTCTGCCAGAAACGGGGGGGACGCATCAGCTGCTGTCTCTCTGGTCAAGCACGTCGCAGGTTTCGGCCAGAACCCGGTCCACAAGCCGCGCGCCCGATGAAATCACGTCCCAGCCCGCATGCGCCATGCTGGCCGCCTGATCCGGAGCGACGAGATGCGAAACCGCCGTGCCCAGCGAATCGGCATCGCGGACGATCCGCGCGGCACCTGCCGTCACCAACCGGGAATAGGCCGCAAGGTGGCCGCCCACATTGGGGCCATAGAGGATGGCGGTGCCAAGAGCGGCGGCCTCGAACGGGTCCTCGCCGCCGTGGCCCTGATCCAGCGAGCCGCCGATGAAGGCCAGCGGCGCAAGGCGATACCACAGGCCCAGTTCCTCCGGGCCTTCGGTCAGCAGAACCTGCGTGTTCTCGTCCGGGGTTTCGCCCGCGTCCCAGTTGCAGACGCGCATCATGTCACCGGCAAGCACGCGGGTCATCACCTCTGCCGCGGCATCGTCGGCGGGGACGGCAATCAGCAGCAACCGATGGGCTAGGCGGCTGGCCTGACGGTGCGCGGCCAGAACATCGCGCACCTCCTCGGCCCGCAACCGCGCCGCCAGCCAGACGGGCCGCCCCGCCAGCAGTCCGGCCAGTTCCTCGTGCAGGGTTTCGGGGCAATCCAGCGGCATGTCTGTGTCCAGAAACGGCGTGGCATCATGCACCCGTCTGCTATCCACCCCAAGGCGGCGCAGGCGGCGCGAGGCATTGGCATCCGTGCTGTAAAGACTGTGAAACAACGACAGAACCGCAGGTGTGGGATCCGGCAGCCATCGCGGGGCGTCCGCCGCAAACGGTGCATCCTGAAGGTCCAGCGCGATCAGGTGGCTGCCCGATTCGCTGAGCGCGGTCAGCAGGTTGGGGCGCAATGTCTGCCCCACCCACAGGGTCACATCCGGTTTCACGCGCTTGACACCGCGCATATCATCGGTCGCCATTTCGCGTGGCAGCGGAACAGTCGTCAGGCCCGGCCGTTCGGGGCAGCGCCCGCTCAGCCAGACCGTCGTTTCCGGCCGGTTCGCGATCAGACGCGTACACAGGCTGGCCAGTGCGCGCCCCTGTTCGCCGTCCTCGGCAAAGCCCCAGACCAGCGGCCCTCTGGGCCGGTCGGGCCAATTTGGCGCATCGCCCGGGGCGGTGGCGCTGCGCGCATAGGCCAGGTAGGCCGAAAGGCTCAGCGCCCGCCGCGACATGCGATCAGCCCAGTTCCTCGGTCGAGGAGGCCTCTTGCCCCTCTTGCCGCAGGCGATGCAGGTGAGCGATGAAATAGCGCATGTGGGCGTTGTCCACGGTGCGCTGCGCCTCGGCCTTCCAGGCGTTGTAGGCCTCTTGGTAGTTCGGAAAGATGCCAACGATGTGGAGGTCGCCCACATCCTTGAAGACGGTTTTGGTCGGGTCGACGAGTTCGCCGCCGAAAACGAGGTGAAGGCGTTGCATTGGCGCTATCCTCTGCTGTGACGCGTTGCCGGCGACCCTAGCGATACCGCGCACATGGTCAAGGCGCGCGCGTGGCCGTTCCCCTACGACAGGCCATCGAGGGTCACGACTGCGGGGGATGTGCCGTGGATTCGCGCAGGATGAGTTCGGATTGCATCCGGACCGGGGCCGGGCGGTGGCCCGTTTCCAGCCAATGCGCAACGGCTTCGGCGGCTTCACGGCCCATCTCTTCAAGGCTCAACCGGACGCTGGTCAGTCCGGGGCAGGTATGATGAGAGCCGGGCAGGTTTTCGATCCCCATCACGGACATCTGGTGCGGCACGGCGATGCCCCGGCGCGCAAGTGCCGCCAGCGCCCCGTGGGCAATGATATCGGAAAAGCACAGGACAGCGGTACAGGCGGTCCCAGCGTCGATCAGTCGCTCCACGGCGACATGTCCGCCTTCCATCGCAGCGGGCACCTCCAGGTAGCGGATGTTCAACCCGAGTGGTGCGGCATTCAGAACCTCGATCCGGCGCCTGATCCGGTCATTGTGTCGGGCCGGGCCGTGAACGACCGCAATCTCCTTGTGCCCGAGCTCGGCCAGATGGCGGGCCGCGATCATGATGGCCTCTGCATTGTCATAACCGACCGTCGGCAGGCGGTGATCCGGGTCGAAATAGGACACCGCCACCACGGGCATCTGCGCACGTTCCATGAGATCGTAGAGCCCCGTGTCATGGCTGACTCCGGCGACGATCAGCGCCTCGGCCCCGATGTCGACGATCTTGCGCGCGCGGTCCAGTTCGGTGGCGGGATCGTCGCCGGTTTGCGCCACCAGCAGGGACAGCCCGCGGGCGTCCAGACGGTTTTCCAAACCGTTGACAACACGGCTGTAAATCGAGTTGTCCAGCGTCGGCAACAAGGCCGCGACCATGCGGGACCGGCCGCTATTGATGGCGCGGGCCGCGGCGGAGGGCACGAACTTCAGTTCGGCCATCGCATCCTGCACCCTGCGCCGCGTTTCGCCGGAAACCTTGCCCTTGTCGTTGAGAACCCGGCTGACCGTCGCGACAGAGACGCCTGCCAAGGCGGCAACATCGCGCAGGTTCGATCTTTTTTTGAACGGAAAGCTGGTCATGAGGGGAAGTCGGAACCGACTCCTTGACAGGTGTAACTAGTTACATTCACGATGAGCGACGTCAGGTCAAGAGGTGCTCCGGTGCTGATGGCGCACCCCCCGCTGGCCTTCAGCAGTGTCGGCCCCCCGGCGTGCAAGGGCGCGGGCATCAAGGGATGAGCAGAACAACAGACAACTGACTGCATTGACGCCCAGAAGAGGCGCAAATCAACAGAGGAGACGACCATGAACTTCAAGATCAAATCGTTGGGACTTGCGACGGCGTTCAGCGTTCTGGCGCTGCCCGCTTTCGCGGAAAAGGTGAACATCGGCGTGCCGTCCTGGACCGGCGCACAGGCCATTGCATACGTGCTGGGCGAAGTCGTGACCACCCGGATCGGTGGCGAGGTCGAATATGTGCCCGGCAACAACGCCACGATTTTCCAAGCCATGGATCAGGGCAAGGGCGACATCGACGTGCATCCCGATGTCTGGCTGCCGAACCAGGAAAGCTTTACCAAGAAATACGTCGACGGCGCGGGCACCGTCACCCTGTCCAAGAACCCCTATGAGGGCAATCAGGGCTTCTGCGTGTCCAAGGACTTTGGCACCGCAAACAACATCACCGATATCGCGGACCTTGGCCGCCCGGACGTGGCCGCGCTGATGGACAGCGACGGTAACGGCAAGGGGGAATTGTGGATTGGCGCGCCTGGCTGGGCCTCTGCCAACGTGAACGAGGTCAAGGTGCGTGACTACGGCCTTCTGGATTTCATCGAACCGATCCGGGCCGAGGAAAGCGTCAAGACCGCGCGCATCAAGGACTCGATCGCCAAGGGCGAAGGCTATGCCTTCTACTGTTACAAGCCGCACGCGGTCTGGTTCATGTTCGACGTCGAGATGCTGACCGAACCGAGCTACGACCCCGAGAAATACGTGATGGTTCAGCCCTCGGATGACGCCGATTGGTATGACAAGTCGATGGTCGCCTCCAAGGACGCGCTCAAGCAGGTGCAGATCGCATGGTCGAATTCGCTGGCGGATCGCTCACCCGCGATTGCCGAGTTCTTTGCCAATTTCGCCCTGACCGCCGATGACGTCAGCCAACTGGCCTATGAAATCAGCGCAAACGGCCGCGATCCGGCCGAAGTGGCGGCGGAATGGGTTGAAAACAACTCGGACCGTGTCGACACGATGCTGGGTCTCTGACCGGCATTGGGCCTGACAACATGGACGGCAGCGGCCCCGCGCCGCTGTCGACCCGCCAAAGGGGAAGCAGACCTTCATGTGCGCTGACACCGTTATCGAAATCTCGAACATCTGGAAGATATTCGGCAACCGGCCCGAAGAGGCGCTGAAGGCGATCCGCGAACGCGGGCTGACCAAGTCAGAGGTGCTGGCCGAATTCAACGCCGTGGTCGGCGTTGCGGATGTCAGCCTGTCGGTGAACAGGGGCGAGATTTTCTGCGTCATGGGCCTGTCCGGTTCCGGCAAATCCACGCTGGTCCGCCATTTCAACCGGCTGCTGGAACCCACCGCCGGCAAGATCGAGATCGAGGGCGTTGACGTGATGGCCCTTGGCACGCGCGAGTTGCAGGAATTCCGCAACCGCAAGATTGGCATGGTGTTCCAGAACTTCGCGCTGATGCCGCATCGGTCCGTTCTGGACAACGTGGCCCTGCCGCTGGAAATCCGGCAAGTGGCCAAGAATGAGCGCATGCGGCAGGCGGCGGCCATTCTGGATATCGTCGAACTGGGCGCATGGGGATCCAAATTTGCCCACGAACTGTCCGGCGGAATGCAACAGCGCGTCGGCCTTGCCCGTGCGCTGGCCGCGAACCCCGATGTCCTGTTGATGGATGAACCGTTCTCCGCGTTGGACCCGCTGATCCGGCGACAGTTGCAGGATGAATTCATCCGCCTGTCGAAGATCCTGAAAAAGACCACGGTCTTCATCACCCACGATCTGGATGAGGCGGTGCGCATCGGCGACCGCATCGCCATCATGCGCGATGGCAAGGTTGTGCAGGTCGGCACCGCCGAGGATATCGTGATGCACCCGGCGGATGACTATGTGGCTGATTTTGTGGCTGGAATTTCGCGCCTGAAGGTGGTGCATGCCCATGCGGTGATGCAGCCGATCGAGACCTATACAAACGCGCATGGCCCGCTGCCCGCGGACCTGCCGCGCGTCGATGAGGGCGAGACCCTCAGCAACCTGATCAACCGCGCCATCGCCGACGACAAGCCGATCCTCGTTCAGGACAAGGGCGTGGACGTGGGCATCATCACCCGCGCCGACCTGTTGCGCACCGTCATCGAAGGGACCGAGGTATCATGAAGGACAAGGTCCTGAACCCGCTGGAAGATACCGAAAGCGAGGCCGCGCTGGCCTATGCCGAAGAGCGGCGCGAGAACATCCGCACCTTCGTCCGCACCAGCCCGGATTACTACATCCGCAACTTCAACAAGATCGGCGCCTCGGCGCGGTTCACACCCACCTTCAACCTGTTCGCGGGCCTCTTTGGGCCGGTCTGGTTCGGGGCGCGGGGCCTGTGGTCATGGGCGCTGCCCTTCCTGATCCTTGAGGCGCTGGCCATCGTGCAGATCGCGCGCGGCCTGTTCGGAGACCTTGCCGCCAGCGCGATGGAGCGGATCGCATCCATCGAAGGCACGCTGGAACTGCGCAAACAGCAACTGGCGGCCGCCATCGAAAGCGGGTCTGACAGGGCGGATGCCTTTCGCCGCACGGTCGAGGCGCTGGAGGCCAATATCGGCGGCATCCGCGCCGAGGCAGAGGCGCTGGCCGCGCAGGGGCCGACCATCGTGATGACCGGGATCGGTATCCTTCTTCTGACCAAATGTGTCGAGGCGGTGGTTGCCAATTCGGCGTTGGAATCGCGGTTTTCCGACTGGCTGTCGGACCGGTCGATCCGGTCCGGCATGCCGGTGCCGCAGATCGTGTTCAGCGCGATATTCATGGGCCTCGTGGTTCTGGCGGCGGTGCTGCACTACAGCTTTCCGGGGCACTACAGCCTTCTGACCGAATTCCCGACCGACCCGGACATCCGGCTGACCGCCATCGCCTGGGTCGAGGCGTTTTTCAACTGGGCGGTGCTGGGGGGCGAGGCCTTCTTTGACGCCATCACCTATGTGATCCGCGTGGTGCTGGACGCGCTGGAACTGGTCTTTGTCTCGACCCCGTGGATCGTGATCGCCTCGCTGATCATCCTGCTGACATGGCTGACCGCCGGGGTGCGGATGGCGATCTGGTCGGGGGCCTTCCTGGCCTACATGGGCTTTCTCGGCTTTTGGGAAAAGGCGATGACCACGCTGGCGCTGCTGGGAACGGCCGCCTGCCTGTCGATCCTGATCGGCATTCCGCTGGGCATGTTCGCCGCCCGGCGTCCGCGATTCTACGCAGCGATCCAGCCGATCATGGACTTCATGCAGACCATGCCCGCCTTCGTTTTCATGATCCCCGTCATCGCCTTTTTCGGCACCGGAAAACCCGCCGCAGTGGTGGTCACGATGATCTTTGGCGGCACGCCCGTCGTGCGCCTGACGGTGCTGGGGTTGCGCGGCGTGCCCGAAAGCGTGCGCGAGGCGGCGATCAGTTTCGGGGCGAACAAGTGGTATCTGCTGACACGGGTGGACCTGCCGCTGGCCAGTCCCTCGATCCGCGCCGGGATCAACCAGACCATCATGCTGTCGCTGGCCATGGTCGTGGTTGCCTCGCTGATCGGGGCCAAGGGGTTGGGCGAGGACGTGCTGGAGGCGCTGCAATACGCCAACGTGGGGCAGGGGATCCTTGCCGGGTTCTCGATCCTGTTCTGTGCGATGATCCTTGACCGGATCGTGCAGGGCGGGCGTCGCTAAGGGGCGCTACAGCCGCCGGTCCATCAGCGCCGAATGCAGGCGCGGGTTGGCGGCGATCATCCCGTCCGCCTGCGGCACCGGGGCATTGAACCGCAACGGCGCACCGCGCCCGTCGGTGATCTTGGCCCCGGCTTCGGACAGGATCAGCGCGCCCGGCGCGATGTCCCATTCCCATGTCGGGCGAAAGGTGAACATCGCGTCATAGCGCCCCTCGGCCACAAGGCTTTGCCGATAGGCCAGTGAGGGGCGATAACTGCGCTTCAGCGTCGGCAGGCCGCCGGGCCAATGACTAGCGTCAAGGCTGGGCCGGGTGGCCAGCACCTCGGCCTTGGCCGGACGCCCCTCCTGGCTGGCAGAGATCACCGTGCCATTCAGCCGCGCGCCGCCGCCAAGGCTGGCGGAATAGAGCCTGTCCATCAGCGGCAGGTAGACCACCGCAGCCAGAACCTCTCCATGTTCGACCACGGCCAGCGCATGCGCCCATGTGCGCTCGCCCTCGATAAAGGACCGCGTGCCGTCGATCGGGTCGATGATGAAGACCCGCTTGGCCGACAGGCGCTCGGTATCATCCGGGCTTTCCTCGCTCAGCCAGCCATAATGCGGGCGCGCCGCACGCAGCTTTTCCGACAACAGGGCGTTGACCGCCAGATCGGCCTTGGTCACCGGGCTGTTGTCCTGCGCTTTGTGCTGTACGCCAAGATCGCCGCCGACGAAGGCCGTGGCAACCTTGCCTGCCTCGCGCGCGGCCTCGATCAGAAGGGACAGATCACTCGCCGGCAAGGGTCAGCCCCTCGACCAGCAGGGAGGGAACCACGCGGCTCAGCCACGGGCGCGCGTCATTGGCCGGGATCAGCGTTTTCAGCATGTCGCGCAGGTTGCCCGCGATGGTGACGCCGGAAACCGGATAGCTGATCTCTCCGTTCTCGATCCAGAAGCCCGCAGCGCCGCGCGAATAATCGCCGGTGTTGGGGTTGATGGTCGACCCGATCATAGAGGTCACCAACAGGCCGGTTCCCATTTCGCGGATCAGGTCGGCGCGCGATTGCGTTCCTTGCGTCAGTTCAAGGTTCCAGATTGCAGGAGAGACCGATCCGCCGCCGCGCGCGGCATTGGCGGTGCTTTCCATACCCAGCTTGCGCGCATTGGCAAGGTCCAGCGTCCAGCCAGTCAGCACGCCCTTGTCCACCATCGCGCGCTTGCGGGTCTGCAATCCCTCGGCGTCAAACGGGCGGGAGCCTGTCACGCGGGGACGGTGCGGGTCTTCGATCAGGCTCAGGCCTTCGGGCAGCACCTGTTCGCCAAGCGCGCCGCGCAGCCAGGACTGCCCGCGCGCCACCTGCGCGCCATTGGCGGCGGCCGCCAGATGGCCGATCAGCGAAGAGGCGATACGTTCATCGAACAGCACCGGATAGGCGCCGGTCTTGGGCTTGCGCGGGTTCAGCCGCTCCAGCGCGCGGGTGGCAGCACTGTCGCCGATGTCCTGCGCGGTGCGCAGATCACCCTGAAAGATGCGCGAGTCGCCGTCGTAGTCGCGTTCCATCCCCAGCCCCTCACCGGCGATGGCCACGCAGTACAGCCCGCGCGACGTGCGCTGATAACCGCCGCTGAATCCGTTGGAGGCCGCCAGCGCGATGTTCTGACGGCTGTATTGCGCGGCGGCGCTGTCGATGCGGGTGATGCCGTCATGGGACAGCGCAGCGGCCTCGGCCTCACGCGCGTCTTGTTCCAGCGCGGCGGGCGAAGGTTCCGCCGTGGGATCATGCAGTTCCAGCGGTCCGGCGTCGCGGTCCGTGGCCAGTTGCGCAGGATCCGCCAACCCGGCGTAGGGATCCTCGGGGGCTTCGCGTGCCATCGCCACCGCGCGCGCAGCCATCTCATCCATTGCCTCGGAACGGATGTCGGAACCGGAAATGCTCGCATTCCGCTGACCGACAAAGACCCGCAGCGACAGGTCGCGATATTCGCTCCGCTCGGCCTGTTCCAATTGACCGCCGCGCACGTCGATGGACAGGGATGTCGCCTCGACCGCCAGCACATCCGCGGCGTCCGCACCGGCCTTCGATGCGGCATCAAGCAGGGCGGCGGCAAGTGTCTGCGGAGTGGTGTCTGTCATGGTGGCCTCGGGTCTGTTGCCAGACCGAGGTAAGCCGCCCTGACGGCAGAGGCAAGGCCGGGGGGTATCAGCGCGCCGGTTCGGTGACCGCCACGATGGGGCCCATGCGACGGCCAAAATCGTCCCGTCCGATCTGCGGCGCATAGAGGCGCGAAATATTGCCATCCAGGAACAGCGCGTTCGGCACCTTCAGCACGTCGCGAAAAAACCGTCCGAATTCATGGAAGGTGACGAAATTCTGCGAAATGACAAAGACCGCGCGCTGCCCGTCCGCAGAGGTGCCGACGCCGTTGCGGATATAGCGTGACGTCGAATCCGGCAAAAAGCGCGGATGCAGCGCGCCCTCGATCACCAGCATCGGACCGGATTGCGTGGCATGGCGGCACCGCGGACGGTCCGCCAGGAAACTGCGCGTTTCAATGACCCGCGCCCAGCCTTTTCCGATGCAGAAGATCCCGTTCGGCAGCAGTCCGAAATTGCCTTTCGACGGGCCGGACAGCACCCGCATCTCTTCCTGGCCGTCTTCTAGGTAATGGCCGACCGGAGAGCGGTCCTCGTGGTACATGCCTGCATTCATCGCAAAGACCAGCCGCTGACCGTCATCCGCCAGTTGCGATTCCAGCACGCTGAAATGGCCGTAAGGCGTGCCATTTTCGTCGGTGCGGAACAGGCGCAGGCTCTCTGACGTCGCGTCGACTTCGCAGACGGTGAAAACCTTGCCGTCATGGGTCGCGTCCTCACAGGTGACGGCGCGCGCCTGCGGCGGCGAACCGGCGGCGATCAGCAGGGCAAGACAGGTGGCAAACAGGCGCATCGGATCAGTCGTCGAGGTCGCGGCGCACGGCGTCATCGGACAACATGCGGCGGGTGTCGTCGAGCTGGTCAAAGGTCTTGTCCAGCTGGAACCGCAGTTCGGGCGCGAACTTCAGCGTCAGACCGCGCGATACGGCGCGGCGCAATTCGGCCTTGTTGCGATCCAGCAGGTCGAACATGTCGTCCTGCTGCTTGCCGCCCAAGGGCACCACATAGGCGGTCGCGACCCTGAGATCGGGCGAGACCGTGACCTCACCCACGGTGATCGACATCCGGTTCAGGTCCGGGTCGTGAATGTCACCACGTTGCAGCACCTCTGACAGGGTGCGTCGGATCAGCTCGGCGACCCGGCGCTGACGTTGGCTTGGCCCGTGGCCATCATGGAATTTGTTGCGTGCCATGGGATGAGACTTACGCTTCGGATCGCGGTTTGCCAAGCAGTCCGCAGGGGGCGTGCAATCGGTTGTGAATGACGGTAACACGGGCACTGGATCGTCAGGAGGCAAGGGCATGACGGAGAATTACGGCGTTGTCGTGACAGGGGTTTCGGGCCGCATGGGTCAGATGCTGGTCAAAATGATCGGCGAACATGAGCGCCTGCACCTGTGCGGTGCGCTGGAACGGCCCGGCCATGACTGGATCGGGCAGGACCTCGGGCTTGCCATGGGCGGTGCGGCGCTGGGCGTCATGGTCTCGGACGACCCGCTCGAGGCCTTTGCCCGCGCCCATGCTGTCATCGATTTCACAGCGCCCGCCGCCACGGTCGCCTTTGCCGAACTGGCCGCGCAGGCGCGGGTGGTGCATGTGATCGGCACAACCGGGCTGAGCGAGGACGACCTGCACAAGATCTCTCTGGCCGCGCGCCACGCGATCGTCGTGCGGGCAGGTAACATGAGCCTTGGGGTCAACCTTCTGACGCAGGTGACGAAACAGGTGGCCGCCGCGCTGGACGTGGATTGGGACATCGAGATCATCGAGTCCCATCACAACCGCAAGGTCGATGCCCCCTCGGGCACCGCGCTGATGCTGGGCGAGGCGGCGGCCGAAGGGCGTGGCGTGGCGCTGGACGACGTGTCGGACCGTGGCCGCGACGGCATCACCGGCGCGCGCAAGAAGGGCGACATCGGGTTTCATGCCGTCCGTGGCGGCGACATCGTCGGCGAACACGAGGTGCTTTTTGCCACTGCGGGAGAGCGGATCGTGCTGAAGCACATCGCCTCGGACCGGGCGTTGTTTGCGCGCGGCGCGCTGAAGGCCGCTGTCTGGGGACAGGACAAGGGGCCGGGCGAATATGACATGCTGGACGTGCTGGGCCTGAAATAACCCCTGCGTCTGCAGGTCGCTTCAGGCTCACCAAGGCAAAGGTCCAGGGCTTAGAAGTCGATGGCGATGCCCTTCTTTTCCCAATCGCCGTAGCGAACCGGTTCCGGGCCATCGCGCCCGCCCAATTCCCTGGGCTGCGCCTTGGCGTCCGCCTCGGCCTTGGCGCGGCGTTCGGCGGCTTCGGCAAGGGCGCGCTGGGCGGCGGGCGGAAGATCGGATTTGGGCGCGTCGGTCATCGGGCTTTCCTCAACTTGTCCCCCCTGATATACGCCCGCCGGTTCACGGGGCAAGCCCGCCCCCTGCCGCAGGTATCGAGGTCCGCCCCATGTCCAATGCCCCCAGTCCGGCCCGTCTTGCTGCTGTCGATCTGCTCGACCAGGTGCTGGAGCAGGGGCGTCCCCTGTCCGAAAGCGACCGGCTGGAGGCCCTGCAACCCGCCGACCGGGCGGCCGCTCAGCGATTGGCCAACGAAACCCTGCGCGGGCTGGAACGCGCGGACAAGCTGTTGAAGCCGCATCTGCGGAAACGCCCTGCACCCCGGGTCCACAACATCCTGCGGCTGGGCACGGTGGAGCTGTGTACCGGAGGCGCCGCGCACGGCGTGGTCAGTGACTGTGTCGAGATCGCCGCCGCGGGCAAACGCACGCAGGGCGCCAAGGGGCTGATCAACGCGGTCTTGCGCAAGGTCGCGGCGGAGGGGCCGCAGGCTTGGGACAAGCTGCGCATCCCGCGCCTGCCGAAATGGCTGCGCGCGCCCCTGGTCGAGGCATGGGGCCCGCAGGCCGTTGCCAACATGGAGCGTGTGCATTTCGAAGGGGCGCCGCTGGACCTGACGACAAAGCCCGGGGCGCAGACCCCTGACGGGGAGATTTTGCCGACCGGGTCCGTGCGGTTGCGTCAGGCAGGACAGGTCAGCGCCTTGCCCGGCTTTGCAGAGGGGGATTGGTGGGTGCAGGATGCCGCCGCCGCCTTGCCGGCAAAGCTGCTGGGCGATGTGGCGGGCCTGAAGGTTCTGGACATGTGCGCCGCGCCCGGAGGCAAGACCCTGCAACTGGCGGCGGGCGGCGCGGATGTGACCGCGCTGGACCTGTCGGAGGCGCGTCTGGCGCGGGTGCAGGAGAACCTTGACCGCACCGGGTTGAAGGCGCGGCTGGTGGCGGGCGACGCGCTGGACCATCGCGGTCAATACGATGCCGTCCTGCTGGACGCGCCCTGTTCGGCCACCGGCACCATCCGCCGCCACCCCGACCTGCCCCATGCCCACCAGGGAGAGCGCATTTCGGAATTGATCGGCCTGCAGGAGGCGCTGCTGGATCATGCCCTGCAACTGCTGAAACCGGGCGGTCGGCTAGTCTTTGCCACCTGTTCGCTGATCCCCGACGAAGGCGAATGCCAGATCGACGAGGCCCTGCTGCGCCATCCGGACCTGAAGGTTCTGCCGTTGGATTTCCCCTGGATCGAGGACGGCTGGCGATCGGAAGAGGGCGGTTTGCGCCTGCGGCCCGATTTCTGGGCGCACCGCGGCGGGCTCGACGGGTTTTACATGGCGCTGTTGCAGCGTGGTTAACTCTTGGGTGACTTTGCAGCGGGTCCGATATATCCTGCCTGCAACAAGCCCGGAACGGGCGACCCCGAGGTCGAGCTCAGAGCACAGGATATGTCCACGGCGCGAAACTGGCGGACTGCGCACGCGCGCATGATGAACCGCATGCAGGCCCGCATGGCGGCCCGGACTCGTCCGGCCGAGGGTTTCGTGTCGCAGCCCGAACCGCGCACCGTCGGGTTCTTTGCCCGGGGACGGCAGATGATCGCCGGGAACCTGATGTTCGCCGGCCACCTGGTCGAGGCGGAAGGGCGCTCGATCTGGGCCATCGACGGCCCCGATTCGGCCTTCGAAGAGGAAATCCACGGGTTCGCCTGGCTGGACGATCTGGCCGCGGTCGGGGACTCCAAGGCGCGCGTCCTTGCGCAGGAGTGGCTGTGGGACTGGATCCGTCGCTATGGCCGCGGTTCCGGCCCGGCCTGGACGCCGGAACTGACCGGACGGCGGATCATCCGCTGGATTCACCACGCACTGTTTCTCTTGCGCGGGCGCAACGCCGACGACAGCGAGAAATTCTACGCCGCCCTTGCCGCCCAGACCCGTTTTCTGGCCAAGCGCGCCCATGTGGCCGCACCCGGTCTTCCCCGGTTCGAGGCGATGACCGGACTGCTGTACGCCGGATTGTCCCTGCAGGGGATGGAGGCGCATATCGCCCCGGCCCGAGAGGCGCTGGGCGCAGATTGCACCCGTCAGGTGGATGCGCATGGCGGCATCCCGACCCGCAACCCCGAAGAACTGCTGGAGGTCTTTACCCTGCTGACATGGGCGCAATCCGCCCTGCGCGAGGCCGATCTGGAACCCGAAGCGGCCCATACAGAGGCCATCGGCCGGATTGCCCCGACCCTGCGCACCCTGCGTCATGCGGATGGCGGGCTGGCGCGGTTCCATGGCGGCGGTCGCGGGTTGGAAGGGCGGCTGGACCGGGCGCTTGCAGCGTCTGGCAACAAGAAACGGCAGGCCGACGGGCTGGCCATGGGCTTTGCCCGGCTGTCGGCCCTGCGCACCTCTGTCATTGTTGATGCAGCCCCGCCGCCTGCAGGCGCGGCCAGCGCCCGCGCCCATGCCTCGACACTGGCGTTCGAGCTGACCTCGGGCCGCCGTCCGCTGATCGTCAACTGCGGGTCCGGCGGCGGCTTTGGCGAGGAATGGCGACGGGCAGGCCGCGCCACGCCGTCACACTCCACTCTGTGCCTGCAGGGCTATTCCTCGGCCCGGCTGGCCGCGCCGCGCTGGGTCGGCGATGCCCGGCGCGAGTTGCTGGAAGATACGCCGCGCCACGTCCCGATCCAAATGAGCCACCTGCCCGAAGCACTGCGATTCGAAGGCGGGCATGACGGTTATGTCACCGTGCAGGGCCTCACCCACGCGCGCAGTCTGGAACTCTCGCTGGACGGGCGCACGCTGAAGGGGGAGGACTACCTCGTCGCGCTCGACGGGCCGTCGAAGAAACGGTTCGACCGGTCGATGGACGCCATGAAACTGGCGGGCTTGCCGTTCGAGGTGCGTTTTCACCTCCACCCCGAGGTCGATGTCGCGCTGGACATGGGCGGGACGGCGGTCTCGATGGCGCTGCGGTCGGGCGAAATCTGGGTGTTTCGCGTTGATGGGGCGGTCGAAGTGACGCTGGAACCCTCGGTTTACCTTGAAAAAGGGCGTCTTCAGCCACGTGCGACGAAGCAAATCGTTTTATCCGGCCGCGCAATGCAGTATGCGACCCGCGTCCGCTGGACGCTGGCCAAGGCGCAAGAGACGGCATTCGCCGTCCGTGACCTTGCCCGTGACGAAGTGGACATGGCCGTCTGAGCGGTCCTTGCCGATACACACTTCCAAAGGGATGTCCCCATGTCCGACCTGCAGCCCCTGCGCCGCGCGCTCCTTTCCGTTTCCGACAAGACCGGCCTGATCGACCTGGGCAAGTCACTGGCCGCCCGCGGGGTCGAGATCCTGTCGACCGGCGGCTCTGCCAAGGCCCTGCGCGAGGCCGGGATCGAGGTGCGCGACGTGGCCGACCTGACCGGCTTCCCCGAAATGATGGACGGCCGGGTCAAGACGCTGCACCCCAAGGTCCACGGCGGCCTGCTGGCGCTGCGCGACAACGGGATGCATGTGGCCTCGATGGCCGAGCACGGCATCGTGCCAATCGACCTGCTGGTGGTGAACCTGTATCCGTTCGAGGCGGCGCTGGCCCGCGGCGCAGAGTACGACGAGATGATTGAGAACATCGACATCGGTGGCCCGGCGATGATCCGGGCCGCGGCCAAGAACCACGCCTTTGTCACCACCATCGTCGATGTCGAGGATTACGCCGCGCTGCTGGCCGAACTGGACGCCAATGACGGCCAGACCAGCATGGAGTTCCGCCAGCGGCAGGCGCAAATCGCCTATGCCCGCACCGGTGCCTATGACGCCGCCGTCAGCACATGGATGGCCGCCGCCATCGGTGAGTCGACCCCGCGCCGCCGGGTCTTTGCCGGGGAACTGTCGCAAAGCCTGCGCTACGGCGAAAACCCGCACCAGAACGCGGCCTTCTACACCGACGGGTCCAACCGTCCTGGCGTCGCCACGGCGGAACAGCTGCAGGGCAAGGAACTCAGCTACAACAACATCAACGACACCGACGCCGCCTTTGAACTGGTGTCGGAATTCCTGCCCGCCGACGGCCCGGCCTGCGCGATCATCAAACACGCCAACCCCTCGGGCGTGGCGCGTGGCGCGACCATGAAGGACGCCTATCAGAAGGCGTTCGACTGTGACCGCACCTCTGCCTTTGGCGGGATCGTGGCCTTGAACGGCGCGCTGGACGGTGACACGGCAGAGGCGATTTCCGAGATCTTCACCGAGGTCGTGATCGCCCCCGCCATTCATCAGGACGCACGCGACATCTTTGCCAAGAAAAAGAACCTGCGCCTGATCCTTGCCCCCGGTCTGGCCAACCCGGCGCAGGCCGGTCTTGCCTGGAGGCAGGTGTCGGGCGGACTGCTGGTGCAGGACCGTGACAACGGCGCCCGCGCGCTGGAAGACCTGAAGGTGGTGACAAAAATCGCCCCGACCGAGGCGCAGATGCAGGATCTGCTGTTCGCGTGGAAAGTCGCCAAGCACGTCAAGTCCAACGCCATCGTCTACGTCCGTGACGGCGCCACCGTGGGTGTCGGCGCGGGCCAGATGAGCCGCGTCGATTCCGCCCTGATCGCCGCCAAGAAGGCCGAGCGCATGGCAGAGGCGCTGGGCCTGCCGGAACCGCTGACCAAGGGATCCGCCGTGGCCTCCGACGCCTTCTTCCCCTTCCCGGACGGGCTGATGGAAGCGGCCGCCGCCGGGGCCTCCTGCGTGATCCAGCCGGGCGGCTCGATGCGCGACGAAGAGGTGATCGCCGCCGCCGATGAGGCCGGTCTGGCGATGGTGTTCACCGGGATGCGCCATTTCCGGCACTGAGCACAGGGGCGGGCCGGGTCAGGGGGCGCTGCCCCCGCCGCCCTGCGGGCGACCCCCCCGAGGTATTTGGGCGCCCAAAGAAGCATGGGGCGTGTGCCCTCTGCGGCCCTTGGGGTCTGAAAGGCACCTTGGGGGCGTGGCGCAGCAGCGCCGGTCCCGTCGTCGGTTCCCTGTGGGCGAAGAGGCGGGCCCGCCTGCTTCCCGCTTGCACCCATGGCGCGCGCCTCTTAGGAGAAGCGCAATCCGGGGCATGGCCCCACAGATCGGGTGAGGCGGCTCTGGCACAGGCAAAGGCAAAGACGGGCGGTTTGAGGCTGGTGTTCTGGGTGACGCTGGCCATTTTCGTGCTGGATCAGCTGTCCAAGTACCTGGTTGTCCATGTCATGGGGCTTGGCAACAAGCTGTTCATAGACGTGTTTCCGCCCTTCCTGACCTTTCGCATGGCGTGGAACTATGGCGTCAACTTTGGCCTGTTTGCCGGGGATGCGGCAGCGACGCGCTGGATCCTGATCGCTGTAGCACTTGGCATCGTGCTGTTTGTCCTTGTCTGGATGCGCCGCGATCCCCCCGGAAAGCTTGGCCTGATCTCGGCCGGTTTTCTGATCGGCGGGGCGCTGGGCAATGTCATCGACCGCATCATCTATGGCGCGGTGGCGGATTTCCTGAACATGTCCTGCTGCGGCATCGACAATCCCTTTGCCTTCAACGTGGCGGATATCGCCATCTTTGTCGGCGCAATCGGGCTTGTGCTGTTTCCATCGGGTAAAAAGGCCTCGTGACGGGGCCGGATAGATGCGATAAGACCGCGAAGACTTGAATACTGGAGGGTAGCGATGCGGCGCGCGCATCTGGTGGCAATCTTGGCTCTTGCGGGCGTGGCTTCGTGCGGTGCGATCGACCGCGACAAGCCGTTGCGCGACCTGCGCAACAACAGCGGCAAGCCGCAGGAATTCGCCATCGTTCCGAACAAACCGCTGCAGTCGCCTGACAGCCTGTCGCAATTGCCGCCCCCGACACCCGGTGGCGCAAACCGGACCGACCAGACGCCCAAGGCGGACGCGGTTGCGGCGCTGGGCGGCAATCCGGCCCGTCTTGTGGCCAGCGCGGGCGTGCCCGCGGGCGATACCGCGCTGATCCAGAACGCCAGCCGGTATGGCCGCGATCCGAACGTGCGTCAGGAGCTTGCCGTCAAGGACAAGGAATTCCGCCGGTCCAAGAACATCTTCAACTGGTCGATCCTGCCGGAAGACGATTACAACCGCGTCTATCGGCGTCAGGCGCTGGACCCCTATGCATGGCTGGAACGTTACCGCCGCGCCGGTGCCCGCACGCCGGCAGCGCCGCCGGTAGAGTGAGCCGGTCCGGCTCTGCCGGTCACGTCCGCGTCACAGCGGCTTGAAGTTATCGCAGCCTCGCGTACCTAATGCAGCATCCGATGTACATGAGGATGACGCATGCGCCATTTGACCCTGCTTTCCGCCCTGGCCCTGACTTTGGCCTCGGCGATCACCGCCGCCGCGCAGGAGGCGGACCACGTCACCACCTTCGCCCTTGATAACGGCATGGACGTCGTGGTGATCGAGGATCACCGCGCGCCCGTTGTCGTGCACATGGTCTGGTATCGCGCCGGGTCGGCGGATGAACGGCCCGGGGTCTCGGGCGTCGCGCATTTCCTTGAGCACCTGCTGTTCAAGGGCACTGATACGCTGGCCCCCGGCGAATTCAGCGCCACGGTTGCCGCCAACGGCGGGTCCGACAACGCGTTTACCAGCTACGACACCACTGCCTATCACCAGCGCGTCGCCGCAGACCGTCTGGGCCTGATGATGAAGATGGAGGCCGACCGCATGGTCAATATCCGTCTTGGCGAGTCGGACATCCTGACCGAACGTGAGGTCATCATCGAAGAGCGCAACCAGCGGGTCGAAAACAGCCCCGGCGCCCTGTTCCGCGAACAGCAGAGCGCGGCGCTGTTCCTCAATCATCCCTATGGCACGCCGATCATCGGCTGGCGGCACGAGATGGAGCAGTTGGATCTGGACGATGCGCTGGCCTATTACCGCCAGTTCTATGCCCCCAACAACGCCATCCTGATCGTCGCGGGCGATGTCACCCCGGATGAGGTGCGCGCATTGGCGACCGAACATTACGGCCCGATCCCGGCCAATGCCGATCTGCCCGAACGCGCCCGCCCGACGGAACCGCGTCATCTGGCCGAACGCCGCCTGACCTATCACGATCCGCGCGTCGCGCAGCCCTATGTCACCCGGCGCTACCTTGCCCCGCCGCGCCAGAGCGGCGCGCAGGAAGAGGCGGCGGCACTGGCTCTTCTGGCGCAGGTGCTGTCCGGTGGGCAGACCTCTGTGCTGACGCAGAAACTGCAGTTCGAAACGCAGAAGGCGGTCTATACCGACGCCTATTACGACGACACGACGCTGGATTCCTCGACCTTCAGCTTTGTCGTCGTGCCCGCCACCGGCGTGACCCTCGAAGAGGCCGAAGCGGCGCTGGACGAGGTGCTGGCCGAGTTCATCGAAGAAGGCGTGGACGCGGCACAGCTTGACCGCATCAAGTTTCAGATCAAGGCGCAGCAGATCTACTCGCTGGATGATCCGGGCCGCATCGCGCGCCGCTATGGCAATGCGCTGACCACCGGCCTGACGGTCGAGGATGTTCAGCAATGGCCCGACGTGCTGCAGGCCGTCACCGGCGAACAGATCGTCGAGGCCGCCAAGACCCTGCTGGACCGCCGCAAATCGGTGACCGGCTACCTGATGAGCGATGCCACCCCGGAGGTGACCCAATGATCCGCCGTTTCGTCCTTGCCTTCGGCATGATCTGCGCGGGCTTTGCCGCCCATGCCGAAATCGAGATCCAGGAAGTGACCTCTCCCGGCGGCTTCAAGGCGTGGCTGGTCGAGGAACCCTCGATTCCCTTTGTCGCGCTGGAACTGCGCTTCATGGGGGGCAATTCGCTGGATGCGCCGGGCAAGCGCGGCGCCACCAACCTGATGGTCGGCCTGTTGGAGGAAGGCGCGGATGAGATGAACGCCCGCGACTTCGCCGAGGCGTCAGAGGCCATCGCCGCCCAGTTCAGCTATGATTCGGGGGATGACACCGTCAGCATCTCGGCCAAGTTCCTGACCGAAACCCGCGATGAGGCGATCGACCTGTTGCGCGCCTCTCTGGTCAATCCGCGCTTTGATCAGGATGCCGTGGAACGGGTGCGCCAGCAGGTGCTCTCGGGCCTGCGCTCGGACGCGACCGATCCGGATGAGATCGTCGGAGAGGTGTTCTACCGTACCGTCTTTGGCGATCACCCCTACGGCTCTCCCGACAATGGCACCATCGAAAGCGTCACCGCCCTGACGCGGGACGATATCGTCGCCGCCCACAAGGGTGCGCTGGCCCGCGACCGGGTCTATATCTCGGCCGCCGGGGACATCAGCGCCGAGGAACTGGGCGCGATCATCGACCGCCTGCTGTCGGACCTGCCGGAAACCGGCACCCCGCAGCCCGAGGATTTCGTCGTGACGACAGAGGGCGGCGTGGATGTGGTGCCCTTCGACACGCCGCAATCCGTGGCGATCTTTGGCCACAAGGGGATGAAGCGGCACGATCCGGACTTTTTCGCCGCCTACGTGATGAACACCATCCTTGGCGGCGGCGGGTTCGAGGCGCGGCTGATGCATGAGGTGCGCGAAAAGCGCGGCCTGACCTACGGCGTCTATTCCTACCTAGCGCCTCGGGATCATGCGGAACTGATCCTTGGCCGCGTTGCCTCGGCCAATGACCGGATTGCAGAGGCGGTTCAGGTGATCACGGATGTCTGGACGGACATGGCCACGAACGGCGTGACGTCAGAGGAGTTGGACGCCGCCAAGACCTACCTGACCGGCGCTTACCCGCTGCGGTTCGACGGCAATCAGCCGATTGCGCGGATTCTGGTGGGGATGCAGATGGACGGCCTGTCGCCGGATTACATCGTGACCCGCAACAGCAAGATCGAGGCGGTCACGCTGGAGGACGTCAAACGCGTCGCCGGTGAATTGCTGCAGCCCGAGGACCTGCTCTTTGTCGTCGTGGGACAGCCCGAGGGGCTGGAGACGACCGTGGGGCAGTAACTCTACACAGTGCCCAAATGAGAAGGGGCCGGAAACCTCGCTGGTTCCCGGCCCCTGTCTGTTTCCGTCCGGACCTTTGCCCGGAAAACCCGATCAGTTCATCAGGCCTGCGTGCACCAATGCGGCGTCCACCTTGGCCTTGGTCGCGTCGGTCAGCGGCACCAGCGGCAGGCGCACCTCGTCCGAACACAGGCCCAGCCGCGACATGCCGTATTTCGCACCGCACAGCCCCGGCTCGGTAAAGATCGCGATGTGCAGCGGCATCAGCCGGTCCTGAAGCTGCAGCGCCTTGGCGTAATCGCCGGACAGGCAGGCCTCCTGCAATTCCGAACAGAGCTTCGGCGCCACGTTCGCGGTGACAGAGATACAGCCGACGCCGCCCTGCGCGTTGAACCCGTGCGCCGTGCCATCCTCGCCCGAGATCTGCAGGAAATCCGTCCCGCAGGTGATCCGCTGCTGGCAGACCCGCGCCAGATCGCCGGTTGCGTCCTTGACGCCCACGATGCGCGGCAGCTTGGCCAACTCGCCCATGGTGGCGGGCGACATGTCCACGACGGACCGGCCGGGGATGTTGTAGATGATGATCGGAATATCGGCGCAGTCATGCACGGCGGTGAAATGCGCGATCAGCCCGGCCTGCGTCGGCTTGTTGTAATAGGGCGTCACGACCAGCGCGCCAGCGGCGCCGACCTTGGCCGCATATTGGGTAAAGCGGATCGCCTCGTCGGTGTTGTTGGATCCGGCCCCGGCAATCACCGGAATGCGGCCCGCCGCAGCCTCGACCACGCAGGCGATGACCTCTTCGTGCTCCCGGTGGGTCAGCGTCGGGCTTTCGCCGGTGGTGCCCACTGGCACCAGCCCGTGCGAGCCTTGCTCGACATGCCAGTTGACCAGCTTTTTGAGCGTGTCGAAATCCACGGCGCCGTCCTTGAACGGCGTGACCAGGGCAGGCATCGAACCTTTGAACATCTCACGCTCCTTCCATTTATCCTTGTTCGGCGCTCTCTTTGGTGGAAACCTGCCGACCCCGCGACTATGTGAGTTGCACAGGTCCCTGCCGAACGTATCCTTTGCAAGAAGCGTCTATTCCTTTTCATTGCGGAAAAAGCAAGCCGATGTCGCGCGTACTGCCCCTCTTGTTGCTCCTGATCACCTCCCTTCCGGCCTTTGCGCAGGACAGCGGGGCCGCCTTGGCCAAGGCCATGCAATCAATGCGCGAGGGGAACTGGGCGGCCGCCCGAATCGCGGCGCGCGGGGACGGGCAGGCGGCGGTGGACGTGATCCTCTGGCACGCGCTGCGCGCCGGGCGCGGCGATCACCGCGAAGTGCTGGATTTCATCGCCCGGCACCCGGACTGGCCCGGCATGGATTACCTGCGGGAAAAATCCGAACCCTCGATGACCGGCGCAACGCTGGACGAGATCCGCACCTTCTTTGCCGATGACCTGCCGCAGACCGGATCCGGGGCGCTGTCGCTGGCGCGGGCGCATATGGATTCCGGCAACGAAGGCGCGGCACAGGCGGATATCGTACTGGCATGGCGCACCCTGCAGATGACCAGCGATGAGCGGCGCACCTTTCTGGAACTTTGGGGCGACATCCTGAGGGAGCATCACGTCGCCCGTCTGGACATGGCGCTGTGGAACGGCTGGAGCCGCAACGCAAGCGCCATGCTGCCGCTGGTCGATGACGGCTGGCAGGCGCTGGCGCAGGCCCGGATGGCGCTGCGCACCTCCGCGCCCGGTGTCGATACGCTGATCGCCAAGGTGCCAGAGGCGCTGGCCAACGACTCCGGTCTTGCCTTCGAACGCTTTCAATGGCGCGTGCGCAAGCGGCGCACGGCGGATGCCATCGAACTGCTGCGCGAACGCTCTGCCAGCCGGACGCTGCTGGGCGAACCCTGGGCCTGGGCGCCGGAACGGGTCAACCTCGCGCGCGAACGGATGCTGGATGGCGCCTATTCCGAGGCCTATGAAATCGCCGCGCGGCATTTCCTTGTGGATGGCAGCGACTTTGCCGAACTGGAATGGATTTCCGGGTTCATTGCCCTGCGCTTTCTCGACCGGGCCGATCTGGCGGTGCAGCATTTCGAAAACTTCCGCGAGGCGGTCTGGACGCCGATCTCCGTCGGGCGCGCGGGCTATTGGCTGGGCCGCGCGCATGAGGCGATGGGCGATGCCGAGGCCGCGAAAAAGGCCTATGCGCTGGGGGCCGAATTCCAGACCTCGTTTTACGGGCTGCTGGCGGCCGAAAAGGCGGGCATCGCCCCCAACCCGACGCTGTCTGGCAAAGAGGGCTTTGCCGACTGGCGCGAGGCGGAATTCACCAAGTCCAGTGTCTTTGAGGCCGGTGTCCTCTTGCTGGCCGCCGGAGAGACCAACCTTGGCGAACGGTTCCTGACCCACCTGGCCGAGTCGCTGGACCGCGACGGCATGGGCCAGTTGGGCGAGATGCTGGCCGAGATGAAGCGCCCCCATATCGAGGTCATGCTGGGCAAGCGCGCGGCGCAATTCGGCATCGAACTGCCCGGCCCCTATTACGCGCTGCATCCGCAAGTGGTGGCGGGCGAGTACCCGGTGCCCAAGGAACTGGTCCTGTCCATCGCGCGGCGCGAATCCGAATTCGACCCGGCGGTGATCTCGGGGGCGGGTGCGCGTGGCTTCATGCAGCTGATGCCCGGCACGGCCAAGCTGGTCTCCGGCGAGCTGGGCATCGACTACGATCTGGACCGCCTGCTGACCGATCCGGCCTATAACGCGCGGCTTGGTTCCAACTATCTTGCAGGACTGGCGGACCGGTTCGACGGCAACGCGGTGATGATGGCGGCGGGTTACAACGCCGGGCCGGGCCGTCCGATCCGCTGGATGGAACGCAACGGCGATCCGCGCAATGGCGAGGTGGATATCATCGACTGGATCGAGTTCATCCCCTTCGACGAGACCCGCAATTACGTCATGCGCGTCACCGAAAGCCTGCCGGTCTACCGCGCCCGTCTGGGCAAGCCCCCGCATCCGGTGCCGTTCAGCAAGGAACTGGTGGGCAGCACGCTGAAGGCCAATCGCTGAAGCCCGGTGACTGAGGCCCAGCCGCAAAAGGGGGAGGGGCGCTGCCCCTCTGGTCCTGCGGACCATTCACCCCGGCGGTATTTGTTAAAGAGAAGAAGCGGGAAGGGGGGCCTCAGCCCTCTGTCTGGCGCGCGCGCCAGAGTGTGAACAGGCCCGCTGCCACGATCATGCCCGCGCCAAGGCCCACGTTCCAACGGATGCTTTCGCCAAAGACCACCAGCCCCAGCGCGCTGGCAAAGACCAGTTGCAGGTAGGCAAAGGGCTGCACCGCGCTGGCCTCTGCCACCTCGTAGCAGCGGATCATCAGGTAGTGTCCCAGCGCCCCGGTCAGGCACAACAGGCCCATCCATCCCCAGTCCTGGCCGGTCATCGGCTCCCAGAACCAGACCCCGATCGCCGTCGCCACGAATACCCCGGACACGCCGGTGTAGAAGAAGGAGGTCGCCGAAGAATCGCCGCGCGCCACGTAGCGCGTCAGCAGGGCGTAGAGCGCAAACATCAGCGATGCCAGGAGCGGGATCGCCGCATAGGGCGAGAAGACCCCGCCAGAGGGTTGCAGAATGATGATGACGCCCACGAAGCCGACGCCGATGGCCGTCCAGCGGCGCCAGCCCACATGCTCGCCCAGCACCGGACCGGAGAGCGCCGCCACCAAGAGCGGATAGGCGGCAAAGACCGCGTGGCTTTCGACCAGTCCCAGAAACACGAAGGCCAGCACCATGACGTTGATTTCCAGGGCCAGCAGCACGCCGCGAAAGGCCTGCAGCCAGGGAAAGGCGCTCTGCGCCGCCGCCCGCAGGCCACCCGCCTTGCGCCCCGCGACCGTCAGAACGAAAGCGGCGAAGAACCAGTAGCGGATCATCACCACCATCATCACGTTGTATTCCCCGGCCAGATGCCGCGAAATCCCGTCCTGCACCGCAAAGACAAAGGTCGTGGCGACCATCAGCCAGATTCCAAGGCGTGTGTTCTGCTCTGCCATGTCGCAGCTTTCCGGGGTTGCTGTGGTTGCGGGCGCGCGTCCCGGCGAAGCTGACGAAATAGGTCAGTCGGTCCGGGGCGGCTTGGAGGCGATCGTCATGTGACGCTTTCGGCCATAGCCCTTGATGCGGGCAACCTCAAGCCCGGCCTCCGCCAGGGCGCGCCGCACATGGCCTGCTGCCGTATAGGTGGCCGCCGTTCCGCCCGGCGGCATGTGGCGGGCAACCTCGGCCATCAGCTCGGGCGACCAGAGTTCGGGGTTCTTGGCCGGTGAAAACCCATCCAAGAACCAGGCATCCGCGCTGCCGGACCACCGGGGCAGGCTGTCACGCGCGTCGCCTGCGATCATCTCGAACCGCAGATCCGGCAGATCGAATCGCACCTGTCCCCAGCAGGGAGCCAGTTCCGCCGCCAGCACGCCGATCTCGGGAAAGCCTGCCTGCGCGCGGATCATCTCCTCTGCGGTCAGCGGATAGGCCTCGAATGTCGTGAAATGCAGCACACCCGGCGCGCCGCTCTGCCGCCACAGACGCAGCGCCGCCAGAAGGTTCAGCCCGGTGCCAAAGCCCAGTTCGGCAATCCGGAACCCGTCGCGGAACCGCTCTGGCAGGCCATTTCCGGTCAGAAAGACATGCGCCGTCTCCGCCAGACCGTTCTCCAGCGAGTAATAGGGATCGTCAAAGCGGGTCGAGACCGGCGTCTCGCCGCGCCAGTCCAGCGCGCTCTGGTCGGGCATCGGGTTTTTCCATATGAGATGCGGGTGGTTCTGGCGGGAGAGACGGCAAATGGCAAGCGTGGACGTGACGGTGCGCGGGGCCGGGATCTTTGGCCTCACCGTGGCCTGGACCTGCGTGATGCGCGGGGCGCGGGTGCGGGTGGTCGATCCCTTTGGCCCCGGTGCGGGGTCCTCTGGCGGGATCGTCGGCGCGCTGGCGCCGCATGTGCCGGAAAACTGGAACCCCAAGAAACAGTTCCAACTGGACAGCCTGCTGATGGCCGAGGCCTTCTGGGCCGGTGTCGAATCCGCGGGCGGCGTGTCGGCCGGCTATGGCCGGACGGGGCGCGTGCAGCCGGTGGCGGATGAGCGCGCGCTGGATCTGGCGCGGGCGCGGGCCGAAGGCGCGGCAGAGCTGTGGCGGGGCAGGGCAGAGTGGCAGGTGATGCGCATCGAAGAGGCCGCCGTGCTGGACGGCTTCGTGCCGCAGACGCCCAGCGGCTGGGTGATCCGCGACACATTGAGCGCCCGCATGAACCCGCGCCGGGCCTGCGCCGCGCTGGTGGCGGCCTTGACGGTGCGTGGGGCCGAGATCGTGACCGAGGCCCCGGATGAGGGCGCGGTGATCTGGGCGACCGGCTGGCAGGGATTGCGCGCGCTGACAGAGGCGCTGGGCCGTCCGGTGGGCGATGGGGTCAAGGGGCAGTCGGTGCTGCTGCGCCATGCCGCGCCCGAGGCGCCGCAGTTGTTTGTCGATGGCCTGCACCTGATCCCGCATGCGGATGGCACGCTGGCCGTGGGCTCCACCTCGGAACGCGATTTCGACGCGCCCGACAGCACCGATGGGCAATGCGATGCACTGATCGACCGCGCCTATGCCGCGGTGCCTGCGCTGCACGGGGCCACGGTGCTGGAACGCTGGGCCGGGGTGCGCCCGCGCGCCCGCTCGCGCGCGCCTTTGCTGGGCGCATGGCCGGGGCGGGCGGGGCATTACGTCGCGAATGGCGGGTTCAAGATCGGCTTCGGCATGGCGCCCAAGGTCGGCGTGGTCATGGCCGACCTCGTGTTGGAGGGACGGGACGCCATCCCCGATGGCTTCGGCTTTGACGCGCTCTGACGGGCTTAGTGGAACCAGCCGCTGCCCGGATCCCATTGATACCCGGCCCGCGCCTTGCCGTTCATGAGCGCATCGCCATAGCTATAGGACACGGCGTTGCGGTCACATTCCAGCCAGGCGATCTCGCGCCCGCCCTTTGACACCGTCACCCCGCCAAACGACCGCTCCGATCCATAGGCGTCGATCTGTCGTTCGACACCGCCATTCACGGTATAGCTGTAATCGCCGTTATAGAACGTCACGTTTTCCCAGATGTCCTTTCCGACACCCGGCCACGGCTGATAGTCCAGCCCGGCATAGGTCTCGAAAAGCTCCAGCTCGGGCCGCCCCTGCGGACCGAACCGATAGGCCGCCCCGTTCCATTCGGCGCAGACCTCCAGCGTCTTGGGACTGCCGGCGATGCGGCACCAGAGAAATTGGGCATCCGCCGAGGAACAGGCGGAAACCGCCGGTCCGGCGGACAAAAGAAAGAGTGGCAGAATGCGGAGCATGATGACCTCGGAATGAAATGAATGTCCCGCAGCCTACGCCGCGCGGCACACCCGCTCAACCCTTCGAAAACGGTCACATGCGCAGGACACGCCCGCCTGACGCGCAGCCGGAGCACCTGCTTCTTTGGGCTTGGAAATACCTCGGGGGAGCGCCGGAGGCGCGGGGGCAGAGCCCCCGATCCCGCCTCAGTCGAACTTGCGCGAGGGCGCCAGAACCTTGGCCTCGCCGATCACCACCTTCTTGCCGTCGACGGCGCAATGCGTCTCCAGCGTGACGCGGCGCTTGGCGATGTCGATGTCGACCACCTTGACCTCGGCATAGACCGTGTCCCCCGGCCGCACCGGCGCAAGGAACTTCAGCGACTGGCCAAGGTAGACGGTGCCGTGCCCGGGCAGTTGCTCGCCGATCACGGCAGAGATCAGCCCCGCGGTCAGCATCCCGTGCGCGATCCGCCCTTCAAAGATGGTGTCCTGCGCGTAATCGTCGTCCAGGTGCACCGGATTGCGGTCGGTCGAGATCTCGGCGAACATCTCGATGTCCTGATCGGTCACCTGTTTGCGCAGGTAACGCACCATGCCCATCTCGATGTCTTCGATACAGATCGTGCCGCGCGGCATGTTGTCCAACATTCGGCCCTCCATTCGCAAACCGTCCGGTAATAAACGCGCGTTTCTTTTGCGCCCTGAGTAATTTTATTACTTTGCGACTGCAGCAATGGCAAGCAAAATCTGTCCTACCTCAAGGTGCCAATGGTATAGCTCGGATTGATCATTTCCTTTTGAAGATAGGCGTTTAGCGCATCCGCCTCGGGCTGGTGCGTCGTTTTGGTCTCCTCGCGGGCCAATCCGCCGCTGATGAAGAGGGAATCGAGGTCCTCGCCCATCGCGCCGTCGATATCCGTGTGCGGGCCATCCCCGATGGCAAGGATCCCGGCATCCCCCACCCCCGGGCGGTGCTGCGCCAGACGTCGCCGCGCAAGGTCATAGATCGGCGGATGCGGCTTGCCGAAATACAGGCTCTCGCCGCCCATTTCCGTATACAGCCGGGCCAGCGCCCCGGCGCACCATTCGCGCGTCTCGCCCCTGTCCACGACGATATCGGGGTTGGCGCAGAGCAGCTTCATGCCCTTCTGCTTGGCGTACAGGAACTGCGGACGGTTCACCGCCGGATCGGCATGGGGATCGAACGGCCCGCAGCAGATGATGCCCTCGGCCTCTTCCAGGTCCACCCGCTCGATCTCGACCGGGTTGTCCAGCATGTGCAGCGGCTCGAAAAACGGCAGGTCATGCGGCTGGCCCATGAACCAGACCTTCTGCCCCACCGCGCCCTCGAACATCGCCACGCGCCCGCTGTCGCCAGAGGTGGCGATGTCGTCATAGGCGTCCTCGGGCACGCCGAAACGCACCAGCTGCTTGGCCACCTCGTGGCGCGACCGCGGCGCATTGGTCACAAGGATCACCGCGCCGCCGCGCTGCCGGTAGGCCTGCAGCGCCTCCACGGCAGAGGGGATGGCGGCAACGCCGTTATGCACACAGCCCCAGAGATCGACGAACAGCGCGTCGTAGCGGTCGGAGATCTCGGAAAGGGCGGAAATGATCTGGGTCATGGGCGCGGGTCCTGAACAACTGTCGTTGCCCCGGTCATCCCATATCGCGCCCCGGCAGGAAAGGCCCTGCTCAGGCCTGCTGGATCCGCTCGACGTGCATGCGCAATTCTTCGGTCTCGGCGCGGGCTTCGCGCAGCCCGTCCATCGCCGCCGACAGTTCGGCCTCGGTCTGCGCCAACTGGTTGGTCAGTTCCGCCTCGCGCTGCTGCAGGTATGTGATCGCCTGATCGCGCGTCTCTTCGGCCTCGTGCAGTTCCTGGCTCATCTTTTCCAGCTGATCGACGTCAGCCTGGCTGACGCGCCGGAACCGGTGAATCAGCCAATGCGCAAACCACCCAAGGGCAAAGGCCACGAACAGGATGATCGCGGTCGTGATGATGAATTCAGCTCTATTCATCCGTTGTTGCCCCTCTGCCGGCTGGCGGCCTGATCTTGCCCAGTTCCGGGTTCACCACAACCGGCTCCGGATCGACGGCATCCACGGCCTCGGGGTCCGGATCGGTCACGTCGGGGTCGGCGGCATCCACTGCCGCGCCCGAATCGCCCGGATCCTTACCTTCTTCGCCTTCTTCCGCCTCCGGTTTCAAGAGTTTGAATTCGATCCGGCGATTTGCCTCACGGCCGGTTTCGGTTCCGTTGTCGGCGATGGGCTGCACCTCGCCATAGCCTTTGACAGTGTAGGCGCGTGTCGGCACCCGGCGTCCGCGCAGCGCGTCCAGAACCGCCTGCGCCCGGTCGCGGCTCAGCTCCTGGTTCATCGCCTCGCGGCCCTGGCTGTCGGTATGTCCGCCGATCTCGATCGGGATTTCCCCGCATTGCTTCAGCAGGTCGGCCAGTTCATCGAGGATGTCCTTGGCAGAGGCGTCCAGCGTCGCCGATCCCGGCTCAAAGGTGATCTTCCGCTCGCCGATGATCTCGACGATCATGCCCTCGCATTCCTCGGGTGTCGGCAGGCCCGCAATCGGGTCCAGCGCCTCGACATATTCCACAGAGATTTCAAAGGCAGCACTTTCGCCCAGCTTGGACACCAGAAGGCTGGTGATTTCCTCGCGCGCCTCGGGATTGCCGGTCTTGCCGGCGACGATCACGTTGTCCGGCGTCACGGTTACCGCGCCATGCGCAAGGATCGACAGCGACTCGAGCCCCGCCAGCGTCCGAACGCCCCAATCCGACGGCAGCCCCTCTGTCACCCGCGCGGCAGTATAGACCGAACCGGACCCGAACCGCGCCCGCGCATAGCTGTCCGCCAGGGTGCGCGCCGTTTCAGAGGCCAGCCGCCCGCGCAGTTGCACCGCGCCTTCCGGGCTCAGCGTCGCCACGAAATCCGGCTCGCCCTCGGGCTGGGCTTCGGGCGGTTTGGGCAATTCGGCCTTCAGGGTGAACACCTCGGGCAGAGAGGTCTCCAATTCGCCGACGATCCGGTCGAACAGTGCCTGGTTGGTGCTTTCGCGCGCCACCAGAGAGATATCTGCGTTGGAAAAGGTCAGCGTACCGCCGCCCAGTTCGGACAGCTTGCCAATGCCCAGTTCCGCCGCATCGGCCCAGCGGCGCGATGGCACGCCAAGGCCCAGACGGCAGGTCGCCTTGCCCTCCAGCCCGGCGTTGGTGGCGGCCCTCAGGATGCGGTCGCGCGATTCTTCGGTATCGGCGGAACAGGTGTCCATCCGGACCCCGCTGTCGCCGATCGAAACCCGCAGCGTGAACGGAGAGATGACAGGCCGCGGCGCAGAGATTTCCAGCGCCAGCGTCATGTCCTCGGGCTTGCGCCGTGTCAGCGCGGTTTCCAGCCGTGCCCGCGCCTCGGGGCTGTCGGTCATCGCCTTGACCGCCACGCGCCCGGCCTCGACAGAGATCTTGGACCGGGGCAGGTCCTTCAGCGCGACCTCGGCATAGGTCAGCGCATCGGCCCAGCCTTCCGGCTCGGGGAAATTGGCGGTTTCCAGCAGGTCGGTCACCTCGCCGCCCTTCGCCATGCCGCGAAACACCTTCATCAACTGTTCGCGGTCGGTCGAGGCGGGGACCAGTCCGATGACGGAAATCCCGGCGTCGTTGCGCAGGATCTCCACGGAAAACTTCGGCGGGGCCATTTCTGCCGGGTCTTCGACCAGCATCTGGTCCAGCACGCGGCTGGCATCCACGACGCGTCCCGCCGAGGCCAGCGCCCGAAAGCGTGTCGCCTCATCGGGGGCGGTGCCGTGCAGGAACACCTGCAGCCCGTCCGTTTCCACCCCGGCCCATGTCAGGCCCTCGGCGTCCAGTTCGGCCAGAACCCCCGTCTGAGAGGCCTCCTCGACCACGCCGGCCGAGATATAAGCGGTCAAAAGGCTCAACCCGCCTGCCGCGAGGAAGATGCCGGATGTGACGAATACCGAGGACAGCCGCATGGGCGCATGTTTTCCTTGTTATTTTTACACCAGATACGAAAGCACGCGGGCCTTCGCAATCAGGCGATCAGCGCGACGGCGAAAAACAGCACGGGCAGCAGGCCCGCGTCGCGGTTGGATCGGAAAAGTTCCAGCAGCCGGTCGGAATCCTCCATCTTCAACCGGCGCATCTGCCAGACCATGTGCCAGCCCATCGCCCAGGGGCCCGCGATCATCAGGATCAGCGCCAAAAGGTTGCCGTCCGGTGCGGCCATCACGATGGCCAGCCCCATCAGCCCGACAGTCAGCACAAGGAATCTGCGCAGCCATTTCGGCGTCTCCTCGCCGAACAGCCGCGCGGTGGATTTCACCCCGATCAGTGCGTCGTCTTCCTTGTCCTGGTGGGCATAGATCGTGTCATAGAACAGCGTCCACGCCATGCCCGCCAGATACAGCAGCACGGCCGGCAGCTCCAGCTGCCCGCTATGCGCCGTCCAGGCCAGCAACGCGCCCCAGTTGAAGGCGATGCCCAGAAACACCTGCGGCCACCATGTGAACCGCTTGGCAAAGGGATAGACCGCGACGGGCAACAGGCTCAGCACCCCCAGCGCGATGGCCATCGGCGGAAAGGTCAGCAGGATCCCCAGCGCGATCAGGCATTGCACCGCCGCCCATCCCAGCGCCTGTTTCACCGTCACCTGACCCGATGGGATCGGCCGCGAGGCCGTTCGCGCCACCGACCCGTCGATGTCCCGGTCGGTGATGTCGTTCCACGTACAGCCCGCGCCGCGCATCAGCACCGCGCCAATCCCGCACCCGACAAAGATCCACAGGTCGAACCATCCCGCCTGTCCGTCATGCACCATCGACAACAGCAAGCCCCACCAGCAAGGCAGCAACAGCAGCCATGTGCCGATGGGCCGGTCCGCCCGGCTGAGGCGCAGGTAGGGGCGCGCCCACTCCGGCGCATGATGGTCGACCCAATTGCCCTTCACCGCGTCACGAACCTGCCCTTCGGCCTCTGGTCTCTCTTGCACGCCGGACATATGTTCCCCTCATGACGCCGAAAATCCGCCTCTTTGTAGAGCACCCCCTGAGCGGGGGACAACAGGTGACGCTGTCGCGGGAGCAGGCGCATTACCTCTTCGGCGTGATGCGGCTGACCACCGGCGCGCAGGTCGCCCTGTTCAATGGCACCGACGGCGAATGGCGGGCCGAGGTGACCCACGCGGGCAAGCGCGGCGGCACGCTGGACTGCCGCGAACAGACCGCCCCGCAAAGCCTGCCGCCCGACCTCTGGCTGCTGTTCGCGCCGATCAAAAAGGCGCGCACCGATTTCATCGTCGAAAAATCGGTCGAGATGGGCGCCCGCCGCATCCTGCCCGTGCAGACCGAATTCACCAATTCCGAACGCATCCGGCAGGACCGCCTGCAGGCCCACGCCACAGAGGCCGCCGAACAATGCGGCGCCACCTTCGTCCCCGAGGTTGCCGACCTGACCCGCCTCGACCGCCTGCTGGCCGACTGGCCCGCAGACCGTCAGTTGATGTTCTGCGACGAAGGCCGCGCCGGTCAGCCCGCCACCCTGCCGCAGACCCCCGGCCCCTGGGCCATCCTCATCGGACCAGAGGGCGGTTTCTCCGAGGCCGAGCGGACCAAACTGCACACGCTGCCCTTTGCCCACCCCGTCGCCCTTGGCCCGCGCATCCTGCGCGCCGACACCGCCGCCGTGGCCGCGCTGACGATCTGGCAGACCACACTGGGAGACTGGCAATGATCCGCAAGGCCACGCCAGAGGACAGCGTCGCCATCGCCGCCTTCCTCGACCCCCATATCGAAACCTCGATGTTCCTTCTGGGCAATCTCGAGGTGCACGGCATCGGCAACACCACCCACCGCAACGCCACCAGCTATTTCCTGCGCGAAACCGGCGACGGCATCACCGGGGTCTTCGGCTGCACCAACGGCGGTTTCCTGATGTGCCAGCTGCCCGGCCTCACCGCGACAGAGGCACAGACCTATGCCCACCTGCTCAAGGGCTACACCCTGCACGGCATGACCGGAGAGGACGCACAGGTGCGCACCATCCTTGACGCCCTGCCGGTACCTGACGACGCATGGGGCCTGAACCGGGCCGAACCGCTTTACCGCCTGTCGATCACCGGCCTGACCGCGCCGGATCAGATCCGCGCGCCGACAGAAGCGGATGTGCCCCTGCTGGCAGAATGGTACGCCGCCTACATGCAGGAAACCGAAACCGCCCCGCCGGGCGATCTGGCGCAGGCCGCCCAGACCCGCGCCGGGCAGGCCGTCGGCTCGCCCCGCGTGCGCCTGCTGATCGAGGATGGCACGCCCACCGCCATGGCGGCCTTCAATGCACGTGCGGGCACCGCCGTTCAGGTGGGCGGCGTCTATGTCCCAAAAGGCCTGCGCCGGCAGGGCCGGGGCGGGCGCGTGGTCAAGGCCCTGCTGGCCGAGGCCGCAGGGCAGGGCATCACCACCGCGATCCTCTTTGCCGCGTCCGAATCCGCCGCCCACAGCTATGAACGTATCGGGTTCGACCATATCGGCGCCTATCGCGTCGCGCTCCTGCGCGCGGCGATCACGCTGGGCGATCCCACATGATCCGCCCCGAGGCCATGAAAACCATCCGTCAGTGGCAAGAGGCGCTGATCGGCCTCGCCGTCATGGCGCTGGGCGTCTACTGGGGCTTTTTCACCGGCGGCGGGCTCTTGCACTGGATCGGCTACCTTGTCCTTGCGATCGGGATTGCGCTTGTCTTTACCGGCATTCAGCGCGGGCGCTTTCGTCAGGGCGATGGCGGTCCCGGCGTCGTGCAGATCGTCGAACGCCGGATCAGCTATTTCGGCCCGCTCTCCGGTGGCATCATCGACCTTGAGGCGCTGACCGCGCTGACCCTCGATCCCACCTCTGAACCGCCTGTCTGGCTGTTGCACGCACCGGGACAAGAGGCGCTGGCCATTCCGCTGACGGCCAAGGGTGCGGATCAGCTTTTTGACGCCTTCGCCAACCTGCCGGGCATCCGCACCGAACACATGCTGCGCCAGATGCAAGAGGGCGCGGCGCACCGGGTTGTCATCTGGCGCGCGCCTTCTGTGCGCGACACCACACGTCGCTTGCATTGACAGCCCCGCGGATTGACGCCAACACGTAACCCCAGAACGGCGAGCAGACCCGGAGTACCCCCCATGTCCATCCCTCAATCCGGCGGCGGACCGATCGAATCCCGTGAACAGCTGGCGGAATACCTCGCCTCGGGCTGCAAGCCCAAGGACGATTGGCGCATCGGCACAGAGCATGAGAAATTCGGCTACTGCAAGGACACGCTGAAACCGCTGCCCTATGACGGCGACCGCTCGATTCGCGCCGTGCTGGAGGGGCTGCGCGACCGCCACGGCTGGGATCCGGTGTCCGAAGGCGGCCATATCATCGGTCTGACCAAGGACGGGGCCAACGTCAGCCTCGAACCGGGCGGGGCGCTGGAACTGTCGGGCGCACCGCTGGAAACCATCCACCAGACCTGTGACGAGGTGAACGAACACCTGCGGCAGGTCAAGGACATCGCCGATGAGATCGGCGTCGGCTTCATCGGTCTGGGCGCGGCCCCGATCTGGACGCATGAGGAAATGCCCCTCATGCCCAAGGGCCGGTACAAGCTGATGGATGCCTACATGGACAAGGTGGGCACCACGGGCAAACAGATGATGCGCCGCACCTGCACCGTGCAAGTGAACCTCGATTTCGCGTCAGAGGCGGACATGGTGCAAAAGATGCGCGTGGCCCTTGCCCTGTCGCCCGTCGCCACCGCGCTGTTCGCCAATTCGCCCTTCTTCGAGGGCAAGCCCGTCGGCGTGAAATCCAAGCGAATGCAGATCTGGGAAACGCTGGACGATTCCCGCACCGGCATGCTGCCCTTCGTGTTTGAGGACGGTTTCGGGTTCGAGGCTTGGGTCGACTACGCGCTCGATGTGCCGATGTATTTCGTCTACCGCGATGGCGTCTATGTGGATGCGCTGGGCATGTCCTTCCGCGATTTCATGGAAGGCAAGCTGCCCGCGCTGCCCGGTGAGACGCCCACCCTGTCGGACTGGGCCGACCACCTGACCACCGCCTTCCCCGACGCGCGGATGAAGAAATACATCGAAATGCGCGGCGCGGACGGCGGCCCGTGGCGGCGGCTTTGCGCGCTGCCCGCGCTCTGGGTTGGCCTGATGTATGACCAGACCGCGCTGGACGCGGCATGGGATCTGGCCAAGGGCTGGGACGCGGACACCCGCGAGGCGCTGCGCCTTGCCGCCACCCGCGACGGTCTTCAGGCGCAGGTCGGCGACATCAACATGCACGATCTGTCGCGTCAGGTTCTGGAAATCGCAGAGGCGGGCCTTGTGTCCCGTGCCCGCGCCGGGGCAGGGGGGCTTGTCCCCGATGAGACCCACTTCCTGAACGCGCTCAAGGAAAGCGTCGAAAGCGGCAAGGTGCCCTCGGATGAGCTGCTGGAGCATTACCACGGCGACTGGAACGGCGACCTGACCAAGATCTACGCGCAGTATTCCTACTGACGTATTGGCCGGGCCGGGTGCGCAATGACTGCGCACCCTACAAGGGGTCAAAGCTTAACAATTGGTGAAATCGCGCCTGTAACCCATTGATCTGGCATTCCCCCTAAGCTGTCCACGCGTGGACACACCCCTCAGTACCCGATCGCGCAGCCATCCTTGCGCGGGTCCGAAGCCCCCTCCAGAACGCCGTTTTCATGGATGTAAATCGCCTGCGCGCCACCGATCGGCTCTTCGGGCACCATGATGTCATGGCCCTTCTCGGCCAGCTCGGCAAAGACCTCCTCACGATAGCCCCGCTCCAGCTTCAGCTTGCCATTCTCGGCAAAGCTCCGCGGCGCATCCAGCGCCGCCTGCGGATCCATCCCGTAATCGATCATGTTGGTCAGTACGCGCGCGTGCCCGTTGGGCTGATACTGCCCGCCCATCACCCCAAAGGGCATGGTGACCCGCCCGCCATCGCACAGCATGCCGGGGATGATCGTATGCATCGGCCGCTTGCCGCCCGCCATCTCGTTCGGATGCCCCTCGGCCAGGGTAAAGCCCGCGCCACGGTTCTGGAACAGGATGCCGAATTTCTCCGACGCGATGCCCGACCCGAAGCTGTTGAAGATCGAATAGATCAGCGAGACCGCCATCCGGTCGCGATCCACCACGGTGATATAGATCGTCTCGCGGTGCACCTCTTCGGACAGGCTGCTGGCCGAGGCCATCGCCCGCCCCGGATCGATCAGCGCCGCCAGCCGCGCCGCCGTCTCGGGGCTTTTCAGGTGGTCCAGCCGGGTCATATAGGCGGGATCGGCCAGGAACCGGTTGCGCGCGTCATAGGCCAGCTTCGCCGCCTCCGCCTCGATATGCGCCCGTTCGGCCCCAAAGGGATCCATCGCCGCCAGATCGAAATTCGACAGGATGTTCAGCAGCAGATGCGCCGTCACTCCCTGACCGTTGGGCGGATGCTCGAGCAGGTCGCGCCCCTTGTAACTGCCCGACAGCGGCTCTCCGATGGTGCAGGCGGTGGCGGCGAAATCCTCCAGCGTATGCAGCCCGCCCGCCGCGTTCAGCGCGGCGCACATATCCTCGGCCACCTCGCCGGTGTAATACCCGTCACGCCCCTGCGCCGCGACCCGGCGCAGAACCTCGGCATTGCCGGGCAGGCGGAACACCTCGCCCACCTTCGGGGCCGCGCCGCCGTGCAGATAATGCTGGCGCGCCGCGCCCTGCAGCGCCTCCCAGTTGTGATGCCAGTCAAAGGCGACCCGAGGGGCGACCGGAATGCCGTCCTCCATGTAGCGGATCGCCGGCGCAAGGCTGTCGGCCAGCCCCAACCGGCCCCAGCGCTCGGACATGGTGCAAAACGCATCCACCGCCCCCGGCACCGTGACGGCAAAGGCGCTTTTGGGTGGGACGGTCTCATGCCCCGCGGCCCGAAGCGCCTCGGCGCTGGCGGCGGCGGGCGCGCGGCCCGAGCCGTTGACCGCGATCACTTCATCCCCGCCCGCGGGGGACACCAGCGCAAACAGGTCGCCCCCCAGCCCGGTCATCGCCGGTTCCGCCTGGCCCAGAATCACCGCGCCCGCGATGGCCGCGTCCATCGCGTTGCCACCATTGCGCAGAACGTCGACCGCGGCCTGCGCCGCCAGAGGGTGCGAGGTCGCACACAGGCCGTTGAGCGCCATGACGGCTGAGCGTCCGGGTTTGTGAAAATCGCGCATCTGTCTGCTCTCCTCTTGATCGAGGCGAGAATAGTGGTGCGGCGGGCAAGGTCAATCAGGGGGGAAAGGTCCTCGACGCCGCGCTCTGGGTGGGGGCTAGATACGCGCGGCGCCGAGGGAAGCCATATGCAGCTACAGGATCCACTCTGCCGCTCAATCACGGCGGAAATGTGGACCGCGTCGGGTGATTGCGTGACGCTTCCGGGAAAGACCGGGCGCAGGGGATGCATGATGTTCAGGGGGGAGGGGAAGAGCCTCGGCGCCGCGCACTGGGTGGGGGCTAAATTTGCGCGACGCCGAGGGAAGCCATATGCAGCTACAAGACAGAGCTTGGCGGTGAAACCGGGCATGAATTGGGCGCGCGCAGGTCCATTTGACGGCAGTTGGACATTGTTCGGATTTGATGAAAATCGGCGCTTCGCAACAGCCTCTGTGCCCGTCCCCAATCGGGGGCACGGTCGGGACAGTCGACAGGAGATTCGACAGCGGATCTGACCGCAGATCTGGCGCCGGATCTGAGAGGGATCAGAGAGGGATCGACAGGGTCAGGTGATTGCTGTCCTTTTCCCGACAATAGGACAGATCCTCCGTCAGGGAGCGGATCAGGAACCAGCCGAACCCGCCTTCGGGCAGGTCTTCGGTCGCGACTGTCAGGTCGGCCTGTTCGCCCGCGGGCGGCGTGCCGCTTGGCATCGGGCGGCCAAAGTCCGTGAACCGCACCTTCAGCCTGTCCTTCCTGAACCGCAGGGTCAGGATGATCCGGCCGTCGGCCCGATCCTGATAGGCATGTTCCACGATGTTGTTGAGAACTTCTGCCACCACCAGCTCCCAGCTCGACTCCGGGGGCGGGCGGCTGTCCTCTTCGGCCAGCATCCGGTTAATGGCATGCAGTGTTTTGGTGACATCGTCCGGCGTGCTGTCCATTTCACAGGTGATGACAAAGATGCCATCGTCCAGCCGTTCAGCATGCATGCGCGCACTCCCTTCTGGGATCAGGCACTGGCGGCGATTGCCGCGTCGGTCGATGGGTGGATCGCAAAGATCGAATCCATCCGGGTCATTCGGAACACCTTGTCCACGGCGGGGGTCAATCCGGCGAGTTCCAGCTTTCCGCCCTTGGGCATCAGCTTCATCGCGGCCACGATCGCGCCCAAACCGCTCGAATCGATGAAATCGACCCGGTGCAGGTCCAGGATATGCCGCGGCTTTTCCACCGCCAGAACCTCGCGCATGCGGTCCTTGAACTGGATCGCCACGGAGGCGTCGATCCGGCTGGCATCGACGGTGATGACATCGACGCCGTTTAGGGAATGGGTGATCAGTTCCATGCGGTCCTCGCTCTTCCGATTGCGATGGAACCTAGACGGCAATCCTTACCATTCTGTATGCAGGAGCCAAGACATGGAGGCATTTGCATGGAACAGGTTGTGATCACCGGGGCATCCCGGACGCCGATGGGCGGGTTTCAGGGGATCTTTGCGGAACGGGATGCCTCTGCCCTGGGCGGCGACGCGATCCGCGCGGCGCTGGCGCAGGCGGGCAAACCGGCGGTGGATGAACTGCTGATGGGCTGCGTTCTGCCAGCCGGGCAGGGACAGGCCCCCGCGCGTCAGGCCGGTTTCGCCGCCGGGCTGGGCGAAGAGGTGCCCGCCACAACCCTGAACAAGATGTGCGGATCAGGCATGAAGGCGGCGATGTTGGCCTTCAACCGGCTGGCGCTGGGCGATGCTCAAACCATCGTTGCGGGGGGCATGGAATCGATGACCCGCGCGCCCTACCTCCTGCCCAATATGCGCGGCGGCGCGCGAATCGGCCACGGCCAGGTGGTGGATCACATGTTCCTCGACGGGCTCGAAGACGCCTATGACAAGGGCCGCCTGATGGGCACCTTCGCCGAAGACTGCGCCGAGGCGTTCCAGTTCACCCGCGAGGCGCAGGACCAATACGCGCTGGCCTCGCTGTCAAATGCGCTGGACGCGGAGCGCTCCGGCGCCTTCGCCGATGAGATCACGCCCGTCACCTTGCACATGCGGCACGGCGAAGAGGTGATCACCACCGATGAACAGCCGGGCAAGGCGCGCCCGGAAAAGATCCCGATGCTGAAACCGGCCTTTCGCAAGGGCGGCACCGTGACGGCGGCCAACTCTTCGTCGATCTCCGACGGGGCGGCGGCGCTGGTGCTCTCGACGCTGGATGCCGCGGTGGCGTCGGGGGCTACGCCGCGGGCGCGCATCCTCGGTCATGCCTCTCACGCCCATGCGCCCTCCCTGTTCCCGACCGCCCCGATCCCCGCTGCGCAAAAGCTGCTGGACCGTATCGGCTGGAAAAAGGGCGATGTGGACCTCTGGGAGGTGAACGAGGCCTTCGCCGTGGTTCCCATGGCCTTCATGAAGGAAATGGGCCTGCCAAGAGATATCGTGAACGTGAACGGAGGCGCCTGCGCCTTGGGCCATCCCATCGGGGCCTCCGGCGCGCGGATCATCGTCACGCTTCTCAACGCGCTGGAGAAACGCGGGCTGAAACGCGGCGTGGCGGCGATCTGCATCGGCGGCGGCGAAGGCACGGCCATCGCCATCGAACGGATCTGACCATGTCCACGGCCCATGTTTCTTTGGGCTGAAAATACCTCGGGGAGCGAGGGGCTGGCCCCTCGCTCCCGACCTTGCCAGGGACACCCCATGACAGTTGATTACACGACCCTGACCAAAACCATCGCCGCTCTGGCCGAGGGCGAAACCGACGCCGTCGCGCTCATGGCGACCGTCGCCTGCGAGGTTCACCATGCTGATGACCGGTTCGACTGGACCGGCTTCTACCGCGTGGTCGCACCCGAACTGCTCAAGATCGGACCCTATCAGGGCGGCCACGGCTGCCTCGTGATCCCCTTCTCTCGTGGGGTTTGCGGCGCTTGCGCCCGTACGGGTGAGGTGCAGCTGGTCGCCGACGTCGACGCCTTTCCGGGCCACATCGCCTGCGCCAGTTCGACCCGGTCCGAAATCGTGCTGCCAGTGCGCGACGGCGCGGGCCGGCTGCTCGCCGTCTTTGACATCGACAGCAATCAGCCTGATGCCTTCACCCAAGAGGACGCTGCCGCCTTGCAGGGCATCCTCGACAAGGTGTTTCACGACGCGGCCTGAACGCGTGAAAAAATGCTTTGAAATTTCACGCGCCCGTGGCAGCGTGAAATTCGAACGCAATTTTTCACGACTCGGATCATGTCGCACCCGCAACCCCTGCCCAAGACGCTCGGCGCCGACCTGCGCGCGCTGCGACGCACGCGTGGGCTGACGCTGCAACAGCTTGCGGATCGGCTGGGCCGCTCCGTCGGCTGGCTCAGCCAGGTCGAGCGTGATCTCTCGGAACCCTCCATCACCGACCTGCGCCACATGGCAGAGGCGCTGGAGGTCTCTGTCTCCATGCTGGCCCAGCACGAAACCACCGCTGGGCCAGAGGCGGGCCGCATCGTCCGCAAGGGCACCCGCCGTCCCATCGGCTCGCATATCACCGGGCTGGTCGAGGAACTGCTCTCGCCAGACCTGACCGATGATTTCGAAATGGTGCATTCCACGTTTGAGCCGCGGTCCGAGATCGGTGAGACCGTCACCCGCCCGACGCAAGAGGTGGGCTATGTCATCTCCGGCCGCCTCGACCTGACCATCGGCGAGGACCGCTTTACCATTCACCCCGGCGACAGCTTCCGCATCCGCGGAGAGCCGTTCCGCTGGGCCAACCCCTATGACGAACCGGCCGTCGCGATCTGGGTGATCGCGCCCCCGGTCTATTGAGGGACCCCGCCATGACCAAGGGCCACTGCCTCTGCGGCGCCATCACCTTTCAGACGGATGCACCCCCGCAAGGGGCCAGTGTCTGCCACTGCGGCCAGTGCCGCCGCCAGTCGGGGCATCTCTGGGCCTCGGCCTATGTGCCCAAGGTTGCGCTGACGATCACCGGCAATGTGCGCTGGTACCACAGCAGCCCAGAGGCGCAGCGCGGTTTCTGCCCGACCTGCGGCAGCTTCCTGTTCTGGCAGGCCCATGCCGAGGACACGATCAGCTTTGCCCTCGGCGCGCTGGACGCGCCCACCGGCATCACGCTCGAAAAGCACATCTTCACCGCCGACAAGGGCGACTACTATGACATCGCGGACAATGTTCCGCAGAAACGCTGAAACAGGGGAGGCGAACATGTCCGATTTTCCAACACAGGCCCGCGTGGTCATCATCGGCGGCGGCGCGGTCGGCACGTCTTCGCTGTACCATCTGGCCAAGAAGGGCTGGACCGATTGCGTCCTCTTGGAAAAGAACGAACTGACCGCCGGTTCCACCTGGCACGCGGCGGGCAACGTCCCGACCTTTTCGACCTCCTGGTCGATCATGAACATGCAGCGGTATTCGACCGAGCTCTATGCCCGCCTTGGCGAAGAGGTCGACTATCCGATGAACTACCACCAGTCCGGCTCGATCCGGCTGGCGCATACCAAGGAGCGAATGCAGGAGTTCCAGCGCGCCTGTTCCATGGGCCGCTATCAGGGCATCGAGATGGAGCTTTGGACCCCGGAACAGGCCAAGGAACGTTATCCCTTCCTTGAAACCCACGACCTCGAAGGCGTGCTCTATGACCCCACCGATGGTGACATCGACCCGGCGCAGCTGACGCAGGCGCTGGCCAAGGGCGCGCGGGACATGGGGGCCAAGATCATCCGCTTCTGCCCCGCTACCGGCGTCACCCAGAAAGACGACGGGACATGGATCGTGCACACCGAAAAGGGCGACATAGCCTGTGACTATGTGGTCAACGCCGCCGGTTACTACGCGCAGCGCGTCGGTGAATGGTTCAAACCCTACGGTGGGCGCACCGTGCCGATGATGGTCATGTCCCACCAATACCTGCTGACCGAGGAAATCCCCGAGATCGAGGCATGGTCCAAGGAGCACGGCGGCAAGCTGCCGCTGCTGCGCGATGTCGATGTGTCCTATTACCTGCGGCAGGAAAAGCACGGCTTCAACCTTGGCCCCTATGAGCCGAACTGCCGTGGCCACTGGATGACGCAGGATGACCCGATGCCCGACGATTTCTCGTTCCAGCTGTGGAACGACGATCTTGACCGGATCGAGGATATCGTCGCCGATGCGATGGAACGTGTGCCTCTGATGGCAACCTCTGGCGTGGGCCGGGTCATCAACGGCCCCATCCCCTACGCCCCCGACGGCCTGCCGCTGATCGGCCCCATGCCCGGCGTCAAAAATGCCTTCGAGGCCTGCGTCTTTACCTTCGGCATCGCGCAGGGCGGTGGCGCGGGCAAGGTGCTGGCCGAATGGATCGTCGACGGCCAGACCGAATGGGACATGTGGGCCGTCGATCCCCGCCGCTACACCGATTACACCGATCAGGACTACTGCAATCAGAAGGGGATGGAGGTCTACGGCAACGAATACGCCATGCACTTCCCCCACCACGAATGGCCCGCCGCGCGCGACAAGAAACTGTCGCCCGTGCATGACCGCATCCGCAACCTTGGCGGCGTCATGGGCGCCTACAACGGCTGGGAGCGGGCGAACTGGTATGCCAAGTCGGGCGACGACACCTCGCTGGAGGCGACCCACACCTGGGGCCGCTCCGGCCCGTGGGAGGCGCGGGTGCGCGAGGAATGTGAGGCCGTGCGCGACGCCGCCGGCATCCTCGATCTGCCCGGCTTCTCCCGCTATCGCCTGCGGGGCGCGGGTGCTGCGGAATTCCTGCGCGGCCTCTGCACCGGTGGCATCCCCAAGGTGGGGCGCATCGGCCTGTTGTACTTTGCCGATACCCGCGGCCGCATCGTCACCGAAATGTCCGCCATGCGGCTGGATGAAGAAGATTTCTTCCTCATCACGGCGGCCACCGCCCAGTGGCATGATTTCGAATGGCTTCAGCGCCACCTGCCAAAAGATGCGCAGTTCACCCTCATCGACATGACGCGGGATTTCTCCTGCCATATCCTCACCGGGCCGAAATCCCGCGCCATCCTTGCCGCCGTCACCGATGCGGACCTCAGCCTGCCTTGGCTGACCCACCAGTCCGCACAGATCGCAGGTCATTGGGTGCAACTGGTCCGCGTCTCCTTTGCCGGGGAACTGGGATGGGAGGTGCATTCCAAGATCGGCGAAACCGCCGACGTCTATGACGCCCTGATGGCCGCCGGTCAGCCGCACGGGTTGAAACCCTTTGGCATGTACGCGCTGAACAGCCTGCGCATCGAAAAGGGATACCGCGCGTGGAAGGGCGACCTGTCGACCGACTACACCCTGTTCGAGGGCGGTCTTGACCGTTTCGTCAAGCTCGACAAGCCGCAGGATTTCCCTGGCAAGGCGGCCCTCATGTCCGAAAAACAGCAGGGCGCGAAGAAACGCTTTGTCACTCTGGTGGTCGACGCGGGTGAGGCCGACGCCCCCTACATGTCGACCCTGTCACATGGCGGTGAGGTCGTGGGCGAAACCACATCCGGCGCCTGGGGCTATCGCGTGAACGCCTCCATCGCGCTGGGCATGGTGCGCGCCGATCTGGCGGTGCCGGGCACGGAACTCGAAATCGACATCTACGGCCAGAAATGCCGCGCCGTGGTGCAAGAGGATCAGCCCCTCTGGGATCCGCAAAACGAAAGACTGCGGGCATGACCGTCGAGGCCTACCTGATCTATCTGGCGGCACTGGCGGCCTTTTTTGCAACGCCGCCGGACACCAGCCAGTTGCTGATCATGTCCAACAGCCTGCAACACGGCCTGCGGCGCAGCCTGTGGACCGTGGCCGGAGACCTGAGCGCAAACGTGCTTCAGATGACTGCCGCCGGGTTTGGTCTGGTCGCGGTGATCGCGGCCTCGGCCAGCTTTCTGGGGTGGGTGAAATGGGCCGGGGTGGCCTATTTGTTTTGGATCGGCATCAGCATGATCCTGCGTGCGCCCTTGGCCGACCGCCCCGGGGCGGCCCCGCTTGCAAGCCGTCGGGTGCTGTTCCGGCAGGGGTTTCTCACTTCTACGGCCAATCCTTATGCGGTGGTGTTTTTCGGTGCGCTCTTTCCGCAATTCATCGACCCGGCAGCGCCCGTTCTGCCACAGCTGATATTGCTGGGGGGAACCTATCTGCTGGTCGATGGGGTGATCCTGATCCTCTGGGGCTTTGCCGCGGCTCGTGTTCTGTCCGGGCCGCTGCGTCTGTCGGGGCGGATGTTGTCCCGCGTGTCCGGCTGCCTGATGATCGGCGCCGCGATCCTTCTTGGAAGTCGTGATTTGGCAAGGGAGGCCAACCTATGACGAAGATCACTCTACTTGACGGCGGCATGGGGCAGGAACTGATCCGCCGCCATGGCCAGCCCGCCTCGCCGCTCTGGTCGACGCAGGTCATGATCGACCGCCCCGGCCTCGTGGCCGAGGTACACCGCGACTACGCCGACGCGGGCGCCACGGTGGCCACCACCAACACCTACGCCATCCACCGTGACCGGCTGAAAGGCGGGACCAGCAATCACTACGCGCCCGAAGGCGTCGAGCTTGAGAACATGGAAGACCAGCTGGAGGCGCTGCATATCGCCGCCCTGGACGAGGCAGAGGCCGTGCGTGGCCGCTCCCGCATCGCGGGTTCCATCGGCCCGCTGGGGGCCAGCTACCGCGCCGACCTGCACCCCGAAGAGGCCATCGCCGTCCCGCTCTACGCCGAAGTCGCGGATATCCTCGCCCCCCGCGCAGATCTGCTGATCTTCGAAACCATCGCCTCGCTTGACGCTGCCCGCTCCTGCCTCACCGCGGGCCGCACCACCGACAAACCGGTCTGGCTGGCCTTCACCGTCGACGACGAGGATGGCAGCCTGTTGCGCTCGGGCGAGCCGGTTGCAGAGGCCGCCAGGATCGCCGCAGAGGCCGATGCCGTCCTTGCCAACTGCTCGGCGCCCGAGGCCATGGCCGCAGCCCTCGACGCCCTGTCCAAATCCGGTGTTCCCTTCGGCGCCTATGCCAATGCCTTCACCATCCTGACCAAGGCCTTTATCCAGGGCGGCACCACGGCGGACGACCTCAAGGCGCGTGAGGACATGACCCCCGCCACCTATGCCGACCACGCGATGAACTGGGTCGACATGGGGGCCACCATCATTGGCGGCTGCTGCGAAACCAACCCCGCTCATATCGCCGAAATCGCCCGCCGCCTGCGCGCCGCCGGGCATGACATCACCTGACGCTTCTTCTCTTTCAAAATACGCAAACCAGCGCCTGACCGACGCACCAAGATCCGAGACCGGAGATACCGCCATGCCCCTTCCCGCCAAAGCCCGCGCCGTCATCATCGGCGGCGGCGTCATCGGCTGTTCGCTTGCCTATCACCTGACGAAACTTGGCTGGACCGACGTGGTCCTGCTGGAGCGCAAGCAGCTCACCTCCGGCACCACATGGCATGCCGCGGGCCTGATCGCCCAGCTGCGCGCCACCGCGAACATGACGCGTCTGGCCAAGTACAGCCAGGAACTCTACGGCAACCTCGAGGCGGAAACCGGCGTCGCCACCGGCTTCAAGCGCGTCGGCTCGATCACCGTCGCCCTGACCGCCGAACGCCATGAGGAACTGCGCCGTCAGGCCGCCATGGCCCGCGCCTTCGGGGTCGAGATCGATGAGATCGACACGGCAGAGATCAAATCGAAATACGCCCATCTCAACACCGACGGCGTCCTGGGCGGCGTTTACCTGCCCAAGGACGGGCAGGGCGACCCGGCCAATATCGCGCTCGCCATGGCCAAGGGCGCGCGCCAGCGCGGCGCCACCGTGGCCGAACGCACCAAGGCCACCGGCGTCACCACCGTTGGAGAGCGGATCACCCAGGTGCACTGGGAGGCAGAGGATGGCACCTCGGGCACTATCGACGCCGATCACGTGGTCAACTGCGCCGGCATGTGGGGCCGAGAGGTGGGCCGGATGCTGGGCACGGACGTGCCCCTGCAGGCCTGCGAACACTTCTACATCGTGTCCGAGCCCATCGCCGGGCTGACCCAATTGCCGGTCCTTCGCGTGCCCGATGAATGCGCCTACTACAAGGAAGACGCTGGCAAGATGATGCTGGGCGCGTTTGAGCCGGGCGCCAAGCCCTGGGCGCTGAACGGTATCCCCAAGGACTTTGAATTCGACCAGCTGCCCGAGGATTTCGACCACTTCGAACCGATCCTTGAAAACGCGGTCCACCGGATGCCGATGCTGGGTGAGGCAGGCATTCATACCTTCTTCAACGGCCCGGAAAGCTTTACCCCCGACAACGCCTATTACATGGGCCTCTGTCCGGGGCGTGAAAACGTCTGGGTGGCGGCGGGTTTCAACTCCATCGGGATCCAGTCGGCGGGCGGCGCGGGCATGGCGCTGGCGCAATGGATGAACGACGGCGAGAAACCCTTTGACCTCGGTGACGTGGATATCGCCCGCGCGCAGGGATTCCAGACCAACACCAGCTACCTCGCCGCGCGCGTCTCGGAAACGCTGGGCCTGCTCTACGACGACCACTTTCCTTTCAAGCAAAAAGTCACCGCACGCGGCCTGCGCCGCTCGCCCTTCCATGACCGGCTGGCCGACCGTGGCGCGGTCTTTGGCGAACTGGCGGGATGGGAACGCGCCAACTGGTTCGCGCGCGAGGGTCAGGACCGCGAATACCGCTATAGCTGGGGCCGCCAGAACTGGTTCGACAACTCGGCCGAGGAACACCGCGCCATCCGCGAAAACGTCGGCATGTACGACATGTCCTCCTTCGGCAAGCTGCGCGTCGAAGGCCGCGATGCCGAGGCCTTTCTGAACCATGTCTGCGGGGCCGACATGTCCGTGCCCGCGGGCAAGATCGTCTACACCCAGTTCCTCAACAGCCGCGGCGGGATCGAGGCCGATGTCACCGTCACTCGCCTGTCGGAAACCGCCTACCTTGTCGTCACCCCCGCCGCCACGCGCCGCGCCGATGAAACATGGCTGCGCCGCCATCTGGGGGACCGCAACGTGGTCATCACGGATGTCACGGCGGGTGAGGGCGTGCTGGCCGTCATGGGACCAAAGGCGCGCGAGGTGCTGCAAGCGGTTTCGCCCAATGATTTCACCAACGACACAAACCCCTTTGGCACCGCGCAGGAGATCGAAATCGGCATGGGCCGCGCCCGCGTCCACCGCGTCACCTATGTCGGCGAACTGGGGTGGGAGGTCTATGTTGGCGCCGACATGGGCCAACATGTCTTTGACACCCTCTGGGAGGCCGGTCAGGCGCATGGGCTGAAGCTCTGCGGCATGCACGTCATGGACTCATGCCGCGCCGAAAAGGCCTTCCGCCACTTCGGCCATGACATCACCTGCGAAGATCACGTGCTGGAGGCGGGGCTGGGCTTTGCCGTCAAGACCGCCAAGCCCCACTTCATCGGCCGCGACGCGGTGCTGGCGAAAAAAGAGGCCGGGCTGGAAAAGCGCCTGCTGCAGTTCCAACTGCAAGACCCCGAACCGCTGGTCTATCACAATGAGCCGATCCTGCGGGACGGCCAGATCGTCGGTTACCTGTCATCCGGCGCCTACGGCCACACGCTGGGCGGGGCGATCGGCCTTGGCTATGTCCCCTGCAAGGGCGAAAGCGCACAAGACGTCCTTGCCTCGAACTACGAAATCGACGTCGCCGGCACACGGGTCAAGGCGACGCCCTCGCTGAAGCCGCTCTATGACCCCAAGTCCGAGCGCGTAAAGGTCTGAACGCGGCCCACCCCCGCCGCTCTGATCGTCACGATGTCCTGTCGTGCCGCTCGGACCGGCGGGGTGGGGTTGCGCATGGCCCCGTGGCTTGCCACATGGGGGCATGGCTTCTGACTACAATCCGCCCTCTGGCGACATCCCCGTTCTGCACGAAGACAGCGACCTCCTGCTTGTCGACAAACCCGCCGGTCTCCTGTCCGTGCCGGGCAAGGGCGAGGATCTGCAGGACTGCCTGCTGACACGGCTGGAAAAGGCCTTTCCCACGGTGCGCCTCGTGCACCGGCTGGACCGCGATACCAGCGGCGTCATGGTCTTTGCCCTGACGCCCCACGCGCAGCGCCACCTTGGAAACCAGTTCGAGACCCGAAAGACGAAAAAGACCTACCTCGCCCGCCTGCACGGGCGGCTGCAGCCCGCAAGCGGAGAGATCGACCTGCCGCTGATCGTCGACTGGCCGAACCGTCCGCGCCAGATGGTCTGCCATGAGACCGGCAAACCGGCGCTGACCGGCTGGAAGGTGCTGAAAGCCACGGACGAGGAAACCCGCGTGCGCCTCTTCCCCCACACGGGCCGCAGCCACCAGTTGCGCGTTCACACACTGGCGCTGGGCCACCCGATCCTTGGCGACACGCTCTACGCCCCCGAAACCGCCGACCAATACCCGCGCATGATGCTGCACGCCGAGGAACTGCGCCTGAACCATCCCGAAAGCGGCAAGGGCCTGAAATTCCGCGCGCCCGCGCCGTTTTAGGGGCGGGCACCGGATTATCTGGACGCAAGCGTCGCTGCGTTGAGCGCCTGAAAACAAGGTCCTGACACAGTCCGCGGTGCAGCCGAGGCGCTTTCGATTTGACATGGAAGGCTCGGCAGCAAAGTCGGCTTTTAGCCCTCCCTTCCAGTTCGTCTGGGTGCAGCGAACGGCCGTTCCTCTATTCGGTCACAAACGTCCCAGAACGCTTTGAGTTTGCCTCGGGCTTGTGTCCACGCTAGGGTCAGGATTCATAACCAGTAGATGACGAGGGCGGCGAGGGCGATGGCCGAAAAGAAGACCTTCGGGCACCGGTCATATCGGGTGGCCACACGCCTCCAGTCCTTGAGTCTTCCGAACATGATCT